>CADCNE010000007.1 GCA_902802805.1 uncultured Eubacteriales bacterium
AATGGCAAAAGCGAAATTTGAACGGACGAAGCCCCATGTCAACGTCGGCACGATCGGCCACGTTGACCACGGCAAGACCACTCTGACCGCGGCGATCACCATGGCGCTGGCCCAGTCCGGCGAAGCGGTGGCCATGCGGTATGACGAGATCGACAAGGCGCCTGAAGAGAAGGCCCGCGGCATCACGATCAACACCGCCCACGTGGAGTACGAGACCGCGAACCGGCACTACGCCCACGTTGACTGCCCGGGTCACGCGGACTACGTGAAGAACATGATCACCGGCGCCGCTCAGATGGACGGCGCGATCCTGGTGGTTTCTGCGGCGGACGGCCCCATGCCCCAGACCCGTGAGCACATCCTGCTGGCCCGTCAGGTCGGCGTGCCCTACATCATCGTGTTCCTGAACAAGGTGGACCAGGTGGACGACGACGAGCTCCTCGAGCTGGTGGAGATGGAAGTGCGTGAGCTGCTTTCCAGCTACGACTTCCCCGGCGACGATATCCCCATCATCCGCGGTTCCGCCCTGCAGGCTCTCGAAGCCCTGACCGCCGGCGAGGACGCCAAGACCTGCCCCGCCTGCAAGTGCATCTTCGAGCTGATGGACGCTGTTGACAGCTACATTCCCACGCCCGAGCGTGCCTCCGACAAGCCCTTCCTGATGCCCGTCGAGGACGTGTTCACGATCACCGGCCGCGGCACCGTGGCGACGGGCCGTGTGGAGCGCGGCACCGTGAAGGTGGGCGATCCCGTGGAGATCGTGGGTCTCGTGGAGCAGAAGCGGACCTCCGTCGTTACCGGCGTCGAGATGTTCCGCAAGCTTCTTGACCAGGCCATCGCGGGCGACAACATCGGCATCCTGCTGCGCGGCATCAACCGTGACCAGGTGGAGCGCGGCCAGGTGGTCGCGAAGCCCGGCACCATCCACCCCCACACCCACTTTGAGGGTCAGGTGTACGTGCTGACCAAGGAAGAGGGCGGCCGTCATACGCCGTTCTTCTCCGGCTACCGTCCCCAGTTCTACTTCCGTACCACCGATGTGACGGGTTCCATCCAGCTCCCCGAGGGCGTTGAGATGGTCATGCCCGGCGACCACGTGACGATGACGATCAAGCTGATCACCCCCATCGCCATGGAGGAAGGCCTCCGGTTCGCCATCCGTGAGGGCGGCCGCACCGTCGCCTCCGGCGTCGTGTCCAAGGTCATCGAGTAACAATCAAAAAAAGAGAGTCGCGATGCGGCTCTCTTTTTTTGTGTCCGCTTTCAGCCGTCCGTTCTTCCCCCGGGCTTGACTGCGCGCGGCTACACCGCGCCTGAGATTCTACATATTGTATATATGTAAGCAAGGGTACCACAAGAGCGCAAAAATCGCTCAAAAAAAGTTTGTTTTTTCGCAAAAAAATACTTGCATTTCCCGGAAGGATAGAGTATACTTCTGCTGTTCGCGTGTAGACCAAGGGATAACTGCGGCCTGCAGGCGGGTCCGAGCAGGAGGTTGCCGGCTGCCATCCGGGTAATTTCTGTCGGGCCAACGCTTCAAAACCAACAGAAGCGGGGGCAAAAATAGCGGGCAGGGTGGTATCCTAAACCGAACGATGTGTGGCCGAGAGGCCGCGCATGAATCAAGAGTTAGGAAACACACGGCCCCGTGTACTGCCCAATTACAGAAGGAGGAAGAAACAATAACATGGCAAACCAAAGAATCCGCATCAAGTTGAAGGGCTATGAGCACGGCCTCGTCGACGCCAGCGCCGAAAAGATCGTGGAAACCGCCCGCCGGACCGGGGCTCAGGTCTCCGGACCCATCCCCCTGCCCACCGAGAAGGAGGTCGTGACCATCCTGCGTGCTGTCCATAAGTACAAGGATTCCCGCGAGCAGTTCGAGACCAGGACGCACAAGCGCCTTATCGACATCCTGCAGCCCTCCGCCAAGACCGTGGACGCCCTCATGAAGCTGGATCTGCCCGCCGGTGTGGATATCGAGATCAAGCTGTAAGTTTAACGGAGGTATGAACCAATGAAGAAAGCCATTTTGGGCAAGAAGATCGGTATGACGCAGCTCTTTAGGGCTGACGGTACCATGATCCCCGTCACAGTCGTCGAAGCCGGTCCGTGCCCCGTCGTTCAGAAGAAGACCGTAGCCAAGGAAGGCTACGATGCCGTGCAGGTCGGCTTTTGCGAACTGCGCGAGAAGCTGGCCAACAAGCCCCTCAAGGGCCATTGCGCCAAGGCCGGTGTGAAGGCCATGCGGTATCTCCGCGAGCTCAAGCTCGACGACGCCGCTGCCTACGAAGTGGGCCAGGTCATCACCTGTGACGTGTTCGCCGAGGGCGAGCGCGTGGACGTGACCGGCGTCAGCAAGGGCAAGGGCTTCGAAGGCAACATCAAGCGGTGGAACCAGAGCCGCGGCCGCAAGACCCACGGTTCCCACTCCTACCGGGTCGCCGGTTCCATGGGCGCCTGCACTTACCCCGGCGAAGTTTTCCGCACCAAGCACCTTCCCGGCCACATGGGCAGTGAGACCATCACCATCCAGAACCTGGAAGTCGCTCGCGTGGACGCCGCTCGGAACCTGCTGCTCATCAAGGGCGCCATCCCCGGCGCCAAGGGCTCCATGGTCACCGTGAAGAGCACCGTGAAATAAGGAGGAAAGAAGATATGCCTAACGTAGCATTGTACGATATTACCGGTAAGGTCATTGGCGATATCGAGCTTTCCGAGAATGTATTTGGTCAGCCCGTCAACGAGCCCGTTCTCCATCAGGTGGTCGTGGCTCACCTCGCCAACTGCCGTCAGGGCACCCAGAGCGCCAAGACCCGCAGTGAAGTTTCCGGCGGCGGCAAGAAGCCCTATCGTCAGAAGGGCACCGGCCGCGCCCGTCAGGGTTCCACCCGCGCCCCCCAGTGGACACACGGCGGCGTGGTGTTCGCACCCAAGCCCCGCGACTACACCCAGCAGGTCAACCGCAAGGTGAAGCGCATCGCCCTCAAGTCCGCCCTTTCCTCCAAGGTCGCCGACAGCGAGCTCATCGTGTTCGATGCACTGAACATTGAAGCTCCTAAGACCAAGGAAATGGTGAAGGTCCTCAAGGCCGTGGACGTGGAGAAGGCCCTGATCGTGCTTCCCGAGAAGGACGAGACCGTGGAGCGGGCGGCCGCCAACATCCCCGGCGTCAAGACCACCCTGGTCGGCACCCTGAACACCTACGAGGTGCTCAAGTACAAGAAACTGATCCTCACCAAGGATTCCGTTGCAAAAATCGAGGAGGTGTACGTCTGATGAAGAGCGCTTATGATATCGTGAAGGCTCCCATCCTCACCGAGAAGAGCTACGATTACATCGCCCACCGGGTCTACACGTTCGAAGTGGCCAAGAGCGCCAACAAGATCGAGATCGCCAAGGCCGTGGAAGAGATCTTCGACGTGAAAGTCCAGAGCGTGCACACCGTGAACAAGCTGGGCAAGATCAAGCGGCAGGGCCGGTACGAAGGCCGTCGTCCTTCCACCAAGAAGGCCTATGTGAAGCTGACGAATGAGTCCAAGGGCATCGAGCTCTTCGACGGCATCGCCCAGTAAGGAGGAAGAAAATGGCTATTCGCAAGATCAATCCGACCACTCCGGGCCAGCGCGGCATGACCGTCTCCGCCTTTGAGGAGATCACCCGCACCACCCCCGAAAAGTCTCTGACCACCGATATGCGCAAGCGGGCCGGCCGCAACTTCTCCGGCCGCATCACCGTCCGGCATCAGGGCGGCGGCGCCAAGCGCAAGTACCGCATCGTGGACTTCAAGCGCAACAAGGACGACGTGCCCGGCAAGGTCTTCTCCATCGAGTACGACCCCAACCGCTCCGCCAACATCGCCCTCATCCACTACGCCGACGGCGAGAAGCGCTACATCATCGCGCCCCTCGGCCTGAAGGTAGGCGACCAGATCGTCTCCGGCGCGGCTGCCGACATCAAGGTCGGCAACACCCTGCCTCTCGAGAACATCCCCGTGGGCACCATGATCCACTGCGTGGAGCTGGTCCCCGGCAAGGGCGCTCAGCTCGTTCGGTCCGCCGGCAACGCGGCCCAGCTCATCGCCAAGGAGAATGGCTTCGGCCAGGTCCGTCTCCCCAGCGGTGAGGTCCGCCTGATCCCCCTGAAGGCTCGGGCGACCATCGGCCAGGTCGGCAACGTGGACTTCCAGAACATCATGATCGGCAAGGCCGGCCGGACCCGTCACATGGGCATCCGTCCCACCGTCCGCGGCTCCGTCATGAACCCCAACGACCACCCCCACGGCGGCGGCGAGGGCAAGAGCCCCATCGGTCGTCCCGGTCCCGTGACCCCCTGGGGCAAGCCCGCGCTGGGTTATAAGACGCGGAAGACCAAGAACAAGAGCAACAAGTACATCGTGCGCCGCAGGAACGGCGGTAAGTAACGGGAAGGAGTAAGGATAATGAGCAGATCGGTTAAAAAAGGACCGTTTGTAAGCGACGTTCTCTATGATCGCATCCAGGCGATGAACGAGAGCGGCAAGAAGACCGTTGTTAAGACCTGGTCCCGTTCTTCCACGATCTTCCCCGAGTTCGTCGGCCACACCATCGCGGTCCACGACGGGAAGAAGCACGTTCCGGTGTACGTCACCGAGGAAATGGTCGGGCACAAGCTGGGCGAGTTCGCCCCCACCCGCACCTTCCGTGGCCACAGGGGCTCCGAGAAGTCCTCTGGCGCGAAGTAAGGAGGAAAGTTATGGCAACCAGAAGCAAAACCAAGACCGCCTACCGTCATGAGCACGCTGACAAGCGGCCCCATGCCACGGCGAAATACATCCGCATCGCTACCCGCAAGTGCACCATCGTGGCGGACTTGATCCGGGGCAAGAGCGTGAAGGAGGCCCAGGCCATCCTGACCTACTGCCCGAAAGCGGCTGCGGCGCCCATGCTGAAGGTCCTCAACTCCGCCGTCGCCAACGCGGAGAACAACCTGGAGCTGAACCGTGACGATCTCTTCGTGGCCGAAGCCTTCGCCAATCAGGGTCCCACCCTGAAGCGCTTTAGGGCCCGGGCCCGGGGTTCCGCCTCTTCCATTCTGAAGCGGACCAGCCATCTCACGGTGATTCTCGACCAGCAGGCCAAGTAAGGAGGAAAGAACATGGGTCAGAAAGTTAATCCCAACGGTTTCCGCATCGGCGTCATTCGTGACTGGAACACCCGTTGGTACGCTCCGAAAAAGGACTTTGCGGATTACCTCGTGGAGGATCACAAGATCCGTGAGTTTGTGAAGAAGAAGTACTACGCGGCCAACATCTCCCGCATCGGGATCGATCGGGCCGCCGGCAAGATCTCTGTGAGCATCTTCACCGCCCGTCCGGGCATGCTCATCGGCAAGGGCGGCGCCGGGATCGACGCCATCAAGGCCGACATCGCTAACGAGATCGGCAAGCCCGTCAACGTGAACATCATGGAGATCCGGGACCCCGATGCCGACGCCCAGCTGGTCGCGGAGAACATCGCCGCTCAGCTCGAGAAGCGCATCAGCTTCCGGCGGGCCATGAAGCAGGCCATGCAGCGGGCCATGCAGCGCCCCGGCGTGAAGGGCATCAAGCTCAGCTGCGCCGGCCGTCTCGGCGGCGCCGAGATCGCCCGGAGCGAGGGATACCATGACGGTTCCATCCCCCTGCAGACCATGCGCGCGGACATCCACTACGGGTTCGCGGAAGCCCACACCACCTACGGCCGGATCGGCTGCAAGGTTTGGATCTACAAGGGCGAAGTGCTTGGCAAGTCCAAGCGCAAGGAAGGAGGCAGATAACCATGTTGATGCCTAAGAGAGTGAAACACCGCAGGGTGTTCCGCGGCAGAATGAAGGGCAGCGCCCATCGGGGCAACACCATCAGCTACGGCGAATACGGCCTGGTAGCTCTGGAGCCCTCCTGGATCACCAGCACCCAGATCGAGGCCGCTCGTGTGGCCATGACCCGTTTCACCAAGCGTGGCGGTCAGGTCTGGATCAAGATCTTCCCGGATAAGCCCGTTACCGAAAAGCCCGCCGAGACCCGCATGGGTTCCGGCAAAGGTTCCCCCGAATACTGGGTGGCCGTGGTCAAGCCCGGCCGCGTCATGTTCGAGATCGCAGGCGTTGAAGAAAGCATCGCCAAGGAAGCCCTCCGTCTTGCCGGGCACAAGCTGCCCATCCGCTGCAAGATCGTGAAGAAAGAAGCGGCTCAGGAAGGAGCAGAAGCATGAAGGCTGAAGAACTGAGAAAAATGTCTGTTGCTGACCTGGAAAAGCAGGAGAAGGACCTGAAGGCTGAGCTCTTCAACCTCCGCTTCCAGACCGTGACCGGTCAGATCAGCAACCCCAGCCGCATCGGCGCCTGCAAGAAGGACATCGCACGGATCAAGACCATTCTCCGGCAGCGTGAGCTCGCTGGCAGTGCCGAGTGAGGAGGAAGTAAGAAATGGAACAGGTAATTAGAGGTTATCGCAAGACCCGCACCGGCGTCGTTGTCAGCGATAAGATGGATAAGACGGTGGTCGTCGCCATCTCCACCAAGGTCCGCCATCCCCTGTACGGCAAGATGGTCAACCGGACCCGTAAGTTCAAGGCCCACGACGAGGAGAACCAGTGCGGCATCGGCGACACCGTGCGCATCATGGAAACTCGTCCGATCTCCAAGGATAAGCGCTGGCGCGTGGTGGAGATCATCGAGAAGGCCAAGTAAGGGGAGGTAAATATGATTCAGCCTCAAACCAGATTGAAGGTGGCCGACAACTCCGGCGCCAAAGAGATCATGTGCATCCGGGTCCTGGGCGGCTCCTCCCGCAAGTTCGCGGGCATCGGCGATGTGATCGTCGCCTCCGTCAAGACCGCCACCCCCGGCGGCACCGTAAAGAAGAAGGACGTGGTCAAGGCCGTGGTCGTGCGGCCCGTCGCCGAAACCACCCGTCCCGATGGCAGCCACATCCGTTTCGACGACAACGCGGCCGTCATCATCAACGACGACAAGCAACCCCGCGGCACCCGTATCTTCGGGCCCGTGGCCCGGGAACTGCGTGAGAAGGATTACATGAAGATCGTTTCTCTCGCGCCCGAAGTTCTGTAAGGAGGTAAAGATATGAACACTTTGAACGTCAAGAAGGGCGATCGGGTCCGTATCATCTCCGGCAAGGACGCTGGCAAGGAAGGCAAGATCTTGACCGCGTTCCCCTCCAAGGAGCGGGTCATCGTCGAGGGCTGCAACATGGTCACCCGCCATGTGAAGCCTCGTCGGCAGGGTGAGGCCGGCGGCCGCATCGAGCAGGCCGGCACCATCCATGTGTCCAATGTGCAGCTCGTTTGCCCCAGCTGCAAGATGCCCACCCGCGTTGGCCACGCCATCGTGGAGAAGAACGGCAAGAAGGTCTCTGTCCGCGTGTGCAAGCAGTGCGGCAAGCAGATCGACTAAGGCGGAAGGAGGAACGCTAAATGGCTAAGAAAGAAGCAAACCAGGCCCCTGCCAAGGCCAAGAAGGCCCAGGCCGAAGCCAAGCCCTTTACCGGCGAACCCCGCCTGAAGGTCAAATACCGTGAGACGGTCGTCCCCGGCCTCAAGGAGAAGTTCCACTATGAGAACGTCATGATGATCCCCAAGCTGGACAAGATCATCATCAACATGGGTCTCGGCTCCGAGAAGGACAACCCCAAGGGCATCGAGACCGCCGTCGCTCAGCTCTCCGCCATCGCCGGTCAGGCCGCCGTGGTGACCAAGGCCAAGAAGTCCGTCGCGAACTTCAAAGTTCGTGAGGGCATGACCATCGGCGCCAAGGTGACCCTCCGCGGCGACAAGATGTACTACTTCGCCGACAAGCTCATGAACATCGTGCTGCCCCGCGTCCGCGACTTCCACGGCGTGTCCGACAAGTCCTTCGACGGCCGCGGCAACTACGCCATGGGCGTCCGGGAGCAGCTGATCTTCCCCGAGATCAACTACGACGACGTTGACAAGGTGCGCGGCATGAACATCGTGTTCGTCACCAGCGCCAAGACCGATGAGGAAGCCAAAGAGCTGCTCGCTCTCCTCGGCATGCCTTTCGTTCAGGAGTAATAAGGAGGAGCGATCATGGCTAAATTGAGCAAGAAACTGAAGCAGCAGGCTGCTCCCAAATACAGCACCCGCGCTTACACCCGCTGCCGCATCTGCGGCCGGCCCCATTCCGTGCTGCGCAAGTATGGCATCTGCCGTATCTGCTTTAGGAACGAGGCCTACGCGGGCAACATCCCCGGCGTCCGTAAGGCCAGCTGGTAAAGGAGGAAACCAAGATGACTGATACCATCGCAGATATGCTGACTCGCATCCGCAACGCTCTCGTTGCCAAGCATGAGTCCGTGGACGTGCCCTGCTCCACCATCAAGAAGGCCATCGCCGAGATCCTGGTGGAAGAAGGCTACAGCAAGTCCTATGAGATCATCGAGGACGACCTCGTAAAGACCATCCGCATCCAGCTCAAGTACGGTCCCAACAAGCAGCGCGTCATCGTGGGCATCAAGCGGATCTCCCGCCCCGGCCTTCGTGTGTACGCCCGCAAGGACGAGATCCCCAAGGTCCTGGGCGGCCTGGGCATCGCGATCCTGTCCACCTCCCGCGGCGTCATGACCGATCGGGAAGCCCGTAAACTCGGCGTCGGCGGCGAAGTGCTGGCCTTCGTCTGGTAAGATAATCAGGAGGAAAAGAAATGTCACGTATCGGAAAACTTCCGGTGAAGATCGACACCGGAGTGACAATCACGGTCGACGACAGCAATGTTGTGACCGTCAAGGGCCCCAAGGGCACGTTGTCACAGCAGATGCACCCTGATATGCAGATCGAGCAGGACAACGGTGTCCTCACCGTCAAGCGTCCCAGCGACGACAAGGCCCATCGGGCCCTGCATGGTTTGACCCGGAGCCTCATCCACAACATGGTGGTGGGCGTGACCGCCGGCTTCGAGAAGAAGCTGGAGATCGTGGGCACCGGCTATCGTGCCCAGCTCCAGGGCAAGAACCTGGTCCTCAACATGGGTTTCTCCCATCCCGTTGAGTTCCAGCCCCCCCAGGGCATCACCTTCGAGGTGCCCGCTCCCAACAAGATCTCCGTGAAGGGCATCGACAAGCAGGCCGTGGGCCAGGTCGCCGCCAACGTTCGCGAGGTCCGGCCTCCCGAGCCCTACAAGGGCAAGGGCATTCGCTATGAAGGCGAAGTGGTCCTCCGCAAGGAAGGCAAAGCCGGTAAGAAATAAGAGAGGAAGGAGAGCTGAAAGATGTATTCTAAGATCGATAAGAATGCGGTGCGTAAAGCTCGTCACCATCGTATGCGTCTTCACATCAACGGCACGCCTGAGCGTCCCCGTCTCAATGTGTATCGCAGCACCGTGCACATCTATGCACAGGTCATCGACGACACCACCGGCAACACCTTGGCTGCTGCTTCCACTCTGGACGGACAGCTCAAGGAGCAGCTCGCCGGCAAGAACAAGACCGAAGCGGCCAAGCTGGTCGGCAAGCTCGTGGGCGAGAGGGCCCTCGAAAAGGGCGTGAAGAAGGTCGTGTTCGATCGCGGCGGTTACCTCTACACCGGTCGGGTGGCTGCCCTGGCTCAGGGCGCCAGAGACGCCGGCCTGGACTTTTAAGGAGGAAACAACATGCGTAACGACAGAAGAAGAGATTTCGAGAAGGAAGTTCCCGAATTCAAAGAGCGCCTCGTGTTCATCAACCGCGTCGCCAAGGTCGTCAAGGGCGGCAAGAACTATCGGTTCACGGCCCTCATGGTGGTCGGCAATGAGAACGGTAAGGTGGGCGTGGGCCTGGGCAAGGCTGTGGAGATCCCCGAAGCCGTCCGCAAGGGCGTCGAGGACGCCAAGCGCCACATGATCGAGGTCCCCATCGTGGGCACCAGCATTCCCCATCAGGTGGAAGGCAAGTTCGGCAAGGGCCATGTGCGCATGCTCCCCGCTGAAGAAGGTACCGGCGTTATCGCGGGCGGTCCCGTCCGTGCGGTCTTGGAGATGGTGGGCATCAAGGACATCCGTACCAAGTCCTACGGCTCCAACAACCCCAGCAACTGCGTGAAGGCCACTCTGAACGGTCTTTCCCAGCTTCGTACCGCCGAGCAGATCGCGGCGCTCCGCGGCAAGTCCGTGGAAGAGATCCTGGACTAAGGAGGAAAGAACATGGCAAACTTGAAGATAACGCTCGTCAAGAGCCCCATCTCCTCTCTGAAGGATCAGCAGGACACCGTGAAGGCCCTGGGTCTCCACAAGGTCTACCAGACCGTGGAAAAGCCCGACAACGCCTGCATCCGCGGCCAGATCTTCAAGGTGAAGCACCTGGTCAAGGTGGAAGAAGCATAAGGAGGGTCATACCATGAAGCTTAACGAATTACAGCCGGCCGTCGGCGCGACCAAGTCCCCCAAGCGGGTCGGTCGCGGTGTCGGCAGCGGCCTTGGCAAGACCTCTGCCAAGGGCCATAAGGGCCAGAAGGCCCGCAGCGGCGCCAAGAAGAACGGGTTTGAAGGCGGTCAGATGCCTCTGGCCCGCCGTCTTCCCAAGCGCGGCTTCACCAACATCTACGCCAAGGAGTACACCGTCATCAACGTCTCCGACCTGAACAATCTCCAGGACGGCACAGAAGTGACCGCTGAGCTGCTCAAGAAGATGGGCATCATCAGCAAGATCGAGAAGGACGGCCTGAAGGTCCTGGGTCGCGGCGAGCTTGCCCGCAAGCTCACCGTCAAGGCGGCTAAGTTCACCAAGACCGCCGAGGAAGCGATCAAGGCCGCCGGCGGAAACGTCGAGGTGCTCTGATGTTTACCACGTTCATCAACGCATTCAAGATCAAGGACCTGAGGAAGAAGATCCTCTACACCCTTCTTCTCATCGTGGTCTACCGTCTTGGCTGCGCCATCCCCATCCCGGGCATCGACACGGCGGCCTGGGCCAAGCAGATCGAGGGTCTGGCTCTCTTCGATTTCATGAGCCTCCTCTCCGGTTCCGCCCTGTCCCAGTTCACCATCTTTGCCATGGGCATCTCGCCCTACATCACCGGTTCCATCGTGATGCAGCTTTTGGCCATCGCCATCCCCGCTCTCGAGAAGCTGAGCAAGGAGGAGGACGGTCGCCAGAAGATCGAGCAGATCACCCGGTATGTGGGCGTCGGCCTGGCTCTCGTGCAGAGCTTCGGCATCATCGTGACCTACGGCAAGTCCATCGTCACCGGTCAGCCTCTCTGGTGGTCCTACCTGACCATCTGCGTCTGCTCCGCAGCGGGCACGGCGTTCCTTATGTGGCTGGGTGAGCGGATCACGGAGAAGGGCATCGGCAACGGTATCTCCATGCTGATCTTCGCCTCCATCGTGAGCCGGGTCCCCGATTGGATCATCGAGCGGTTCAGGCTCCTGTTCACCGGCGTTCAGGTGTGGCAGTTCTTCGTGGCCCTCATCGTCATCATCGCCCTGATCACCTTCGTGGTGCTCATCGAGAAGGCGGAGCGGAAGATCCCCATCATGTACGCCAAGCGCGTCGTGGGCCGCAAGCTCTACGGCGGTCAGAACACCTACCTGCCCATGAAGGCCAACGCGAACGGCGTTCTCCCGCTGATCTTCGCCATGACCCTCATGCAGGTGCCTACCATGATCCTGCAGTTCTTCCCCGGTTCCGCGGTGTATACCTGGTGGGAGAAGTACATGAGCTCCAGCGCGGCGGTTCCGGTACCTTACTACCTGATCTACTTCCTGCTGATCATCGCTTTCGGTTACTTCTACACCTCCATCACCTTCAACCCGGTGGAGATGAGCAAGAACCTGCAGCAGAACGGCGGCTTCATTCCCGGCATCCGGGCGGGCCGTCCCACGGGCGAGTACCTGGGCAAGATCAGCAACCGTCTGACCCTGTTCGGCTCCCTGTTCCTGGCCGTCATCGCCATCATCCCCACCATCGTGCTGAACTCCCTGAAGATCACAAGCATGTTCGGTGCGACCAGCGTGCTGATCATGGTGAGCGTGGCTCTCGAGACCACGGAGCAGCTGGAGGCCCAGATGCTCATGCGGCACTACAAGGGCTTCCTCAACTAAGCCTATGAAGATGATTCTGCTTGGCCCGCCGGGGGCGGGCAAAGGCACCCAGGCCAAGGGGATCGCCGCGCGGTACGGCATCGCGCATATCTCCACCGGAGACATGCTGCGCAGCGAGGTCCGCGAAGGCACTCCCCTGGGCCGCGAGGCCAAGGCCTACATGGACAACGGAAAGCTGGTCCCCGATGAGGTCATCATCGGCATGGTGCAGAACCGGATCGCGGCTCCCGACTGTCAGAACGGCTTCCTCTTTGACGGCTTTCCCCGGACCATCGCTCAGGCGGAGGCTCTCGGGAAGATCACCGACATCGACCGGGTCCTGGACATCGAGGTCCCCGACGAGCGGCTCATCGCCCGTATCAGCGGGCGGCGTATGTGCCCTCTGTGCGGCGCCACCTACCATGTCTCCACCTACAGGAGCGAGACCTGCTCCTGCGGCGGCACCCTCTATCAGCGGGATGACGACCGGGCGGAGACGGTGGCGGTGCGGCTTAGGGAGTACCACAAGAAGACCGCGCCCCTCATCGACTACTACGCCCAGAAGGGCAAGCTCATGACGGTGAACGGCGACGCCCCCGTGGACGCGGTGGCCGAAGCCATCGCCAGGGAGCTGCAGGCATGATCACCATCAAGTCGGCCAGCGAGCTTGTGAAGATGCAGGCCGCCGGCAAGGTGGTTGGCCAGACCCTGAAGCTGTTGGGCGAGAACGTACGCCCCGGCGTCACCACGGGACACCTGGACAGGCTGGCCCATGAGTACATCCTGAGCTGCGGCGCAACGCCCTCCTTTCTGGGCTATGCGGGCTACCCGGCCAGCGTGTGCATCTCGGTGAACCATCAGGTGATCCACGGCATCCCCGGAAAGCGAGTCCTGAAGGACGGCGACATCGTCAGCTGTGACTGCGGCGCCATCCTGGACGGATTCCATGGGGACGCCGCCCGGACCTTCCTCTGCGGGGAAGTGAAGCCGGAGGTGCAGCAGCTGGTGCGCGTGACGCGGGAGTGCTTCTTCGAAGGACTCAAGTTCTGCCGGGTGGGCTATCGGATCTCCGACATCTCCAAGGCCGTGCAGCAGCACGCCGAACGGTACGGCTACGGCGTGGTCCGCGACTATGTGGGCCACGGCATCGGGCGGGAGATGCACGAGGACCCGGAAGTCCCCAACTACTACTCCCCCCGGGCGCGGCAGCGCCTCCACGCCGGCATGGCCATCGCCGTGGAGCCCATGATCAACCTGGGCACCTACGCGGTAAAGGTCCTTTCTGACGGCTGGACGGTGGAGACGGCGGACGGACTTCCCTCGGCCCACTTTGAGAACACCATCCTCATCACCGAGGGCGACCCGGTGATGACCACCTACTATGAGGGCGATCTATGAGCGTCGAAGTAACGGTTGGCGATCTGGTCGTTTCCCGGGCGGGCCGGGACAAGGGACGCCCCTTCGTGGTGCTGAGCGCCGAAGAAGGGTTCGTGTATCTGGTGGACGGCGATCTCAGGAAACTGGATCGACCCAAGAAGAAGAAGCGGATGCACGTGAAGCCCTATCCTAAAAAGGGCTCCTGCCGGATGGAATTCCCGGAGGGTCAGCGGCTGTGCGACGCGGATATCCGCAAGCACATCGCCGCCCTCACAGCAGCCGATGAAACCTAAGGGATCAGAAAAGGAGGTACAGCTTGTCCAAAGCAGATGTTTTTGAACTGGAAGGCGTCGTCACGGAAGCATACCCCAACGCCATGTTTGAAGTGACGCTGCAGAATGGGCGGAAGATCCTGGCCACCATCTCCGGAAAGCTTCGTATGAACTACATCCGGATCCTGCCGGGGGATAAGGTGACCGTGGAGATGTCCATGTACGACCTGAGCCGGGGACGCATCACCTGGCGCGCCAAGAACTGAACCATCAGAACTAAAGTTTTAAGGAGATAAAACAATGAAAGTCAGACCGTCTGTGAAACCGATTTGCGAGAAGTGCAAGATCATCAAGCGCAAGGGTCGCGTCATGGTCATCTGCGAGAACCCCAAGCACAAGCAGCGTCAGGGCTAAGCGCACAGCGTCAGAAAATACTCGCGGGGCGGCTGGCGGCCCGCCCATCGGTTGGGCTGCTTCCTGCGAGCGGATATAGATACATCCTATTTTTCAAATTTTTACGGAGGTAAGAAACCATATGGCACGTATTGCTGGCGTAGACCTTCCGAGAGACAAGCGGATCGAGATCGGCTTGACCTATATCTTCGGTATCGGTCGTGCCCTGTCCAACGATATCCTGGCTGCGACGGGCGTGGACCCTGACATCCGGGTTCGGGATCTTTCGGAGAACGATGTCAACAAACTGAGAGAGTACATCGACCACAATGTGAAGGTAGAAGGCGATCTTCGCCGGGAGACCTCCATGAACATCAAGCGCCTGGTGGAGATCGGCTGCTATCGCGGCGTCCGTCATCGCAAGGGCCTGCCCGTCCGCGGACAGAGCACCAAGCAGAACGCCCGCACCCGCAAGGGCCCGAAACGCACCCAGGGCGGTAAGAAGAAATAAGGAGGGGAGTAGAGAATGGCTAAAGTAACGAAAGTCAAGAAGGCTGTCAGCCGCAAGCGTCGTGAAAAGAAGAACATTGACCGCGGCCAGGCCCACATCCGTTCCTCCTTCAACAACACGCTGGTGACCATCACCGATATGCAGGGCAATGCGATCGCCTGGTCCAGCGCCGGTTCTTTGAACTACCGCGGTTCCCGCAAGTCCACGCCCTTCGCCGCCCAGATGGCTTCCGAAGCCGCTGCCCGGGCTGCCATGGAGCATGGTCTCAAGACCGTGGAAGTGTACGTGAAGGGCCCCGGCTCCGGCCGTGAGTCCGCCATCCGCGCCCTGCAGACGGCCGGCTTGGAGGTCAACATGATCAAGGACGTGACCCCCATCCCCCACAACGGCTGCCGCCCGCCCAAGCGCAGAAGAGTGTAAGGAGGCATAACTATGGCAAGATATACGGATTCCGTTTGCAGACAGTGCCGCCGCGAAGGCGCCAAGCTGTTTTTGAAGGGCGACCGCTGCTACAGCGAGAAGTGCGCCATGACCCTGCGCCACACCCCCCCGGGCATGCACGGCCAGGGCCGCCGCAAGCAGTCCGAGTACGGCATTCAGCTTCGTGAGAAGCAGAAGGTCCGCCGGGCCTACGGCATCATGGAGGGTCAGTTCCATCAGTACTATGTGACCGCCTCCAACATGAAGGGCGTCACCGGCGAGAACATGCTCCAGCTGTTGGAGCGCCGTCTCGACAACGTGTGCTACCGCCTGAACTTCGGTGAGTCCCGCCCCATGGCCCGCCAGATGGTGACCCACGGCCACATCCTGGTCAACGGCAAGAAGGTGGACATCGCTTCCTACGAGCTGAAGGTGGGCGACGTGATCTCCGTCAAGGAGAAGAGCCGTCAGATCCCCCTGTTCGCCACCCTGCGGGAGCAGGGCGCCAAGCGCACCGTGCCCGAGTGGCTGGAGCTGGACGCCGAGAACCTGTCCGGTAAAGTCGTGGCTCTGCCCAAGAGAGAGGATATCGATCTCACCATCGAGGAGCACCTCATCGTCGAGTATTACTCCAGGTAAGCTCTGCCTCACCCAAACGACATTACCGAAGGAGGGTATACTATGTTGGATTTTGAAAAGCCCAAACTCGAATGCGTTGAGATGTCTGAGAACTACGGCAAGTTCGTGGTGGAACCCCTGGAGCGCGGCTTCGGCATGACGCTGGGCAACTCCATGCGTCGGGTGCTGCTCTCCAGCCTCCCCGGCGTAGCCGCCACCTCCATCCGCATCGACGGTGTGCTCCATGAGTTTTCCACCATCGAGGGCGTCAAGGAGGACGTGACCGAGATCGTCCTGAACCTGAAGGGGCTCATCTGCAAGCTCCACAGCCAGGGGCCCAAGAAGGTCGTCATCGACGCGGCGGGCGAGTGCGAAGTCACCGCCGGTGACATCCTGCCCGATTCGGATGTTGAGATCATCAATCCCGAGCTCCATCTCGCCACCCTGGATGAGAACGGCAAGCTCCATATGGAGATCATGCTGGACCATGGCCGGGGCTATGTGGTGGCCGACCGCAACAAGCGGCCCGACATGCCCATCGGCGAGATCGCCGTGGACTCCATCTACACCCCCATCACCAAGGTGAACTTCACCGTGGACGACACCCGTGTAGGCCAGATCACCGACTATGACAAGCTCACCCTCGAGATCTGGACCAACGGCAGCATCAAGCCGGACGAGGCGGCCAGCTACGCCGCCAAGATCCTCACCGAGCACCTGATGCTCTTCATCAACCTGACCGACAGGATCCAGGGCGTGGAGATCATGGTGGAGAAGGAGGAGAGCAAGAAGGAGAAGATCCTGGAGATGAACATCGAGGATCTGGACCTTTCCGTCCGCTCCTACAACTGCCTGAAGCGGGCCGGCATCAACACCGTAGAGGAGCTGGTGCAGCGGGACGAAGACGAGATGATGAAGGTCCGGAACCTGGGCCGGAAGTCTCTCGAAGAAGTGCAGCAAAAACTGGCGCAGTTGGGCTTGTCCCTGCGCAGCAACGAAGATTAATTAGGAGGAAGCAGCAATGGCAAACAGGAAACTGGGAAAGCCCACTGACCAGCGTGTTGCAATGCTCCGGAACCTGACCACCGCTCTCATCTGGAACGGCAAGATCGTCACCACCGAGACCAGAGCCAAGGAAGTCCGCAGCATCGCCGAGAAGATCATCACCTTGGCGGTGAAGGAATACAAGAACACGGACATGGTGGAGAAAGAGGTCTACAACGAGAAGGGTCAGGTCTCCAAGGAGGAGAAGCCCCAGGATCAGCCTTCCAAGCTCCATGCTCGCCGTCAGATCATGAGCTATCTGTACGACATCCCCGAGCCCAAGAAGGACAAGGAGACCAAGAAGGAGTACAAGGACCGCACCAAGGGCAACAACCATCCCGTGGTGGAGAAGCTCTTCCGTGAGCTGGCCCCCAAGTACGACGGCCGCATCCAGGAGGGCAAGAAGGGCGGTTACACCCGCATGTACAAGCTGGGCGTCCGCCGCGGCGACGCCGCCCCCATGGTGGTGCTGGAGCTGGTCTAAGGACCGATACCGCAACGCATAAAGGACCTGTCTGAGAGGCAGGTCCTTTCTTTTGCCGCTTTTTCTCTTTACGGAAAGAGAAAAAGCGGCCCAAAAAGAGAAACGAAGAAGGGGAAGAGATTGTCGCGAAATGCCTCTTCCCCTTCTCAAAGTTCTTTTGGGTTGCTTTTCTTTCAAGAAAAGCAGCATGCTTTCAATTCTTCCTCTTAGCTCTGCACCAGATATTCGGAGATGAAGGCGTCCAGGTCCCCGTCCATGACGGCCTGGATGTTGCCGTTCTCCACGCCGGTCCGGTGGTCCTTCACCAGGGTGTAGGGCTGGAAGACATAGGAGCGGATCTGGCTGCCCCATTCGATCTTCTTCATGACGCCCTTGAGTTCCGCCATCTGGGCCTCCCGCTCCCGCTCCTGCAGCTCCAGCAGACGGCCCTTCAGGATGCGCATGGCCATCTCCTTGTTCTGCAGCTGGCTCCGCTCGTTCTGACACTGGACCACGATGCCCGTGGGGATGTGGGTGATGCGGATGGCGGAGGAGACCTTGTTCACGTTCTGGCCGCCGGCGCCGCCGGAGCGGTAGGTGTCGACACGCAGGTCCTCCGGGTCGATCTTGATGTCGTTGCTGTCGTCGTCGAAGATGGGCGTCACGTCCAGGGAGGAGAAGGAGGTGTGCCGCCGGGCGTTGGCGTCGAAGGGGGAGATGCGGACGAGCCTATGCACGCCCTTCTCCGCTTTCAGGTACCCGTAGGCGTTCTCCCCGTCCACCTCGAAGGTGACGGACTTGATGCCCGCGTCGTCGCCCATCAAAAGGTCGATCTCCTTCACGGACCAGCCCCGGCGCTCACAGTAGCGGCTGTACATCCTGTAGAGCATCTCCGTCCAGTCCTGGGCCTCGGTGCCGCCTGCCCCCGCATGGAGGCTCAAAACGCAATTGTAGGCGTCGTAGGGGCCTTTGAGGAGCATCTCGAGGCGCAAGGCACTGACCCGCTTCTCGAGGTCCTCGAGCTCCGTCTTGATCTCCTCGATGATGCTCTCGTCGTCCTCCTCCTCGGCCATCTCGATGAGGGTCAGGACATCCTCCCGGCTGCCGTTGAGCTTGTCGAGGCGGTCCAGCTTGTTCTTGATGCTCTTGACCCGCTGGGTCACCTTGTTGGCAGCGTCCACGTCGTTCCAAAAGTCGGCGGCGCTCATCTGGCCCTCAAGGCCTTTGAGCTCCGTTTTCAGTTCATCGGGGCGCATCTGGGCGTTGGCCTGCTCCAGGGTCTTGGTGAGCTCGCCCAGCTTGAATTTGTATTCGTCCAATACGACCATGATCTTTCTCTCCCTGTATCAATTTGCGTTTCTGCCGCAGCAGTTCTTGTACTTCTTTCCGCTGCCGCAGGGGCAGGGATCGTTCCGGCCGATCTTCTCCGCGGCCAGCTTCTTCTTGGGGGCGTTCCCCTCGGGGGCGGGGGTGTCCACGGGCTTGGCCACCTGCTGGCGCACCACGGGCGCCTTTCTGACGCCCACCCGCAGCAGGCCCTTCACGGCCTCCTCCCGGATCTCGGCCACCATGGCGTCGAACATCTCAAAGCCCTCGTTGGTGTAGGCCACCACCGGGTCCTTCTGGGCGTAGGCCCGAAGGCCGATGCCCTGGCGAAGCTGGTCCATGGCGTCGATGTGGTCCATCCAGTGGGTGTCCACGGTCCGAAGCAGGACCACCCGTTCCACCTCGTGCAGGTCGATGCCCGCCTCCTTCAGCTCCTTCTCCTTCACGGCCAGCTGCCGATCGATGAACGCCCGGCAGACCGCCTCCACGTCCTTCTGGGAGGGCCGTTTCTTGTCGAATCCGGCGAAGATGTCCGTTGTTTGGACGCCGCAGAGGTCGCAGATCTCCTTGCTGACCAAAGAGAGGTTCCAGTCGTCGCTGTGGCCCTCCTTGGGGCAGTAGGCGTTGACGATGCTGTCCACCGTGTCGTCGATCATGCCCAGGAAGCTGTCGTGCATGTCCATGCCCATGAGCACCTGACGGCGCTGGCCGTAGATGATCTCACGCTGCTTGTTCATCACGTCGTCGTACTTGAGCACGTTCTTGCGGGTGTCGAAGTTGGTCATCTCCACCCGCTTCTGGGCGCCCTCGATCTGCTTGGTGATGAGTGCGTTTTCAATGGGGATCTCGTCGCCGGGGTTCAGCCGGGCCATGATGCCCTCCATCCGGTCCGCACCGAACCGGCGCATGAGCTCGTCCTGCAGGGACACGTAGAACCGGGTGCTGCCCGGGTCCCCCTGACGGCCGGCCCGGCCCCGGAGCTGGTTGTCGATGCGGCGGCTCTCGTGGCGCTCGGTGCCGATGATGTGCAGGCCCCCCAGGGCCACCACCTGCTCGTGCTCCTGATCCGTCTCCGCCTTAAAGGCGGTGTAGTACTCCTTATACTTCTGCCGGGCGCTCAGGATTTTTTCGTCCTCGGTCTCGGCGTGGCCCGTGGCCTCCTCGATGAGGTCGTCCTCCAGCCCGTCCCGCATGAGGGCCTGGCGGGCCAGGAAGTCCGGGTTGCCGCCCAGCAGGATATCCGTGCCGCGGCCCGCCATGTTGGTGGCGATGGTCACGGCGTTCAGCTTGCCCGCCTGGGCCACGATCTGGGCCTCCTTGGCGTGGAACTTGGCGTTCAGGACCTGATGGGGGATGCCCGCCCGGGAGAGCTTGTCCGAAAGGAATTCGCTCTTCTCCACGGAGATAGTGCCCACCAGCAGGGGACGGCCGGTCTTGTGGACCTCCACGATCTCGCTCACCACCGCCTTGAACTTGCCCGACTCGGTGGTGTAGACCATGTCGGGCATGTCCTGGCGGATGCAGGGCTTGTTGGTGGGGACCTCCACCACGTCGAGACCGTAGATGGTGGTGAACTCGTCCTCCTCGGTCTTGGCCGTACCGGTCATGCCGGCGAGCTTCCGGAACATGCGAAAGTAGTTCTGGAAGGTGATGGTGGCGAGGGTCTTGTTCTCCCGCTCCACCTTCACGCCTTCCTTGGCTTCCAGGGCCTGGTGCAATCCTTCGTTGTACCGGCGGCCGATCATGAGCCGGCCCGTGAACTCGTCCACGATGAGCACCTGCCCGTCCTGGACCACGTAATCCTTGTCCCGGGTGAAGAGGGAGTGGGCGCGCAGGGCCTGCTTTATGTAGTGGTTCAGCTCCGTGTTTTCCGTGTCGGACAGGTTCTCCACGTGGAAGAAGCTCTGGGCCTTCTCGATGCCCTGGGCCGTCAGCTGGACCGTCCGGCGGCGGATGTCGCACATGTAGTCGCCGCTGTCCTCCTGCTCGATGCCCATGAGCTGATCGGACTTGCTGATGTCCTTGATGTCCTCGCCACGGGTGAGCTTGCGGACGAACCGGTCCGCCTGCTGGTACATCTCCGAGCTCTCCTCCCCCTGACCGCTGATGATGAGGGGGGTCCTTGCTTCGTCGATGAGGATGGAGTCCACCTCGTCCACGATGGCGTAGTTGAGCTCCCGCTGGACCATGTTCTCCTTGTATACCACCATGTTGTCCCGGAGGTAGTCGAAGCCGAACTCGTTGTTGGTGCCGTAGGTGATGTCGCAGTTGTAGGCCGCCCGGCGCTCGTCGGCGTCCAGATCGTGGACGATACAGCCCACGGTGAGGCCCAGGAAGCGGTGGATCTTGCCCATCCACTGGGCGTCGCGCTTGGCCAAATAGTCGTTGACCGTGACGATGTGGACGCCCTTGCCGGTGAGCGCGTTGAGGTACGCGGGGAGGGTGGCCACCAACGTCTTGCCCTCGCCGGTCTTCATCTCGGCGATCCGGCCCTGATGTAGGACCATGCCGCCCAGCAGCTGCACGTCGAAGTGGCGCATGCCCACGGTCCGCACGGCGGCTTCCCGGACCACGGCGAAGGCCTCGGGCAGGATGTCGTCCAGGGACTCGCCTTTGGCGACTCTCTCCTTAAAGAGGACGGTCTGCTGACGCAGCTCCTCGTCCGTCATGGCCTGGTATCGGGGCTCCAGGGCGTTGATCTTCGTCACGATGGGCCGCATCTTTTTCAGCTTGGCTTCGCTGGTGTTGCCCAGCAGTTTATCGATAAATCCCATTACAATCTCCGTTGCATACTATTTCAATATGCAAGTGTACCACAAAAATCCGCCCCCGTAAAGGGCGGAAAAATGTTGCTGACAAAAGGTTCACACGGTCGACACGTTCATTCCTTCAGCCGCCGGATTACCTCCCGCATCTTCTCCCGCTGGGCTTCCGACAGGAAGGGGGAGAGGGTCGAATAGATCTCCTCCATGCGGGTGGGACTCATCTCGCCCGCCTGCTCCTGCTCCCGGGTCATGCGCTTGAGCTCATCCAAGAGCGCGTCCTCGCCGCTGTTCTGGCGGTCTTTCACGAACTTCTCCATCTCTTCCGGTGTCATGGCTTCACCCCCCATATCCCATGGTATGCGATGCGTGACCCGACTATGCCTGGTAGCAAGGCGGGCCTGTGGCGCATAGAATGAGGGTATGAACGGGTTTATGAATCAAAACCGACCGGACTGCCCGCCGGGGCCGCCCTCGCCGCCGCCCCATCCGCTGACCTGCGCCCTGGTCCTTGCCGAGCAGGTCCGCTCCGAGCGGGGGCGCATCGGCGTGGAGCAGTACGTGCGCTCGGTGGGGCCGCTGCTCCCGCCCACCCTCGCTGAGGAGCTCTCCCGCCGCTTGGGCGTGCCCCTGCCGCCGCCTGCAACCCCCGGCCCGCCACCGCCTCCGCCCAACAAAAAGCCGCCGGAGAACAGCGGCGGCAATCTTGACATACAGCAGTTGTTAAGGATCATGAGCTGCTTGGGGAGGAAGTAAAGGAATGATTCAAAGCGGACCACCTTTCTTGGAAGAAAGGTGGTGCCAAAGAACTTTAAGAAGGGGGATAATCTTCACTCCACAGACTTTATTCCCTTCTTAAGCTTCTCTTTTTTGCGCCGCTTTCTTCTCTTCACAGAAGAGAAAAAGCGGCAAAAGAAAAACTCCCGCTTCAGATTATTTTAGGCTTGGCGGGGTATCCTGTGCCCATCAAGAGCGACAGGAGCGTTAGCTTATGACACTGGAAAAGAGCTTCCCCGCCATGGGGACCGTGCATACAATAACCATCTTCGACGCCGAGGGCCCCGAGACGGCCAACGACGCCCGTGAATACCTGATGACGCTGAACAAAGCCTGGACCTGCTTCCGGCCGGACAGCCTCGTTTCCCGGATCAATGGGGCGGCGGGGCAGGCCCTCGTGGTCGTGGACCGGGACACCTTTGAGGTCCTTCGCCTGAGCAGGATGTACAGCGAGCTCACGGGCGGCGCCTTCGACGTGACGGCAGGCCCGCTGGCGGGCCTGTGGCGAGAGGCCATTCGGAAGCGGCGGCTGCCCGACGACGAGGCGGTGTGGAACGCCATGGAGCTGGTGGACTGGCGGGATATAGAGCTGGACAAGGGGACAAGCTCCGTCCGGCTCCGGCGGCCCGGCCAGCGGATCGACCTGGGTGGGATCGCCAAGGGCTACGCCGCCGATGGGCTGAAAGAAAGGCTGAAGGCCCGGGGCGTCCGTCGGGCGCTCCTCGATCTCGGCGGCACGGTGGCCACCATGGGTTGCCGATTGCCCATCGGCGTCCGGGACCCCTTTCGCCCCGACGGCGCGCCCATGGGTGCGTTGATGCTGGAGGACCGGGTCGCCGTGACCAGCGGCGTCTACGAGCGCTGCGCCTGGGTGGACGGCCACCGGTACCACCACATCGCGGACCCGCGGACGGGCTGCCCCGCTAAAAGCGGCCTAATGTCTGTGACGCTGGTGGGGGAGCAGGGGGCGGCTCTGGACGCCCTGGCCACCGCCGCGCTGATCTTGGGCCCGGAGCAAAGCGTGCCGCTGCTGAACGCTCAGTGCATGGACGCTATCTTCGTCACGGACCGGGGCCAGGTCCTGGTCACCCGAGGCCTGAAAAACGAATTTCGACTGAACACCACAGGCGCCCGTCTGAGCGTCGCATAGAAAGGAGCACCTCATGGAATCCATAAAAGCCAAAGCCGCCGCCCTCTGGCGCAAACTCAACAAGGCACAATGGCTGCGCCACGGCGTACAGTTCATTTCCTTCCTCCTGTTTCCCGGCCTGTTTCTCACCGTCTTCAACGCCCTTCGGGACGTGGTGACGGCGCTGGTCACGGGCACCTTCGCCCTTTCCGCCCTCAGCGGGAGCCTTATCACCCTGGTGGCGGTCGTCGGCGTCACCGCCCTGTGGGGCCGGTTCTTCTGCGGGTACCTCTGCACCTTCGGCGCGCTGCAGGAGCTCTTGGCCTTCGCGGGCAGGAAGCTGCTGCCGGGCCTTAAAAAGGTGCCCGAGAAGGCGGACAAGGCCCTGAAATATGTGAAGTACGGCGTCCTGCTGGCTGTGGTCCTCCTGGTCTGGACCCTGCAGCTTCCCGTGGACAGCACCCTGAGCCCCTGGGGCGTGTTCGGCACGCTGCTGTCGGGGAACCTCGGCGTCATGGCTGACGCGGTGCCCACCCTGGGCTTCGGCCTGCTGCTGGCCATTCTGATCGTTTCCCTCTTTGTGGAGCGGGCTTTCTGCCGGTACCTCTGCCCCCTGGGCGCCCTGTTCACGCCCCTCTCCGCCGGGCGGCTGTTCCGCATCCGGCGTATGGAGAGCGCCTGCACCGGCTGCCAGGGCTGCACCCGGGCCTGCGCCATGGGCATCACCGTCCATGAGGACAGCTGCGTCCGCTCCGGCGAGTGCATCGACTGTATGAAGTGCCTGGCCGCCTGCCATCCTCAAGCATTGCGTACGGCCCCCGCTCCTGCGGTGGCGGGCACGGCCTCGGCTCTGGCCCTCTGCGGCCTCATTGAGGTGGGCAGGATCGCGGTGCCGGAGGAGACCACGGCCCCGGCCGTCGCCTATGTCACCGACCTCTCTGGCGGCCAAGTGGTCTCCGCGGAGGAGTCCTCTCCCGCGAGCAAATATGCGGACGGCGTCTACACCGGCAGCGGCAGCGGCTTTAGGGGCGTCGTCTCCGCTCAGGTCACAGTGGAAAGCGGCCGCATCACGGACGTGACCATCCTCTCGAGCCGGGACGACAGCGACTTCCTCCAGCGGGCCGAGTCCGGCGTGCGACGCCCTGCAGCTCGATACCTCCGCCCTGCCCGAGATCACCAACTCCCGGGGCCACGGCAAGGGTGGCCGCAACAACGGCGGCACCGACGGCCAAAACGGGCCAGACAGCGGCGCCAACGGCCAGAATGAGCCCGGCCGAAAAGCCAAGCGCAAGGGCGGCAAGAACAAAGGATAACAAACAGCGCCGACGGTTTCCCGTCGGCGCTTTGCTGTATAAGTATTATGGATGTCCTAAAACATGATCGATGAAATACGGCAGCTGCTTGCGCCACCAGGGCCAGTCGTGGTTCACGTCGTAGCCCCAGAAGTCGGCCCAGTGGGGAACGCCCTTCTCGTTCAGGATGGCGTCCAAGGCGCGGGAATCTCCGATCATCTGGTCCTCCCAGGCCCCCTGGCCGCAGCAGAAGATGATGGTGCCCTGGCGGTACAGGTCCATCCAGGGATGGTCTGCGGGCATGTTGGGCAGGAAGTGGAGGGGCGAGTTGGCGTAGACGAGATCGTCCATGTACCCGCCGAAGAAGTGGCTGGCGTTGAAGAGCCCGCTGAGGGAGATGAAGCAGTCGAACATGTCCGGCCGGCGGAAAAAGGCGTTGGCCGCGTGGACGCCGCCCATGCTGCAGCCCGTGGCCATGGCCCGCTCGCCCCAGGCGAGGTGCTGGGGCACCAGCTCCTCCACCACGTAGTGGAACCAGCGCTCCTGCTGCTCGGACCGCCAGCGGCCGTCGCCGCCCTCGTTGGACCAGGTCTCCTCGTCGATGCTGTCCACCAGCAGGATGCGGAGCTTCCCGGCCTCGATCCAGGGCCGCACGGTCTCGATCATGCCGAAGTTCTTAAAGTCCCAGGTGTGCCCGTTCTGGGGCTGGAACGCGAGGCACAGCTTCCCGGCGTGGCCGATGAGGGCGTGCTCCATGTCCCGATTCAAAATGGGGCTGTAGTTCTTGAAATACTGTTCCTGCATGCTGCCTCCTTATGCCCACTCCTGGACGAAGTGGATGAACTCCTGGACCTCCTGTTCGCTGTAGGCCTGAGCCATGTACATCATGCAGCCCATGGTGGCCCACATGATCTCAGGCATCCGCTCGCACATGGTCATGCGGTCGCCGTACTTCGCCATGATCTCCTCATGGGAGTGCTTGTAGGTGCGGGAGTCCTTGCGGCTGGCGTAGACGCACCAGTGGTCCTGGCCGCTGGGGGGCAGGAGGCGCTTATCGGTGGTGATCATGTCCGCCCAGATTCTATACACGTCCGTGGCGTGGCCGTAGTCAATCATGTCCGGGGTGTAGCCGCCCGCGGGCCGCATGTTCACCTCCAGGGCCACGAAATCGCCCTCCTCGCCGAGGCCCTTGCGAGCCTTCGTCAGGCGGAAGAACTCGAAGTGGACGAACCGGCTCTTGACCTTGAACGCCTTCACGGTCCGGCGGCCCAGCTCCTGGAGGGCGGGGGGCACCTCCTTGAGGGTGTAGTAGGCAAGCTCCAGGTCGTTGTTCACCAGGTCCGCGATGGACGGCGGGAACACGGCGGAGTTCTCAAAGAGCACCTCGCTCTTTGAATCCACCACGGCGTCGTAGGAGTAGATATCGCCGTAGATGAACTCCTCCATGACGTAGGGCACGTCGGGCTTGTTTTGGAAGAAATCGGCAAGGTCCTGGTCGTTTTCAAGCTTCCAGGTGTCCGCCGCGCCTACGCCCACGTCGGGCTTCACGATGACGGGGTAGCCGCCGATGTCGCTGAGGAAGGCCCTGGCCGCGGCCTCGTCCGTGACCAGGTGGGACCGGGCGGTGGGGATATTCGCGGAGGCGTAGACGGGCTTCATGCCGTACTTGTGCTTCCAGGAGCCGATCTCCTCGTACTTGACGCCGGTGGTGATGTTGAAGTCCGTGCGCAGCTTCGCGTCCTGGATGAGCCAGTACTCGTTGTTGCTTTCCAGCCAGTCGATCTTCCCGTACTTGAAGGAGAAGAAGGCCACGGCCCGAAAGACCTGCTCATAGCTCTCCAGGGTGTCCACCCGGTAGTATTCCGTCAGCGCGGCCTTCAGCGGCGCCTCCAGATCGTCATAGGGGCAGTCGCCGATGCCCAGCACGTTCACACCGTTCTTCTTGAGCCGGTCGCAGAAGTTCCAGTAGGTGTGGGGGAAGTAGGGGGAAATAAACACAAAGTTCATAGATATACCTCGTTTCGCACGTTTCAAAAGAAGTCTTGAACAAAGAATGGTACATAGTATACGACAGAATCCTCCCGGAATCAAGGCTATCCCGTCATTTTTCGGCGAAAGGCGCAAAAAAGTAAACGATTTGAAACATGCGGAAAAAATTTCAAAAAGGAAAGGACAAACCGGCGATTCTGTGGTAATATACTAATAGGCGCGAGGAAACGATATGATCGCGTCAGAGGGAGTGAAAGATATGCGTATTTCCATTTCCGGAAAAAACCTTGAAGTCTCCGACTACATGCGGGAGACCGCGGAGAAGAAGCTGAACAAGCTCTCCAAGTTCTTCCCCCAGGATGCGGACGCCCAGGTGAGCTTGGCCGTAGAGAAGAACCGCCACATCGTGGAGGTCACCGTTCCCTATGAGGGCCGTATCATCCGGGCGGAGGAGACATCCGGCGACATGTACGCGTCTTTGGACAACGTGGTGAGCAAGCTGGAGAAGCAGGTGCAGCGGTACCGCACCCGGCAGGATCGTCGGCGCAAGTCCGGCGAGGTCATCGCGGACTTTGCCCCCGTGGCGGTGGAGGAGGAGAAGGAGGCCTTCACGCCCCGGATCGTGCGTACCAAGAAGTTTGTCATTCGGCCCATGAGCGAGGAGGAGGCCATGCTCCAGATGGAGATGCTGGGCCATTCCTTCTTCGTGTTCGAGAATTCCGAGACCGGCGACGTGAACGTCCTGTACGTCCGCAAAGACGGGAATTACGGCCTCATTGAGAGAGCATAAAGCGATAGCATGATGCTGACGCCCCGCATCAGCGGGGCGTTTTCATGCCCGAAAACCATTGTCAACGAAACCTTTATCCCGTATACTGTACCTATGAGCATTCGCATCAACAGCCGCATCTTTCTGATGGCCATCACCGCGTTCGTGGCGGTGTTCATCGTGCTGCTGCCCGCCATCGACCGGCGGGTGTGCCGGAAGCTGGGCCTCAATCTCCAGCACGGCCTCAGCGAGAACGCCAACGCCGACGCCCTGCTGCGGCTTCGGCAGTTGGTGCTGTACGCCGTGTTCCTGGTGTACGTGGCGGCCTTTTTGATCATCGTGTTCTTCTCCCGTTCCACCGCGGACGGGTACCAGGTCCATGTGGCCCCCTTCCAGGATCTCTATAACGCCGTGGAGACGGAACGGGGGCTGGTGGATGTCATCGTGACCATCTTCCGGGAGGGGATCGCGGAGGGCCTGAGCCGGGTGGATATCATCCGGCCCCAGGACATCGCCCAGGTGTACCTGAACGTGATGCTGTTCGTGCCCATGGGGTATCTGCTCCCGTACGTGTTCAACTGGTTCCGGGCCCGGGCGACCATCCGCCCGGTGGTGGCCTGCTTCGTCATCTCCCTGGTCACGGAGAACATGCAGCTGATCTTCCGCCGGGGGCTCTACGATCTCGATGATCTTCTGTCCAACACCCTGGGGGGCTTCATCGGGCAGCTGCTGTTCCTGCTGATCGCTTACGTGGTGACCCACCCCGACTGGCGGCGGGAGCTTCGATCCTACCACCGCTGGAAGCGCCACGCCCGGCACATGACCCTGTACCCCTTCGCCCGGAGGATCGGACTCAGCCGCACCACGCTCCTCGCCACC
The DNA here is from genome assembly GCA_902802805.1 of uncultured Eubacteriales bacterium. Lineage (GTDB taxonomy): Bacteria > Bacillota > Clostridia > Christensenellales > CAG-138 > RUG472. The sequence goes on from CADCNE010000007.1 coordinate 28,070, forward strand.
TACGAGGAGGCAGTGTGGGACTTCTACGTGGACAAGCTGGGGTTCCGGGTGAAGAAGCAGGTCATGGACCTCAAGGACATGGAGACCCGGTTCCTGCTGGTCATGGGCTCCTCCCAGGTGGAGGTCATCTGCTTCAACAAAAAGAAGATGATCCCGGTCCAGTATCTCACCATCTCCGCCCGGAACCTGACGAAGATCAAGAAGCGGCTGGAGAAAAACGGCATACAGGTGGGGGACTTCCACCGGGACCCCTATACGGATCTGCGGTGTTTGTCATTTACCGGTCCGGACAGGGTCTGCATCACCGTTATCGAACAGCAGTAATTTTGGAATCGAGAACAAAACCACGACTTTACAGACTGCCGTTTCCTTTGGTATACTGTCATTTATGAGAGATTGCTCGAGACCCATCTGCATATTCCTGGCGTGTCTGATGCTGCTGGCCATGCCCGGCTGTCAAAGGCAGGAAGCCCAGGCCTACGGCCCGGCGGCGACGCCTGAGGCGGCCATCGCCACCGCCACGCCGGAGCCTACCGCGGTCACGGTGCCCATCACCATGGCCCCCACCTTCACCCCCAGCCCTACGCCCACCGCGTCTCCGACCCCTACGCCGGAGCCTACCATGACGCCGCGACCCACCCCCAGCCCCACGCCCACCTCCGTACCCATGGACCGGCGGGACTTTGAGACCGAGGTCCGGGAAGTGCTCTTCCCCCTGTGGGCCGGGGAGCCGGAGCCCACGCCCACCGTGGAGCCCCTCGCCACGCCGGACGTCCGGGCGGAGGCCATGGGCGGTCTCGCCGCCATGGTCTTTGCCAACGTGGCCATCCTCGAAAAGCCCAATGAGACCGCCAACGTGCTGGGACGGGAGTCCTATCACCTGGTGTACGTCCACAACATCAAAAAGGATTACTACTACGTCACCACCCAGGAGGGCCGGACGGGCTATGTGAAGGCCACCCAGCTGACGCCCCTTTCCGAGGCCGACGTGGAGGCGTACCTTTCCTCCGCCATGCAGCTCACCTACACCGCCCACCGGTATTCCCCCGACGCCTTCGTGGAGGAGCTGGCGGCCGTGGAGAGCATGGGGGACATGGAGGAGCGGATCTACCTCGCTTTGTGCCGCCTGGGCCTGGATTTCGAGCCCTACTACTACCGGGTGTTCAAAAAGGACCTGCAGGACGACACCAAGTATCCCCTGTACTATAAGGACGAAAACTACAACTCCCTGCGCTTCAAGCTGTTCAACTCCACGGGGAGCCTGGTGTACTTCGAAGATCCTGTTCTTCAGCGAGCTCCCCAAGCGGAGCAACGGCGTCATGGAGGGCTGTGAGTTCGTGGTGGCCGGACAGCATTCGGGGTATATCACCGACTGCGCGGTGTATCTCGGCAACGACAGCGTCCTGTGCCTCCAGGAGGGGAAGGTGCAGCAGCTGGACAACTTCGCCTCCAGCCAGCTGTTCAAAAGCTTTGATTCCGCCCGCCGCATCCACCTGGACGTCTACGACGACAAGCAGCTGATCATCGAGGACATGATCGCCCAGATCTACGACGTCCTGGGCACGCCCTATCACAACTTCCAGCGCACGGGGGACTTTTCCTTCGACTGCTCGGGGCTCATCTCCTGGCTGCTGGTGCGCATGGACCTGTATCCCACGGCGTACGTCTACTATCACTGGCTGGAAAGCTCCGCGTCGGGCCTGTCCAACATCCATGAGTACACCTGGAAGGGAGAGAAGCATGTCAAGATGACCGTGCCGGTGCCCATGGGCACGGAGTTGCAGTCTCTGGACGACTTCGAACGGGGGGACATCATCTTCCTGCTGAAGGCCCGGGGCGGCAGCATCGGCCATGTGATGATGTATCTCGGCGATGGGCGGGTCATCCACTCCACCTACATCAGCAACAAGTATTCCGGCACTGTGGTGGCCATCTTCCGCCGGGAGCTCCAACGGCTCTACTGCATCTCCCTGCGCATCGAAAGCGTTTCCTGAAGAGAGCATATAAAAGCGCCTTCCGTCGATATGGCGGAAGGCGCTTTTTCTGCTGCCGCGCTATGGGGTGATGGAATCGATCCGGAGGCTGTTGTTGTAGAGGACCTGCAGGGCGGGGCGGAAATAGGCCACCACCGTGCCGCCGTATTCCTCGTCGATGCGGGTGGAGTGGATGACCCGGCCGCCCCCCAGGTACACCATCACGTGCCCCACCTGGACGGTCTGCTGGTTTCGGCGCAAGAACACCAGGTCCCCCCGCTGAAGGGCGTCCATAGAGCTCAGACCCGCCTCCTGGTCTCGCTGGGCGGGGCAGATCAGGCGGATGCGCCGCTCATGATGCCAGAAGTAATCGGTGATGCCGGAGAAGCCGGAGGCGTTGGTGCCGGTGAACGTCTGGAAGCCCAGGTATACGGGGGTGATCTCCATGCGCATGAAGACCCAGGAGATGAGCCCCGAGCAGTCGAAGGAGTATTCCCCGGTCCGCTGGAAATTGCTGTAGGGGGTGCCGAGACAGTCGTAGATCTGGGCGATGACGTCCTCGATCAGGGCCTGCTTCTCGTCGAAAACTTCGAGGTGGATGCGGCGGGCGGAGTCCAGCGTCTGCTGGAGTTCGTCGCTCCAGGGCACGGCCTTCAGCTGCCCGCTGCGAAGGAGCAGGGCCTGGCCGTCCCCCATATACACGCCGCAGCCCGTCAGCGCCCCGGAGTAGGGGCCCTTGACGACGAACTCGGCCCCGTCCAGCACGCCGCTGCTGCCCTTCTCGAGGGCCTCCGTGAAGAAGAGGATGTCCCCCTTTTGCAGCGGTCCGTCGGCGGGCACGTACTCCCATTGGGTCCGCTGGCCCTGGTACTGGACCTCAGCTCCGGTGGAGTTGAACAGCTTGAACAGCAGGGAATTGTACACCTCATCCTTGTAGAAGCGGGGGTAGCGCTCGTCGTCGTCCAGGGCCTTCCGGTACACCCGGTAGTAGACCGGGTCGAAGTCCAGGCCCAGCCGGCCCAGAACGGCGTAGATCCGCTCCGCCATGGACCCCTCGTCCGCGCCGGTCTGCAGCTCCCGCAGGAAGGCGTCGGGGGTGTAGAGGTCCACGGTCCGCTGAAGCTGTTCCACGGCGTCGAAGTACCGGGCAATGTCCTCCTCGGTGAGGATCATGCACTGGCTGGCCTTCACATAGCCCGTGAGCCCCTCCTGGGTGGTCACGTAATAGAACTGGCGGTTGTATACGTTGTGGACGTAGAACAAATGGTAGGACTCCCGCCCCAGGACCCGGGCCAGCTTGTGGGGCCAGGCGAGGATGGGCACGTCGGCGAAGGCCATGGCCCCCATCTTGCCCACGTCCCCCAGCAGGGGGTTGGGGGTGGACAGGGGCGGCACCGTGGCGGTGGGCTCCGGCGTGCAGCTCATGAGCGGGAACAGCCTATCCTCCACATCCCCGCGGTCGTCCTGCCGCTGCAGGGGCACCAGCGTGGGCGTGGGGGTCGGCGTCGGTGTCGGCGTGGGCGTCGGCGTCGGGGAAGGCGTGGGCGTAGGGGAGGGGGTCGGCGTGGGAGAAGGGGTGGCGGTCGGCGTGGGCGTGGGCGCCTCCGTGGGGGCCGGCGTAGGGTCGGCCTCCTGAGGCGCGGCGGGCTCAGCGCAGCCCGGCAGCAGGAGCAGCGCCACGAGAACGACGGCCATGCACTTTTTCAGAAACGATCTCATTACCGACAGTATACCAGTCGAGCCGTGCTCCGTAAAGGGTCAGCGAACGTCGGCGTCGGGAGGCAGGTGCGCGAGGAGGAACGCTTTCACTTCCTCATAATCCTCCGGGGGGATGTACAGCACCACGCCGAGACCCAGACGGATGGCGTCGTACTGAGGGAGAAGCTTCACCTTGCGCATACGGGCGAAGGTGTGGGGGCCGGCGGTCTTGCTCCGGTAGGTGATGATCTTCTCCTGGTCCATGGAGAAGGGCAGGGGGTCGTCCCCCACCAGGAACAGGATCCCGGCGATCAGCAGGAACATGCCCAGAAACAGGGCGTCCACCATCAGCGGCATGCTCCAGACGGACATGTCCCGGCTGGGCGGACCCACGATGAGAAGGCCTACCGTGCTGAGGATGGCCATGATGAGGAACACCTCGCCCATGATGATCAGGGCGTGCCTGTTGCGGCGGGGGTTCATCCGGTATTTCCAGCGATAGACCCCGTCTTCGCCTTGGGTCACCCGATCAGGGAACTCGTGGATATCATAGAACATGGCTCGCTACCTCTCGCTGTATTATGGCGTGGGCGTCTGAGACGCCAGATAGGGGTTGTTGGGGTCCGGGTCCGTGGGGTCCCAGCCGTAGCCCTGCTTGTCGGTGTAGGGTTCCATCCAGAGGATCTGGGGGGTCCTGGGGGGCGTGGGGCCACGGTCCTTGACCACCCACACGCTGACGGTCTCGAACTGGCTGAGATCGTAGATATACTTGGCGTCAGCCACCGTCAGCCGCACGCAGCCGTGGGAGGCGGCGGTGCCCAGCTTCTGGTAGGAGCGCATGTTGGTCATGTGATGGGCCTTAGCCTTGTCGTACCCGGCGTCGTAGTTGATGGGCACGGAGTGGAACAGGTGCCCCTTGTAGAACCGGCAGGCCCAGAACCCGTAGCAGAGGGTGTCCTCCTCCTCGGAGCCCAGGAGCTTGTACTCGTACCGCTCATAGATGGTGTACTTGCCCACAGGGGTGGCGTTCTTGCCCTTGCCCGAGGAGCAGATCATGATCCGATCCTCCACCCATTCCCCGTTCTCGGCGTGGAAGGACACCACGGACTGGGAGCCCGTGTAGAGGACCAGCAGCTTTTCCCCCTCCTTGGCGGGCGGATCGGCGGGGGTGTAGGAGGGTACCAGGCGGGCATCCTCCACCAGCTGGGCGCCGGGGGCCACACGGCCCTTTTCGTCGGCGGGATAGAGGCCTACCGGCTGGTCGCCCACCTGGCCGTAGGCAAGGTACATGTCCCTGTCGGGCCAGTAATAGAGGCCGTCCGCGTTGATGCGCTGCAGATACCGGGCGGGCTTCAGGTCCGAGGATGGGTAACGGACCCAGAAGGGGGCGGGCGTGGGGGAGGGGGTCGGCGTGGGCGTAGGCTCCGGGGTCGGCGTGGGATCCGGCGTGGGGCTGGGCGTGGGCGTGGGCACCGCCGTGATCAGCACCGCCACCGGCGGCACGGGGCTGGCGGTGGGCGGAGGCGTGGGCGTGGGCGCCGGCGTAGGCGCCGCCGTGGGCTCGGCCGTGGGGACGGCCTCCACCGTGGCGACGGGCTTTGCGCAGGCCGCCAGGAGCAGCAGCCCCAGGATCCCTATGCACTTTGCCCAAAACGCCCTGTTCCTCATGCCTTCGGCACCCTTCCCTCGCGTTTGAAAAATCTGTACCTATATCTTACTCGGGGCGGGGGCGAAAAGCAACGGCGCTTCTGTAAAATATATTTGCTTTTTTAAATTGTTTTAAGATTCGGGGGATAAGATAGAGCCAATGAAACACAGGAGGTATTCGATCATGAAGATGACACATACGCGAGCGTTCAGCCTGGCCACGGCCCTCTGCCTGCTGCTGGGGCTGGCCCTGGGGTGCAGCAGCGACTCTACGGAACAGGCGGCCAGCCAAACCGCCCAGGCTGCGGCCGGCACGAGCCAGACGGAGCAGGCTACGGAGCAGCCCACGGCGAACGACGGCACCTTTACGCCCCCGGAGGGCTTTACCGGCGGCACGCCCCCTCAGGGCTTTCCCGGGAACTTTGACGGCAGCAATATGCCCAACGGCACGCCCCCCGACGGCTTCAACGGCAATTTCAGCGGCGGCACGCCCCCCCAGGGCTTCTCCGGCAACTTTGACGGCAACAATATGCCGGGTGGCACGCCTCCCGACGGCTTCAACGGCAATTTCAACGGCGGCACGCCCCCCCAGGGCTTCAATGGCAACTTTGACGGCAACATGCCCAACGGTACCCCGCCCTCCGGCGGCATGGGCGAACCGCCCTCCGGCGGTATGCCCGGCGGCGGCCCCGGGGGTTCCTCCGCTGACGTGACCTATTCCGGCGCGGTGGAGATCACCTCCGCGGACAGCCGGAGCAACGAGACCTATGAGAGCACTACCGCTGACCAGAGCGCCCTGCTCATCGCCACGGACCAGGCGGTCACCATCACCGACGCCACCGTTAACAAGACCGGCAACTCCGACGGCGGCGACAGCTGCAGCTTCTACGGCCTCAACGCGGCGGTCCTGGTGAAGGACGGGGCCCAGGTCACCATCACTGGCGGCACCATCACCTCCGACGCCAGCGGCGCCAACGGCGTCTTC
>CADCNE010000008.1:0-35298 GCA_902802805.1 uncultured Eubacteriales bacterium
CCGGGATGTTCCGGGCGCCGGGGACGGTGTTGTAGCGCTTGAAGACGCGCCGCACCTTCCCCTGGGCGATCAGGCTCAGGACGAAGACCACGATGAGGGCCAGCATCAGCGTTTCATAGCTCACATAGACGCCGAGAATGCGCATGGGGGAGCCTCCTTTTCTCTTTGTGAGAACAGTATACCATATCTCAGGCAAAAATACTATTGCGCGGTGGGGATTTCGTGGTATACTATTGAGAATATTTTGTGAAACGTGAGGGAAACCATATGCTGAAACTCCGTGACATACAGCGTGCGCCGGAACGACACGCCGGCAGGATCACCGTGGGCGGCTGGGTCCGCACCGTGCGGCAGGGCAAGGCCATGGGCTTCATCGAGCTCAACGACGGCACCTGCTTCAAGCCCATCCAGGTGGTCTTCGAGAACGACGAGCGGGAGCTGGGCAAGGGCCTTTCTACCGGCTGCTCCATCCAGGTGGACGGGGAGCTGGTCATGACCCCCGACGCGCCCCAGCCCTTCGAGGTGAAGGCGGACGCCATCACCGTGCTGGGCGAGTGCCCGCCGGACTACCCCATGCAGAAGAAGCGGCACACGCTGGAGTATTTGAGGACCCAGCAGACGCTCAGGCCCCGGACCAACACCTTCGAGGCGGTCTTTAGGGTCCGGTCCGTGGTGTCCGCGGCCATCCACGAGTTCTTCCAGGACCGGGGGTTCGTCTACGTGCACACGCCCATCCTGACCAACGCGGACTGCGAGGGCCGGGGCGAGATGTTCCAGGTGACGACCCTGGACCTCAACGACGTGCCGAAGACCGACGACGGCGCGGTGGACTACAGCCAGGACTTCTTCAAGAAGCCCGTGCACCTCAGTGGCTCCGGCCAGCTCTACGGCGAGGCCTTCGCTCTCGCGTTCCGGGACATCTACACCTTCGGCCCCACCTTCCGGGCGGAGTACAGCTTCACGCCCCGGCACGCGGCGGAGTTCTGGATGATCGAGCCCGAGATGGCGTTCTGCGATCTCGAGGGCGACATGGAGGTGGCCGAGGGGATGGTCAAGTACATCATCCGCGCGGTCCTCGACCGGTGCCCCGACGAGATGGAATTCTTCAACAAGTTCGTGGACAAGGGGCTTCTCGATCGGCTCCACAACGTGGTGGACAACGACTTCGGCCGGGTCTCCTACACCGAGGCCGTGGAGATCTTGCAGAAGTCCGGCCAGGAGTTCGAGTACCCGGTGGAGTGGGGCATCGACCTGCAGTCCGAGCACGAGCGGTATCTCACCGAGAAGGTGTTCCAGAAGCCCATCTTCGTCACCGACTACCCCAAGGACATCAAGGCCTTCTACATGCGGGAGAACGACGACGGGAAGACCGTGGCGGCGGCGGACCTGCTGGTGCCCGGCGTGGGCGAGATCGTGGGCGGCAGCCAGCGTGAGGAAAGGTACGACGTGCTGAAGGCGAAGTGCGACAAGTTGGGCATGGACATGTCCGAGTACCAGTGGTATCTTGACCTTCGGCGCTACGGCGGCGTGGAGCACGCGGGGTTCGGCCTGGGTCTCGATAGGATCGTCATGTACGTCACCGGCATGACCAACATCCGCGACGTGGGCCCGTTCCCGAGAACGGCAGCCAATTTGGAGATGTAACAGAGGAATCCATTGAAAGCCCGATCCTTTTTCTTGAAAGAAAAAGGACCAAAAAGAACTTTAAGAAGAGGACTATGGTATCACCCATAGCCCTCTTCTTATTTTTAAGTTTCTCTTTTTTCGGTCCCTTTTTTCTCTTTGTCCAAAGAGAAAAAAGGGACAAAACAAACGTTACTTACCCAAATTGTCCGTGATATCCACGGTCCGGCGCTCGTTGTAGGCGGAGAACATGTCCTCCACGTGGACGGGGCGGAGCTTCTGGGAGACCAGGTCGACGAGGGGGACGATGACGAGCCCGCCCACCATGGCGATGACGCCGGAGTAGATGGAGTTGTTGAACACGAACGCGAGGAGCTTACAGGAGGACACGTTCAGCGCCCCCAGGGAGACGAGGAGCTGGATGGTCTCGAGACCCACGCCCCAGGCGAAGCACACCACGGCGGAGAGCTTGGTGGTCCGCTTGGAGTACAGGCCGTAGAGGAACGGGGCCAGGAACGCGCCGGCCAGCGCGCCCCAGGAAACGCCCATCATCTGCGCGATGAACAGGGATTTCGACCGCGCCTGTTTGATGGCGATCAGGGCCGACACCGCGATGAACAGCACGATGAACCCACGCATGATGAGCAGCTGCTTCTTCTCCCCCAGGGGCTTCTTCCGGTTCGGGGCGATGAGGTCCAGCGTCATGGTGGAGGCGGAGGTCAGCACCAGGCTCGACAGCGTGGACATGGACGCGGACAGCACCAGCACGATCACGATCCCGATGATGATGGCGGGCAGGCTCGAGAGCATCCGCGGTATGACCGCGTCAAACCCCTCGGCCTTCACGTCGATGTCATACAGCCGCCCGAAGCCGCCCAGGAAGTAGCAGCCCCCGGCCACCACGATGGCGAACAGGGTGGAGATCACGGTCCCCTTCTGGATGGAGGATTCGTTCTTGATGGCGTAGAACTTGCCCACCATTTGGGGGAGGCCCCAGGTGCCCAGGGACGTCAAAATGACCACGAACAGCAGAAACAGCGGGTTCGCGCCCAGGAACGAGGCGTACTGCCAGCCGCCGGTGGCGCCGGTGGCCAGCTTCTCCATGGCCATGGAAAGGCCGCCGTTGTCGCCCAGCACCGCCGCGATGACCGCCACGATGCCGAAGAGCATGATGATGCCCTGGATGAAGTCGTTCCAGGCCGTAGCCATGTACCCGCCCAGGATCACGTACACGCCGGTGAGCGCCGCCATGATCACCACGCAGACCGCGTAATCGACGCCGGGGAACGCGATGGCGAACAGCCGGGAGAGGCCGTTATACAGGGACGCCGTGTAGGGGATCAGGAAGATGAAGGTGATGAGGCTGGCCGCGGTGCGGAGCTTGTCGCTCTCGTACCGGATGCCGAAGAAGTCGGGCATGGTCTTGCTGCCCAGGTGCTGGGTCATGATCCGGGTCCGGCGGCCCAGGATGAGCCAGGCGAGGAGCGACCCGATGAACGCGTTCCCGAGGCCGATCCACGTGGACGCCAGCCCGAAGTTCCAGCCGAACTGGCCCGCGTAGCCCACGAAGATGACGGCGGAGAAGTAAGAAGTGCCGTAGGCGAAAGCGGAGAGCCAGGGGCCCACCTGCCGGGAGCCCAGCACGAAGCCGTTGATGTCCGCGGCGTGCTTGCGGGAGCGGAGGCCGATCCACAGCATGACTGCGAAGAAGATCGCCATGAACAGGAGCGTGATGAGGGAAGTGGAAGTCATTGCGGTTTGTCCTTTCTCGATCGGTGTGCAATAAAAAACGTGACGCCGGTCCGGCGCCACGCCCAACGTGTTCCTCGTTTCAGGGGCGTACCAAACGGACCTTGCCGGGGGAAGCAAAGCGGTAATAATAATAGGAATACCGGCTGCTGAACATACGGTCCGCGACCCCTTTCATCAGAATTGTATATAATCTACCACCATGCGCCCCGTTTGTCAACCACAATATATAGATCCCCCCGCCCCAGTGAGGCGCAATCGACCAAAAACAGGCGGTTTTTCTTGAAAAATTCTTGAAAAAAGCCCTTGCAATCGGGATTCGACTGTGCTATATTGTTACGGCTAACGGTCCTTCTTGCTTTCTTGAGAAGAAAGCCAACAGACCATAAGGAGGTGAAAGAATGAATCAGTATGAAGTTTTGTACCTGATCACGCCCGAACTGGACGAGGAGGCCTATCGCGCCGTCATGGACAAGTTCGCGGGCATCATCACCGGCAACGGCGGTGAAGTCGTGAAGCAGGACGAGTGGGGCAAGCGGAAGCTGGCCTACGCCATCGACTACAAGACCGAGGGTTCCTACGTGCTCGTTACCTTCAACGCGCCGGCAGACCTGCCCAAGGAATTGGAGCGTAACTTCAGAAACGATGAGCGCATCCTGCGCTACATGGTTACCCGCAAGGAAGCGTAAGGCTTCGTGAACAGGACCCGACAGAACAAAGCACGAGAGATTTTTTAAGAGAGGTATAGCATGAACAAGATCGTTTTGATCGGGAATCTGACCCACGATCCCGAGACCCGTTCCACCGCCAGCGGTGTGACGGTATGCTCCTTCACCATCGCCGTTAACCGCAGGTTTGCGTCTCAGGGCGGCGAAAAGCAGACCGATTTCTTCCGCATCAACGCCTGGCGGCAGCTGGGGGACGTGTGCTCCCGGTACCTGGCCAAGGGGCGCAAGGTGGCGGTCGTCGGCGAGCTTCAGGCCCGGACCTACGAAGCGAAGGATGGCACGACCCGCATGTCTCTGGATGTATCGGCGGACGAAGTGGAGTTCCTGACCCCCAAGGGCGACGATCAGGGCAGCAGCTACAGCGCGCCCACCGCGCCCCGTCCCCAGCAGAACCGGAACCAGGATGTGGCCGGTTTCACCGATATCTCCTCGGACGACATTCCGTTTTAACTTATAAAATTTATTAGGAGGCTTGCACCATGGAAGAACGCAAAATGCGTCCCCGTCCCAGAAGAAGCAGACGCAAGGTTTGCAAGTTCTGCGTTGAAAAGGCTACCGGTATCGACTACAAGGACATCAAGAAGCTGACCGGCTTCATCTCCGAAACGGGCAAGATCATGCCCCGCCGGATGTCCGGTGTCTGCGCCAAGCATCAGCGCGATCTGGCTGTCGCCATCAAGCGTGCCCGCGTGATGGCTCTGCTGCCCTTTGCCGGGGAAAGATTCTGATACTGATTCCCACCTAAAACATGCACATCTGGCGGCATCTTTTCCGCCGGTTCGGCTTCATCGGATCTCGATTGAGCATCAATCAGTCAATCTTCGATCCTCTTCATTGAACCGGCGAAAAATCTGCTCCCCAGCTGCACACATTTTAGATGCTCATCAGTATTTGGCAACAACAACTGACCATGACCGTTTAGCACCGGCGCCCCTTGAAAAAGGGGCGCTGTTTTTGTGCGCGGGGAACGTGCAGAAACCCCTCATCCCCCACTTCGTGGTCCCCCTTCCCCCAAGGGGGAAGGCTTATCTTTGTGTACTGCCTGCTCTTTCCCTCACAGCACTATGAAATCGTCACAAAACTAAAAGCCTTCCCCCCGCAGCGCTTGCGCTGAGTATGGGGGAAGGGGGACCGCTTGCGGTGGATGAGGGGCCATCGATTTTTAGCCGTTCAGCCAGTCCAGACTGTCGAGATAGATGTATGGGATGCCGTTGTCCTTGCAGTATTGGGCCGCATAACTATCACGCTCTACGGTGACGGTCAGGTCGGGACACCCGCTAAACGCCCCGGAGCCAATGGACGTCACGCTGTCGGGGATGGTGACGCTTGTCAGTCCGGAGCATCCGCTAAACGCCCAGTAGCCGATGGTCGTGACGCCATCGGGAATGGTGACGCCGGTCAGACTGGTGCACTTGCAAAACGCTAAAGTGCCAACAGTCGTCACGCTGTCGGGAATGGTGACGCCGGTCAAGGCGCTGCACTCTTGAAACGAATTGCTGTTGATGGCCGTAACGCCTTCGGGGATGTCGACGCCGGTCAGACTGGAGCATTTACAAAAAGCCGAGGGGCCAATGGACGTCACGCTCTCGGGGATGGTGATGTCGTTCAGGTTCGTGCAGTCGTAAAACGCAGCTTCCTCAATGATCATCAAGCCGTCGGGGATGGTGACGTCGATCAGGCTGTGGCACCAGGCAAACGCACAATAACCAACGGTCATCACGCTGTCGGGGATGGTGATGCTGGTCAAGCTTTCACACATATAAAACGCATACGCCCCGATCTCCTCGATCCCCTGGGGGATGGTATAGCTGCTTTTTGCTTTTCCTTCGGGATAACAGATCAGCTTCCGGGTAGCTTTCTCAAACAGCACATGGTCTATGACGGCAAGGGTGGGATGATCCGGCGAGACGATGATGGAGGTCAGCTTATCACAATCTGCAAACGGATTGGCCCCCAGCTCCATGACACTGTCGGGGATGGTGACGCTGATCAGGCTGGAGCATTTGGAAAACGCCCGATCCCCAATGCTGGTCACGGGGACGCCGTCCAAGGCGTCGGGGACGGTCAGATCGGCTGCACTCACAGTATATTTAATGATCTGGGCCGTCCCATCCTCCAACAGGATATACTCATAATCCCCGCTGGTGAACACCTCCGGCGTGGGCGCAGGCGTTTCCCCCTCCGCCCGGGCGATGGGGGACAGGCAGAAGCAGAGCAGCAGGGCCAGGATTAGGGAGATGGGTTTCATAGGCAGCTCCTTTTCTATGTCGTCTTATAAGGAAAAAAGGAAATGGTCATGTATACAATACCATACCCACCCGCCGTTGACAAGCACGCCCCTTTTGTCATCCTGAGGCTTTGCCGAAGGATCTCTGAATGACGCCGGGTGCGGCGAGGAGGCCCATCCATAAGTTTTCCCGTTCAGAGATCCTTCGACGCGGCCTTCGGCCTTGCTCAGGATGACACAAGGGGGGCAAGCGGCTTCGGTCAGGAAAGCAACGGGGCCCGAGAGGCCGCTGCTTGGAGCGATTGCAAACAGGCTCGAAATGTAGTACAATACCACGCGGAAGGAAAGGGAGGGATGGACCCATGACCGTACAGAAGATCGTCATCACCGGCGGCCCCTGCGGGGGCAAGACCACGGCCCTGAGCTGGATCGCCAACAACCTGCCCCAGTGGGGGTATCGGGTGCTGTTCGTGCCCGAGACCGCCACGGAGCTCATCGGCGGGGGCCTGACCCCCTGGGGCTGCGGGACGAACCTTGACTACCAGCGCTGCCAGATGGAGCTGCAGCTCACCAAGGAGCGGCTCTTCGAGCGGGGCGGCCGGACCATCGACGCGGACAAGCTCCTGATCGTCTGCGACCGGGGGGCCATGGACAACAAGGCCTACATGACCGACGAGGAATTTAGGGAGCTCTGCCGGGAGATGGACACCACCGAGGCGGCGCTTAGGGACCGGTACGACGCCGTCTTCCACCTGGTCACCGCGGCCAAGGGGGCCATGGACGCCTACACCACCGCCAACAACGCCGCCCGGTACGAGACGCCGGAGGGGGCGGTGAACGTGGACGATCGGATCATCGCCGCCTGGACCGGGCACCCGCACCTGCGGATCATCGACAACTCCTCCGCCTTCGAGGAGAAGCTGGAACGGCTGCTCCACGAGATCCTGACCTTCCTGGGGGAGCCGGTGCCGCTGAAGAACGAGCGCGCCTTCCTGATCGAGTATCCGGACGTTGGGTGGCTGGAGAGCCGGAAGAACTGCCGGAAGGTCGAGATCGTCCAGACCTACCTCCGTTCCGCCCCCGGCGAGGAGGTGTGCGTCCGCCAGCGGAGCGCGGACGGCATCCAAACCTACTACGAGACCGTGAAGAAGCCCCTGGACGGCTCGAAGCTGGTGGAGATGGAGAAGGCGCTGACCCAGAAAGAGTATGTAAAGCGGCTCGCGGACGCGGACCCGACGAAGCGGACCCTCCACAAGACCCGCTACCACCTGACCTGCCAGGGCCATTACTACGAGATCGACCTCTTTCCCTTCTGGCTGGATCGGGCCCTCTGCGAGATCCAGGTCTCGGACGAGGCCGTGCCTGTGACCCTGCCCCCGGAGCTCACCGTCATCCGGGAGGTCACCGACGACCCGGCCTACAGCAACGCCGCCCTGGCCGGGGCCGTGCCAGACTGTCAATAAAGGTGCCAGACCATTTGCGGCGGACTTAAATGGATATTGAACTTGCAGGAAGAAAGGGCGCCAACCGCCCTTTCTTTGAACATATCGCCGCAAATTAGCCGCGTTTTCGCCCTCTCGCGGTACCTTTGTACAGCTTCGGGGCGAAGAACGCGGCTTCTGACACACTTTCTTGGCAGTCTGGTCAGCTTGTCAAAAGGTTTTTTGACAAGCTGCGGGGATCGGTGTGTAAAGCCGATCCCCGCTGTGTGTTTTTGGGTTTTATTGGCAGATGCTTTGGGACTTGGCGGCGGTGTTCACCAACCAGCTAAACAGGGGATCCATATTGGTGAGCCCTTCGGAGTTCAGGTACGCCCGCTCGGGATGCCACTGGACAGCCAGCAGGGGGTAGCCGGGCTGCTCGAAGGCCTCGATCATGGTCACGCCGCTGCCGGTCCAGGCGGCGGTGGGCACGAAGGGGGCGGCCAGCTGGCCCTGGGCGATGCACTGGTGATGGTAGCTGTTCACGGCAAGCTCGGTCTTGCCGGTGAGCGTGTGCAGCAGACTCCCCTCTTTGACGGCCACGGTATGCTCCACCCCGCCGGAGTGGGTGGCGCCGCACCAGGCGGGGATGTCCTGGACGAGGCCGCCGCCGAAGGCCACGTTCAGCACCTGCAGGCCCCGGCAGACGGCCAGGCAGGGCTTGCCGGTCTTCCAGTACTTCTCGATGAGCTGCAGTTCCAGATGGTCCCGCTTTTGGTCGATGTGCACCGTGTCATTGAGGATGCTCTCCCCGAACAGGGCCGGGTCCACGTCCACGCCGCCGGTGAGCAGCAGGCCGTCCGCGAGCCCGATGAGCTCGTCGAGGCCGAAGGTGGACCCCACGATCATGGGGATGCCCCCGGCCTTCACCACCGCGTTCACGTACTCGTGGTTCAGCCGGACCACGTACATATTCTCCACCATGTTGTTGCTGGTGGTCACCAGGATCAGAGGTTTCTTCATATCGATACTCCTAAAAGTTTATTCCACAAGCCTATGTTTTTCCCAATGGGCGAACTTGTAGTAGATCAGGGTGGCGACGGAGCAGACCAGCCAGCCCGCGGGATAGGACATGGCCACGGGGACGATGGCGTTGGAGATGAAATGGGTGACCACGAAGAGGTAGATCTGCCTGAAGAGCACGAAGCTGCCCAGCATGATGAACATGGGCGTCTTGCTGTCCCCGGCCCCCCGCAAAGACCCGGCCAGGATCTGGTTCACGCAGCAGAGCACGTAGAAGGGGGACATCATCCGAAGGAACAGCGTCCCGTAGGTCACCACCGCCGGGGTGCCGTTGAAGAAGCGGACCAGGGCCGGAGCGAAGATCAGCACGGGGACCATGATGACCAGGTTGCACGCCATGGCGATGATCATGGCCACCCGGATGCCCTTTTTGGCCCGGGCCACGTCGTTGACGCCCAGGTTCTGGCCCACGAAGGTGGTGGCGCCGGAGGACACGCTCTGCATGGGCAGGAACAAAAAGGCGTCCACCTTGGTGTAGGCCGTCCAGCCGCCCATGACGTCCGCGCCGAAGTAGTTGATGTAGGACTGGACGAACACGTTGGAAAAGGAAGTGACGGCTCGCTGCAGGGCGGCGGGGATGCCCACCCGGATGATCTTTTTGAGGGGGTCCATGTGGAGCTTCAGGGCCCTGAGGGACACCCGGACGCAGTTCTTCGCCCGCATGAGCAGGAGCAGCACCAGTACGGCGCTGAGGCCCTGGGCGATGATCGTGGCGTAGGCCACCCCCGCCACGCCCATGTGGAACACGATGACGAACAGAAGATCGAGGCCGATGTTCAGCGTGGTGGACAGCACCAGGAAGTAGAAGGGCCGCTGGGAGTCCCCCACCGCCCGTAGGATCCCCGCCCCCATGTTGTAGAGGAGGAGCCCGAAGATGCCGGAGAAGTAGATGGTGAGGTACCGCTGGGCCTCGGGGAACACCTCCGCCGGGGTCTTCATGAGCCTAAGCATGGGCGGCGTCATGAGCACGCCGATGAAGGTGAACAGGACGCCCAGAATGGCGGTCATGACCAGGGCCGTGTGGACGGTCTCGCTGACC
Source organism: uncultured Eubacteriales bacterium (assembly GCA_902802805.1). Taxonomy (GTDB): domain Bacteria; phylum Bacillota; class Clostridia; order Christensenellales; family CAG-138; genus RUG472. Next base: position 9,871 of record CADCNE010000008.1, read on the forward strand.
TTGTCCTCCTGCCGGGCCCCGTAGTACTGGGAGATGACCACCCCCGCCCCCACGGACAGGCCCAGGAAGGTGCCGATGAGCATGTTGATGATGGGCGACACGGTACCCACGGCGGAGAAGGCCTCCTTCCCCACGTAGTTCCCCACCACCCAGGTGTCCACGGTGTTATATAATTGCTGGAACAGGTTGCCGAGGAGCAGCGGCACGGCAAAGCGGATCAGCAGGCCGTATACGTTGCCGCTGGTCATGTCCACGTCCCGCCGGGTGAAGAATTGTTTTATGCCTGCGCCCTTGCCCATGTGTGAAAGTTCCTCTGGTATGGGCAGTATACCATGGACGGGGGCGTTTGTACAGCCTTGCCGCTCAATAGAAAATGTTCCAGTACACCGGCCCCCACATATTGAGGAGCATGCAGAGGAGGATCAGCGCCACCTTCCAGCCACCCAGGGGCCGACGGGTCATGCCCATGGCAGCCAGAATGCCCACGTAGGGGATGAAGTCCATGGCGTAGCGCATGCCGAACTGGGCGAAGCCGTTGCCGTAGTTCATGAGGAAGGGCACCGCGCAGACGGCCGCCGTGGCGAGGAGGAACCAGGGGAGCTTATCCTTTCGATAGTCCACCCAGCCCGCGGCGTACAGGGCCGGCGAGAGGTGCGTCAGGGACACCCCCGCCAGCGTGGGGATCACGTAGGGATATTCCCGGGTGAACTCCGGCCCCAGCAGGAAGATAGAGTAGAGGTTGAAGGCCATGTACCGGGTCTGGAGCGGCCCGCCCACCTCTTTCTCCGCCGCCTTCAGGAAGGACAGCTGCTCCTCTTTGGGCAGGGCCTGCATCTCGTTGTACATGGACCTGTACTTGTCCTTCAGGTGGGTCAGGTTGTAGCCCTTGTCCATGATGGTGCCGAAGCGGGCGTAGTTGTAGGCCATGTAGAGGCTCCCGGGCACCGCCGCCCCCAGGCAGAAGAACAGCAGGGATCGGAGCCGCTTTTCCTTTGGATACCGCACAAGGATGTATCCGCCGAAGAACAGGGCCCCCAGCAGGTTCGGCATCCGACAGGTCACCGCGCAGCCGTAGAAGACGCCCGAGAGGAACAGGTGCACGTCCCTTCTCTTCTCCTCAGGCGCCGTGAGGAAAAACATGCCGAGGAGCAGGAAGAACCAGCTACTTACGTGCCCCAAAAACCATCCGTGGCCCAGGGCCGCCAGAAAGCAGTGGACCGTGCCGAAGGTCAGCAGGGCCGCGCACCAGATCCGCTCCCGCCGGTCCCGGCCGATGCCCATCCGCCGGAAAACGTGGTACCCAAGGGCCGTGTTGGCCGCGCCCAGGGTCAGGGACAGCCAGGCGATGTTGAACCCGCTGATGCCGAAAATGGCCACGAAGGGCAGGCACAGCAGGGCCGGGCCCGGGGCAAAGTGCATGTACACGTGGCCGCCGAACTCCACCGATTCGAGGTAGGCGGGCATGCCGTCCACGTAGAGATGGCCATGGAGCAGCGCGTCCGCCAGATAGCTGTAGTTGTTGTAGAAGACGAAGCTGTGATCGTTGAGCAGATACAGAACGAGGAAGCTCGCCAGGAACAGGATAAGGCCCGCCGGCCCCTCCCCTTTGGGCCAAATGCGGCTGGTCGCCGGCCGCCGGCGCCAGAGCCGGTCCAGGCAGAACAGGGCCAGCAGGAACAGCGCGATGGCGCCCATGGTGCCGAAATACCCAAAGGTCTGTGCCATTATGCCGTCCCTCCCTTCCCATCCTGCAGGCTTGTCCGTCGGCCCCATTGTACCCCATGGCAGGGTCCCTGTCAACGCGACCGGGCCCGGAGGCCAAAAAGCCCCGCGGCTGGGGGTTTCCCGTTTTCACCCGTTTGACCCCATTTATCCACCGCCGGACCCCGAAAATTATCCACATTGTCCACACCCTTATCCACCGAGCGTGGAATTTCCTGCCTTTTTGATGTGGATAAGGCCGTGGACAAGGCCGCGGGCGCCCCTCCCGGCCCCTGTATGTCCCGGACGCACATCCTGCAGGACGGTTCCCGCCGTCCTGCAGGATGGGGATACAGGGGGGATCATTGCGGTATTGTCCTTTTCGTATCGAAAAGGACATCCGCCGGCAAGCTGGACCGGCGGATGTCTTTTTTCAGGAGATAAAACTCGATCCGGGAACGGGATCTCAGAGGGAACCCAGCCCCGCCAAGACCTGGGGGCAGGTGTTGCCGGTGTGGATGTAGTCGTTGATCTCGGCGTTGATGGCGTCGATATCCAGGTCGAAGAGGGCCGGGACTTCCTTGCGAACGCGGGCGGTGGGTGCGAACACCTGGGCATTGGTAGCAAACATGGTTTTCTCCTTTCTGTGCCGTCATGGCGGTCGGTCGTGGGTGTCGTTTCTTTCTGACACCACCATACCGCGAAAGATTATCGTTGTCAAACTGTTAATAGTTGTATATAATACAAACAGAATTTGTATTTAGAGGTGCGCCATGAACTTCCAGAGCATCCAATACTTCCTGCAGGTGGCGAGAAAGCGCAGCTTCTCCCAGGCCGCGGAGGAGCTGTTCATCACCCAGCAGACCCTGAGCGCCAGCATCGCGTCCCTCGAAAAGGAGCTGGGCTGCAAACTGTTCGTCCGGCACATCCCCCTGGAGCTGACCTACGGCGGCGAGCTGTTTTTGCAGTACGCCAGGGCCTTCCAGCAGAACTACGACCGCATGGAGCGGGACTTTGCCGAGATCGGTGCGGGCATCCGGGGCCGGCTTTTCACGAGACCCACCCCATGGTGGAGGTGGAGGTCATGGAGGGCAAGAACGACGCCCTGGTGGAGGCCCTCCACGAGGGGGAGATCGACCTCGCCATCGCGGATTTCCCCGAGGACTTCCGGGGGATCGCCCTGGAGCCCTACTATGAGGACGAGATCGTGCTGGCCGTTTCCGACAAACTCCTGCTCGACCGCTTCGGCGACGGGATAAATGAGGTGAAAAAGGCCCTGGCTGAGACCCGGGACGTGCGGCTTCTCTTGGAGGTCTCCTTCCTCATGAGCAGCGCCCTCAGCGTGTCCGGCCGGATCGCCCGGAAGCTGATCCGCCAAGCCGGGATCGTGCCGGAGGTCAAGACCAGCTCCGGCAACATGGAGACCCTGATCGAGATGTGCTACCTGGGCGAGGGCGTTTGCTTCTGCCCGGAGAAGCTCCTCAGGAACCTGCTCAGCGAAGATCAGCTTTCGGCCATGACCGTTCTGCGCTTCCCCGAGGGCGGCACCCGCTACACGGTCCAGTTCGGCTGGCCGGACGAGGAGAAGGACTGGCCCCTTCGCCGGGACTTCATCCGCCTCGCGAAAACCGCCGAGGCCCTGTGACCCCGGCGGCGCCGTTCGAATCGTTATTTAGGAACATCTGCCCCTTAACCGCTTTTAGAACTATACATTGGAGATCAGCAGCACGATGCCGGAGGCGATCAAGATGACGTACACCAGCTTCAGGAAGGTCTGCTGCTTGATCCGGCTGGTGAAAACGCCGCCGAGCCAGACGCCCAGGATCATGGGGATCACGGCGATGGCGCCCATGACGAGCACCTTCTTGTCCACCTGCCCGCCGGTGAAGTAGAGGGCGAGCATGACCGTATTGAGGATGGCCCACAGGGCGTTGTTGGTGGCCCGCAGCTCCTGCTTTTCCGGCATCCGGTCCACGGCGTATACGGCAAGAAAGCTGCCGCCGGAGACGAACAGCCCCTGCATGATGCCCGCGATGGCCAATGCGAGGTTCTGCACGGCCTTGGGGGCGGGCTTGGTGGCGGGCCAGAACAGCTTCTTCACGCCGATGCCGATGACCACCGCCCCGTACAGGACCAGCAGATAGTTCATCTTCACCCGGCCGGAGACCCACTGCGCCGCCAGCACGCCGACGAGCATGACGCCGGCCATCTTCACGAGCTCGCGCCAGTTGATGTGTTTGTATTCCTTGATCAGCACCGACAGTCCCGTCAGCAGGGCGATGAAGGTCACCACGGGCTTGGTGACGCCCATGCCCATCAGGAGTATCCCCAGGGGCATGGTGACCACGGTGCCGAAGCCCACGGATGACTGCAAAAATACGCCAAACAGGATCACAAGAAAGAATAAAACCTCGGTCATGTCCCGTCCTTTCCTCCGAACGATCGGACCATATGATACATACTGATTATATAGAAGGGCGGGGGCCGCTGTCAATCGGGAGCCGGCGCGCCGGCGGGCCAAAAATGAATACATAACAGTATATTTATTCATGAGCACATGGGCTTTTCCGGGGCCGTTCCCGCCTGTGCCGCGTCATTTTATCAGAAAACAATAATATATTTTTTTGGGGATACGGCGTTCGGCGGACTTGAGGGCGGCCCTTTCCTTGACATAATATACATTTCTTGATACTATACCTTATATAGACAGGCAGCCTATGTCCTGTCGGAACGCACCGTGCTTTGAAAGAATATTATGAGCCCGCCGCCGGTTCAGAGGCAGGCGGGGGAAGGAGCGGAAGAATGTTCAGAGTGGATTTGAATGCGGACCTGGGAGAAAGCTTTGGCGCGTACAAGATCGGCTGCGACAAGGAGGTGCTGGAACAGGTGACCTCCGCCAACGTGGCCTGCGGCTGGCACGCCGGGGACCCGGTGGTGCTGGACAGGACCCTGGCCATGGCCAAGGAGAAGGGCGTGTGCGTGGGGGCCCATCCGGGGTATCCGGATCTCATGGGCTTCGGCCGTCGGGACATGAAGCTGACCCCCGACGAGGAGTACGCCTACACCCTCTATCAGCTGGGCGCCTTCGCCGCCTTCGCGAAGAAGAACGGGCTGGAGATCCAGCATCTCAAGGCTCACGGCGCCATGTACAACACGGCGGGCAAGGACATCACCCTGGCCCTGGCCATCTGTCGGGCCGTGAAGGATTTCGATCCCAACATCATCCTGCTGGGCCTCTCCGGCTCCAAGCTCATCGAGGCCGCTCAGGAGCTGGGGCTCAAGGCCGCCAGCGAGATCTTCGCGGACCGGGCCTATGAGGAGGACGGCTCGCTGGTGAACCGGAAGAAACCCGGCGCCATGATCGAGGACGAGGAGGAAGCCATCTCTCGGGTGGTCCGCATGATCAAGGAGGGCAAGGTCACGGCCATCACCGGCCGGGACATCCCCGTGAAGGCCGACTCCATCTGCGTCCACGGCGACGGCCCCAAAGCGCTGGCCTTCACCAGCCGCATCCGGGAGACCCTGGCCAAGGAGGGCATCACGCTGGCCCCCTTCCATACATTCATTTCATAACGGACGGAGGAAGCTATGGCAAAGATCCTGACTTCCTCCGATTGCTCATTCTGCGTAGAATTCGGGAACGCCATCTCGGAGGAAATAAACAACCAGGTACGCTCCTTCACCGTGGCCGCGGAGGCGGCCCAGATCGAAGGGGTCACGGAGCTGGTCCCCACCTATCGCTCCGTCACGGTCCACTATCGGCCGGAGGTCATCGGCTACGCCCGGCTCTATGAAAAGCTGAACAAGATCGTAAACGGCCTCCAGGCGGCCGAGATCCCGCCCGCCGGGGAGATCCGCGTGCCCGTGCTCTACGGCGGGAAACACGGGCCGGACCTGGAGAACGTGGCGAAGCTCCACGACATGACCCCGGAGGAAGTGATCCAGCTCCACACGGCCCCCACCTATCTCAACTATATGCTGGGCTTTTTGCCCGGGTTCTGCTACCTGGGGGGCCTCGACGAGCGCATCCATACCCCCCGGCTCACCACGCCCCGGGTGAAGATCCCGGCGGGCTCCGTGGGCATCGCCGGGTCCCAGACGGGCATCTATCCCCTGGACTCCCCCGGGGGCTGGCAGCTCATCGGCCAGACGCCCCTAAGGCTCTACGATCCCAAGCGGGAGAAGGCCATCCTGGTGGACGCGGGCATGAACATGATCTTCTATCCCATCGACGAAGCGGAATACGAGCGCATCCGTCGGGAGAACTATCCCGAGGAATACGCAGAGGGAGGTGACAAGGCATGATCACCTTCCAGAAGAAAGGGATGCTGACCACGGTCCAGGACCTGGGCCGCATCGGCTATCAGCGGTACGGCATGCCCGTATGCGGCGCCATGGACCGCTACGCCATGGAGCTTGCCAACATCCTGGTAAACAATCCCCGGTCGGAGGCCGTCATCGAGGCCACCGTCATGGGCCCGACCATCGTCTTCGACGAGCCGGAGATCTTCGCCATCACCGGCGGCGACTTCGGCCCCACCCTGAACGGGGATCCCATCGAGAACGACCGGGCGTATCTTGCCCAGGCGGGCGACACATTGGCCCTGCCCATGGCAAAGGCCGGCGCCCGGGCCTATATCGCCTTTGCCGGCGGCCTCGATATCGAAGAGGTCATGGGCAGCCGCTCCACCTTCCTCAAGGGCGGCGTGGGCGGTCTCGACGGCCGGCCCATCCGGGACGGGGACGGAATCGGCCTTCGAGCGCCCTGCGACTGGCTCCCCGATCTTGAGGAGCGATATGTGCCCGAGAAGCTTCGGCCCGCCCTGCGGGATCATATCGAAGTCCGCTTCACCTACGGGCCCCAGGACGATCTGTTCAGCGCCGCCGGGAAGAAGACCTTTACAAAAAGCGAATACGCCCTCAGCGACAAGAGCGACCGCATGGGCTTTCGGATGGACGGCCCCGCGGTGGAGCGGGCCGCCGGGAGCGACGGGAACATCATCTCCGACGGCATCTGCTTCGGCGCCATCCAGATCACCAACGGCCAGCCCATCGTCATGATGGCGGATAGGCAGACCACCGGCGGCTACCCCAAGCTGGGCTGCGTCATCTCCGCGGACCTGCCGCTGCTCGCGCAGCTGAAGGCCGGCGACAAGGTCCGGTTCCGGCCCGTCTCCGCGGCGGCAGCCCAGGCGGTGTTCCGGCGGCAGCGCAAGGCCCTGGACGATCTTGAAAAGAAGTTTCTGGCCCGGCTGGAGCCGGAGCCGGAACCGGGACCCGAGCCCCTCTCGGGACGCTTCCTCATCTATGTGAACGACGAGGAATACGACATCTACATCGAGGAACAGAACAACGACGCGTAAAGGAGGAACCCATGCCCAACTTTGACATCAGCCAATATGTGAACATGGCTCCCGTAGAGCTCCGGCGCCTGGTGCGCTCCGGAAAGGTCAAGAGCATCCCCACCGCCGGCATGTGCGCCGGCTACGCCCAGGCGAACCTGGTGATCCTGCCCCGGGAATACGCCGAGGACTTCAAGGAGTTCGCCCGCCTGAACCCCGGTCCCTGCCCCATCCTGGAGGTGCTGGACGGGGATCCCCACACCCACGACATGGGCGAGGACGGCAACATCCTCACCGACATCCCCGAGTACTTCATCTACAGGGACGGCAAGCTGGCGGCCAGGTGCAACGACGCCACGCCCTACTGGCAGGAGGGCATGGTGGGCTTCCTCATCGGCTGCAGCTTCTCCTTCGAGGAGGCGCTGATGAAGGCCGGCATCGAGGTCCGCCACATCGCCACGGGCCGGAACGTGCCCATGTACAAGACCAGCGTCATGACCAAACCGGCCGGTCCCTTCTCGGGGCCCACGGTCTGCTCCATGCGGCCCATGACCCCGGAGGACGCCAAACGGGCCTATGAGATCACCTCCGCCATGCCCAACGTCCACGGCGCCCCCATCCAGATCGGGGACCCGGAGAAGATCGGCGTCACGGACGTGATGAAGCCCGACTACGGCGAGGCGGTGGACATCTACCCCGGCGAGGTGCCCGTGTTCTGGCCCTGCGGCGTCACGCCCCAGGCGGCCATCGAGAACGCCAAGCCGCCCATCGTCATCACCCATTCCCCCGGCCACATGTTCGTCACCGACATCCTCAACAGCGAGCTCAACGACTATCTGGAACGGAAGAAGAACAAGGCGTAAGCGCAGGGATAGATCAGGCGGAATCTGCTAAGCCGCCTGTCTACATAGGAGATCAAGAGAGAGAAAAAAGAAGGAGGATCTAATTAGTATGTTTTGGAAAAGGCTCAAGCAAGTAGGCCCCGGTGCCGTCGTCGCGGCCGCCTTCATTGGCCCCGGCACCGTCACCACCTGCACCGTTTCCGGCGCCAGCTACGGCTACACCCTGCTGTGGGCGCTGCTGTTCTCTACCATCTCTGTCATCATCCTGCAGAGCATGGCGTCCAAGCTGGGCATCGTGAAGCAGGTCGGCTTGGGCGAAGCGCTCCGGGAGAAGTACACCGGCAAGGGCGCCCGCATCCTGCTGGCCATCCTGGTCATCGGCGCCGTGTTCATCGGCAACGTAGCCTATGAGACCGGCAACATCTCCGGCGGCATCCTGGGCCTGCAGGCCATCATGCCCGACACCAGCAAGATCATGTGGGCCATCATCGTGTTCGCCATCGCGGCGGGCCTGCTGCTCTCCGGCAAGTATGAGGTGGTGGAAAAGGTGCTCACCGCCCTGGTGGTGCTCATGGGCATCCTGTTCCTCATCACCGCCATCGCCGTGAAGCCCAACTGGGGCGAAGTGCTCAAGGGCCTCTTCGTGCCCCGGGTGCCCCAGATGAACCGGGCCTGGTTCTATGTGACCGGCCTCATCGGCACCACCGTCGTTCCCTACAACATCTATCTGCACGCCTCTTCCTCCGCCAAGAAGTGGGGCCATGAGGGCGACAAGGACGAGTCTCTGAAGACCTCTCTCACCGACTCCATCCTGTCCATCGGTCTCGGCGGCATCATCTCCATGTGCATCGTCATCACCGCGGCCGTCTGCTACGACGGTTCCGGCACGGCGGCCATCGCCAACGGCAAGGCCATGGCGGAGCAGCTCAAGCCCATCCTGGGCAGCTGGGCCACGGCGGCCTTCGGCATCGGCCTGTTCGCCGCGGGCATGAGCTCCGCCATCACGGCGCCTCTTGCCGCCGCGTTCGCCAGCTCCGGCATCCTGGGCTGGGGCGAGGACATGAAGAAGAAGCGGTTCATCGCCATCTGGGCCGTCGTGCTCCTGTTCGGTCTGGTGGCTGTGTGCACCCTGGGCGCCTCCCCCACGGAGATCATCCTCTTCGCCCAGGCGGCCAACGCCTTCCTGCTGCCCATCACCGCCATCCTGCTGATGATCGTCTGCAACGACAAGAAGTACATGGACGGCCATCACAACGGCATCGTGATCAACATCCTGGGCGTGATCGTGGTGGCGCTGACGCTGCTCATCGCCTTCAAGAACATGACCGGCTTCACCGAGTCCTTCATGAAGCTGATCAACGGATAAGGACCATTCCTCCTGACGGTACGACCCGGAGCTTGATTAGCAGAAGCTCCGGGTCGTATTGATTTATGGGTTTGCGGCTGTTCATACCGCCGCGTTCGTGGTATACTCAAATATCGGTTCAACGAAGGAGGTTTGCCTATATGTGCAGCAAGGGAGATCGGATGGAGCGGGTGTTCGCCCGGATCGAGGCGCTGACGCCCGAATATGAGGGTCTGTGGGAGCAGGTGTGCTCCTTTGAGACGCCGTCGGACAACAAGGCGGCCCTGGACGAGCAGACCCGGTTCCTGGCGGCGTTTGCCCGGGAACACGGCTTTTCTGTGACGGAATACCCCTTCCCCCGGGCGGGCGACTGCCTGACGGCGGAGACCCGGGCGGGAGAAGCCCCCCGGATCGCCCTGCTCGCTCACCTCGATACGGTGCACCCCGTGGGCAGCTTCGGCCAGCCGCCGGTGCGGCGGGAGGGGGACACCCTCTATGGCCCCGGCGTCATCGACTGCAAGGGCGGAGCCTGCGTAGCCCTGATGGCGGCCCAGGCGCTGATGGAGACGGAGGCGGCCGCGCCGCCCATCCGCATCATCCTGACCACCGACGAGGAGGTCAGCGCCCGGTACAGCGGCCCCGAAGGCGTCGCCTTCATCCAGGACCAGGCCCGGGGCGTGGACGCGGCGTTCAACTGCGAAACGGGCCTCGCCGGGTACCTGACGGTGGGCCGCAAGGGCATCATCCGCCTGGAAGTCAACGTAGAGGGGAAGGCGGGCCACGCGGGGAACGACTATTTCCTGGGCGTCAGCGCCGTCAAGGAGGCCGCCCACAAGATCCTGGCCATCGAGGCCCTCAGCAGCCCGGAGGGGGCCACCTTCAACTGCGGCGTCATCGCCGGCGGCACCAAAGCCAACGTGATCCCCGGCCGCTGCCGCTTCGAGGTGGACATCCGGGGGAAGACCCTGGCGGTGCTGGAGCAGGCCCTCGAACAGGTGAAGGCCATCGCCGGAAAGAGCTTCCTGCCGGGCACCCGGGCCACGGTGAACGTGCTGAGCCGCCGGCCGCCCATGGAGCACACGGCCGCCACGGACCGGCTGTTCGAGAAGGTATGCGCCGTCTCCGAGAGGTACGGCCTCGAGAAGGTCCGACCCAAGGAGAAGGGCGGCGGCAGCGACTCCGCCTATCTGATCGGGATCGGCATCCCCACCCTCTGCTCCTTCGGCCCCACGGGCAACGGGGAGCACACCGTGGCGGAGCAGGGCCATATCCCGTCCCTGCAGGGCCGTACTAAGCTCCTGGCCGCCTCCATCATGGAAGTCGCGGCCGAATAAAAAAGACAGCAAAAAACCATTCGCCGGTCCGGCGAATGGTTTTTTTGCCTTCAAAGGACGATGCACCGATCATCATCCAATATTTCGATGCCGTCGCAGGGCCGCTCCTGCAGCTTCTCCCGGGCCCCGTCCGTCATGTGGGTGGTGTACAGGCGACAGCCTGGATATTTTTCGTGGAGGGCCAGCAGGGCGTCGATGCCCATGTGCTTGGGGCTGGCGGCAGAGAGCGTACATTCGCAGATGCAGTGCCGGCAGCCGCCCACCATGGCCTCCAGGGCGGGACAGGGGGTCGTGTCCCCGGAGAAGCCCACCCGCAGGCCGTCCCTTTCCAGAACGTAGCCGAAGCACTGCTCCTTGACGCCGTGGACCACGGGCACCCGCTCCACCGCATACCCCGCCGCCGTAAAGCGATCCCCGTGATCGAGCGCCAGGGGCACGGTCTTCAGGGGGATGTCGGGATAGGCCAGGGTCAGGAGCTGGGGAATGATCCGCCGCCCCTCCTCGGGACAGTGGATGGCGAGGGGCGCGTCCGTCTTCTTGTACCGGGCCAGGATCAGAAAGGGCAGGTCGAAGTAGTGGTCGGCGTGGAAGTGGGTCACCAGCACGTCCGTGACGGCGCAGGGGTCTATGCCCCGCCGGTACAGCTTTTTGACGGTGCCCGGCGGACAGTCCGCCAAAATGGTCCCGTCGACGAGATACCCCGGATACCCGCTGCGGGCGCTCACGGCCCCGCTTCCCAAAACGTAGATCTCCATAGTTCTCCTAAATACGGTTCATGCAGGATGGCAAGAGGAAAGGACGACCTTTCGATCGTCCTTTCCGGTTACAGGTCTATTCCGCTGCCGGGATGGGCTCGTTCATGGCCCATTGGAACAGGTCCCTGAGCTTGCCCTGGGTGTTGGTGAAGGTGAAGGAGGCGCCGCCGTTGGTCTCGATGGTGAGCGTGTGGAACAGCAGCTTCTTATCGAATCGCCACTCTTTCACACTTTCCCGCCGGATCATCTTCATCTCTCCCCCGCCCAAAGCGGTAAAGAGGATGAGGATGCGCCGGTCGGTGACGGCCACCAGCTTCCGGTTGCCCTCGTGGACACCGGTGAGCAGGCAGTTGAGCCGCTCATATTCCCCCAGCACCTGGGTAAGGGCCTTGAGCTCCTTGCGATAGTAGAAATCGCTGTAGATGCCCAGTTCCCGCAGCCGGTCGTCGAGCTCGTTCCGGGTCATGCCTTATTTCAGCACGGAGTCGGCCTTGAGGAAGCCCAGCTTCTTGGCGATGCAGCAGGTGCAGGTCAAATCGCCGGTGACGTTCAGGGCGGTACGGCCCATGTCGAGGATGGCGTCGATGCCCAGGATCATGGCGTAAGCGCCCGCCAGGGTAGTGCCGGCCTCGATGGGCAGGTCGATGCCCTGCATGACCATGGCCAGCATGATGGCGCCGGCGCCGGGCACGCCCGCGGTGCCGATGGAGGCCAGGGTGGCCAGGAGCACGATCATGCCCATCTCACCCATGGTCAGGCCGCGGCCCTGCGTGGACATGACCAGGAAGAAGGCGCAGACGCCCTGGTAGATGGCCGTGCCGTCCATGTTGATGGTGGCGCCCAGGGGCAGGGAGAAGGCATAGACTTCCTTGTCCACGCCCAGGTTCTCCGCCGCGGCGAAGGTGGTGGGCAGGGTGCCGTTGGAGGAACGGGTGACGAACGCGGTGATGAAGGGCGTGCGGGCCTCCTTGAAGAAGGCGCCCAGCTTGATGCGGAAGATAGCCAGCAGGCCGCCGTAGACCGCCACGATGTGGATGAGGTAGCCCAGGAAGCAGGCGATGGTCACGGTCAGCAGCGCGCCGGCCACCTTGGCGCCGTTCTTGGCGAACACTTCGCAGATGAGGACGGCCACGCCGATGGGGGCGTACTGCATGATGCCGGCCACGATCTTCATCATGATCTCGGCCAGGCAGTCGAACACGTTGTACATGGTGGTGGAGATGGTGCGGATGCGCTCATCCTCGGACACCTTCATGAAGGACAGGCAGAGGCCGAAGACCAGGGAGAAGAAGATGACCTGGAGCACGGTCTCGTTGACCAGGGACTGAAGCACGCTGGTGGGGACGATGCTGTAGATGACCTCCCACACGTTGGTGGAAGCGGTCTTGCCGGCGGCGTCAGCGGCCAGCTGGGTCACCGCGGCCAGCTCGGCGTGGGGTTGGAAGATGTTGCCCATGACGAGACCGATGATGACGCCGCAGGCGGAGGTGGCCAGGTAGATGATGACCACGCGGATACCGACCCTGCCCACGTTAGCGGGAGAGACGGAGGACGCGCCCACCACCAGGGAGCCCACGATGATCGGGATGATGATCATCTTCAGCAGCCGGGTGAAGATGGTGCCGAACATGCTGATCCAGGCCGGCAGGGCCGTGACGCCCTTGGCAGCCAGGATGATGCCCGCCACCGCGCCGATGACCAGGCCGATGAGGATCTTGTAGAGTACGTTGACGTTCAGGTATGCCCGAAGGATACCGCCTTTCTTGGGTTCATTGTTTGCCATAGATTCCCCTCCTGAATTTTTTTACCCGCCGCCCTGGGTCGACCGGGCATTCCGGGATGATAGCAATATAACATGCGGGGAAAAAATATGGAAGGGATTTCAAAAAAAATTCAAACATTTTGGCTTTTTTGTGAAATGGAGGCGGGACGCGACAGAAAAACCCGGAAAATGACTCTTGACAAGGGACGATAGGGTATGCTATATAATATATAATTTCGAAGAAAGGAGCACGATCCATGGGCAAGGGAACTGGCGCACGGTCCTTCTGGTTTAGCGGCTGGTGGTTTAGCCGCCTCCTTGTCATGCCCGGAATTGGATCGTGAGCCGCTGAAAAAGCAAGCACAGGCCTCGTCCAATAGGGCGGGGCCTTTTGTTATGAAAATACGTTGAAAGGAGACACACCATGAGCACCATCCCCTACAAGATCTACCTCGAAGAATCGGAGATGCCGAAATACTGGTATAACCTTCGGGCCGACATGAAGAAGAAGCCCGCGCCCCTTCTGAACCCCGGCACCCATCAGCCCATGACCCCGGCGGAGCTTTCCGGCGTCTTTTGCGACGAGCTGGTGAAGCAGGAGCTGGACAACGACACCAGGGAGTACCCCATCCCCGAGGAGATACTGAGCTTCTACCGGATGTACCGGCCCTCGCCCCTGGTCCGGGCCTACTGCCTCGAAGAGAAGCTGAAGACCCCCGCCAAGATCTACTACAAGTTCGAAGGCAACAACACCTCCGGCAGCCACAAGCTGAACTCCGCCGTGGCCCAGGCCTACTACGCCAAGAAGCAGGGTCTGAAGGGCGTCACCACCGAGACCGGCGCCGGCCAGTGGGGCACGGCCCTGTCCATGGCCTGCAGCTACTTCGGCCTCGACTGCAAGGTGTACATGGTGAAGGTGAGCTACGAGCAGAAGCCCTTCCGCCGGGAGGTCATGCGGGTCTACGGCGCGTCCGTGACCCCCTCCCCCTCCGACACCACCCAGGTGGGCCGGAAGATTTTGGCCGAGCACCCCGGCACCACGGGGAGCCTTGGCTGCGCCATCTCTGAAGCGGTGGAGGTGGCCGTATCGAACCCCGGCTATCGCTACGTGCTGGGCAGCGTCCTCAATCAGGTGCTCCTCCACCAGAGCGTCATCGGCGTGGAGACCAAGATCGCCATGGACAAATACGGCATCAAGCCCGACATCATCATCGGCTGCGCCGGCGGCGGCTCCAACCTGGGCGGCCTCATCGCCCCCTTCATGGGCGAGAAGCTGCGCGGTGAAGCGGACTACCGCATCATCGCCGTGGAGCCCGCCTCCTGCCCCAGCCTCACCCGGGGCGTCTACGCCTACGACTTCTGCGACACGGGCATGGTGTGCCCTCTCGCCAAGATGTACACCCTGGGCAGCGACTTCATCCCCGCCCCCAACCACGCCGGCGGCCTAAGGTATCACGGCATGTCCCCCATCCTCTCCGAGCTCTACGATCAGGGCATGCTGGAGGCGGTGAGCGTGCCCCAGACCAGCGTCTTCGACGCCGCGGAGACCTTCGCCCGGGTGGAGGGCATCCTGCCCGCCCCCGAGAGCAGCCACGCCATCAAGGTGGCTCTCGATGAGGCCATCAAGTGCCGGGAGACCGGCGAGGAGAAGACCATCGTCTTCGGCCTCACGGGCACGGGCTACTTCGATCTGGTGGCCTACGAGAAGTACCACAACGGCCAGATGGACGACTACATCCCCACGGACGAGGAGCTGGCCCGGTTCGCGGCGAAACTGCCGAAGATCTGAAAAACCTTTGCGCGAGAGGAGCATATACGAATGGAAAGATACTATCAGCCCGAGATCGAATGTGCGTCCCGGGACCAGATCGAACGATGGCAAAGCGAGCGCCTGGCCAGGCAGGTCCGCCGGGTGTATGAGAACGTTCCTTATTATAGGAAGAAGATGGAGGAGAAGGGCGTGACGCCGGATGATATCCAAAGCGTCAGGGACCTATCTAAGCTCCCCTTCCTCTCCAAGGCGGACCTTCGGGACGCCTACCCCTACGGTCTCATGGGCAAGCCCATGAAGGACTGCGTCCGCATCCACTCCACCTCCGGCACCACCGGCAAGCGGGTGGTGGCCTTCTACACCCAGCACGACATCGACCTCTGGGAGGACTGCTGCGCCCGGGCCCTCATGGCCGCCGGGGCCACAGACGAGGACGTGGTCCAGGTGTCCTACGGCTACGGCCTGTTCACCGGCGGCGCGGGGCTGGACGGCGGCAGCCACAAGGTGGGCTGCCTCACCGTCCCCATGTCCTCGGGCAACACGGATAGGCAGATCATGTTCATCCGGGATCTGAACGCCACGGTCCTTTGCTGCACCCCCAGCTACGCGGCGTATCTCGGCGAGCGGATGAAGGAGCTGGGTCTCGGGCCCGACGACATCCCTCTGAAGGCGGGCATCTTCGGCGCGGAGGCCTGGTCCGAGGAGATGCGCCAGGACATCCAGAAGACCCTGGGCATCAGGGCCTACGACATCTACGGCCTCACGGAGCTCTCCGGCCCCGGCGTCAGCTTCGAGTGCTCCGACCAGCACGGCATGCACATCAACGAGGACCACTTCATCCCCGAGATCATCGACCCGGACACCGGCGAGGTGCTCCCCGACGGGGCCATGGGCGAGCTGGTCATCACCGCCGTCGATAAGGAAGCCTTCCCCATGATCCGTTATCGGACCAAGGACATCTGCTCCCTGAACCGGGAGAAGTGCCCCTGCGGCCGGACCCACGTGCGCATGACCAAGCCGAGGGGACGGAGCGACGACATGCTCATCATCCGCGGCGTCAACGTGTTCCCCAGCCAGATCGAGACGGTGCTGCTCAATCACGGCTACGCCGCCAACTACCAGATCCTGGTGGATCGGGTGAACAACACCGACACCTTCGAGATCCTGGTGGAGATGACGCCGGAGATGTTCACCGACTCCATCGGCGAGATCCAGCAGCTCCAGAAGACCCTGTCCACCGGCCTCCAGTCCATGCTGGGCATCCGGCCCAAGGTCACCCTGGTGGCCCCCAAGACCATCGCCCGCAGCGAAGGCAAGGCCGTTCGCGTGGTAGACAAGCGCAAGATCTGACGATACAATGGAAGCGATCCCTGAGCTCATCACGCTGGACCAAGCCCGCGCCTTCTTCGCGAAGGACCGGTTCGCCGCCGGCAGCGGCATGATCATCGAGGACGCGGCCCCAGGCCATGCCCTCGTCTCCCTCACCCTGACCGACCGGCACCGAAACGCCGTGGGCGGCGTCATGGGCGGGGTGCTGCTCACCATGGCGGACTTCGCCTGCGCGGTGGCCTCCCATTTCGGACCGGGAGCCGGGCAGCACGTATCCGCCGACGCCCATGTGAGCTTCCTGAACCCCTGCAGGGGCCAAACGCTCCGGGCGGAGGCCACCCGCCTCAAAGGGGGCAAAAAGCTGTCCTGGTATGAGGTCCTCATCCGGGACGAGGGGGACACGCTCATCGCCAGGGCGGCCTTCACCATGTATCGCGTGGACTGATTCGACCACACTTTTAGAATAAGGAGAAAGGAACATGAGCATCAAACAACTATCCGTTTTCCTGGAGAACCGACCGGGCAAGCTCTTTGAACTGACCGCCCTGCTGGCGGAGAAGGGCATCGACATGCGGGCCCTGTCCATCGCCGAGACCACGGACTTCGGCATCGCCCGGCTCATCGTCAACGACGCCTACGGGGCCGCCCAGGTCCTGCGGGAGGGCCAGTTCATCGCCCAGTTTTCCGACGTGCTGGCCTTCGCCGTGCCGGACGAGCCCGGCGGCCTGCACCATCTGCTGGGCGAATTCAACGCCGCCCAGGTGAACATCGAGTACATGTACGCCTTCCTGGGCGGAAAGCGGGGACAGGCCTACATGATCTTCCGGGTCACCAACACCGAGATCGCCGAAAAGGCCCTTGTGGAGCGGGGGCTCAAGTCCCTGACCCTGGAGGAGATCGAGGAGATCTGACGGCAGGGGCAGACACATCCAAGAGAAACCGGGGCTCGCCGCGGAACGTCAGCGTCCGCCGCGGGCCCCGCCTGGCTTTCGGGGAGGAATTGCCTTCGCCCGGGGGATGTGCTATACTGGTCCTGCTTTTTATGGCGCCGACATATCATATTATACTATAAGGAAACGACATCATGAACTTCAAAGCCCTTACCGTCGCCGTGATGCTCGTCGTGTATCTGTACGAGCTGTTTCTGGACATCGTTCGCTATCGCTCCGCCCGCAACCCCATCCCCCAAAACGTGACCGATGTGTACGATACGAAAACGTACCTGAAATGGAAGGCCTATCACGGGGAGAAGGTCCGCTGGGGCATCTTCACCAAGGCGGCCTCCTTCGTCATCGATCTCGCGCTCATCCTGTTCAACGCTTACGCCGCCTTCGCCGCCTCGGGCTTCTTCGCCGAAAACGCCTATGCCCAGGGGATCGCGGTCATGATCCTTTCCGCCCTGGCGAACCTTCTGCTCATCCCCTTCACCTGGCATGACACCATGCACATCGAGGAGAAGTACGGCTTCAACCGTACGGGCAAGAAGACCTTCTGGGGGGACCAGCTCAAGTCGTTCCTGATCGGCCTCGGCCTCATGTGCGGCATCAGCTGCCTCGTCACCTGGGCCCACGGGGCCATGGGCGACTGGCTCATCCTGGCCCTCGCCGTGATCCTGACCCTGTTCATTCTGTTCTTCTCCTTCCTCTACCCCTTCTTCAGCCGCATCTTCAACAAGTTCACGTCCCTCCCCGACGGGGAGCTGAAGGAGGGCATCACAAAGCTGTTGGAGAAGAACGGCTATAAGGTCCGGGCCATCCAGGTCATGGACGCCAGCCGCCGTTCCACCAAGTCCAACGCCTACTTCACGGGCTTCGGGAAGATGAAGACCATCGTCCTCTACGATACCCTCGTGGCCGCCATGACCACCGAGGAGATATTGGCCGTCTTCGCCCACGAGATGGGCCACGGCCTCCACAGGGACACCCTGAAAAACCACATCCTGACCTTCTTCCAGATGCTGGTGCTGGCCGTCCTTGCCTGGGCCACCCTGCGCCACCCCGAGATCTTCCGCGACTTCGGCTTTGCTGGCGTCAACTACGGGTTCGCCGTGATCCTGATCCTCAGCGTGGAATTCGCCCTCATCTCGCCCCTCTTCGGCCTCATCATCAGCTGGTTCTCCCGCCGGGCGGAGTACCGGGCGGACGCGCAGGCGGTGAAGGAGGGCTACGGGGACGCCCTCGTCTCGGCCCTCAAAAAGCTGGCGAAGGAGAACTTCTCCGACCTCGCCCCCTCGCCCATCCTGGTTCACCTCGAATACTCCCACCCCACGCTGAGCCAGCGCATCAGCGCCATCGAAGCCCTGCAGAAGGGGGAGAAGTGACATGGGCCTCTTTTCCGATCTTACGGGCATTGGGAAGGGGACGACCTTCTCCAACCGGACCCGGTACGTCAACGATTTTAAGGTGGTGGAGGAGCCGGACAAGAAGGGCCGCCTGCGGAAGAAGGCGGTGTACATCGGCGCCTGGACCCTGCCCCGGGACGAGAAGCAGGGGAAGCGGACCTGCTGGGCGTGTCTCGTCCTGGCCCTCGCTTCGGCGGCGATGTACTTTCGAGGGCTCCTGCTCACCCACTTCGGCAGCGGCAAGCTCCTGGTGATGCTGCCCCTGATGCTGGGCATGTTCCCCCTTTTATACCTGCTCATGGGCGCGGCGGAGCTCCCCTACCGGGGCAGGCCCATGCGCCGTGACCAGTACATGCACAGCTTCATCCGCATGTCCCGGTCCGCCGCGGCGGTGACGGCCTTCGACCTGGTGGGCGTGATCGCCCTGTTCATCTTCCGCATCGCGGCGGGGGACTGGCTGTTCCTGCCGGAGGACTGGGGTTTCCTGGCCCTGACCCTGATACCGGCCATCCTGCTCATCCTGATCGTGATCCTGCTGCGCCGGGTGGACCTGGCGGAGCGGGAGAACAGTGCATACGAAGGGAATATTTGACACCTTTGATACAAAGTCGATATAGGGGCAAAAAGGGCCGCATACGGGGTCTGGCATCTTGACAACTCAAAAATCGGTCTGTATAATATGACAATGTACAAGGAAAAGTATTAGCTTTTGTACAAAATAAGAAACAGGAGGAAAACCCAATGAAGAAACTGATGGCAATGCTCGTGGCTCTGCTCATGGTGTTCTCGATGGTCGGTTTTGCTTCCGCGGACGAGATCAAGCCCGTGGAATCCCCCGAGTTCACCACCATGACCCTGGGTCAGTACGAGTACGGCAAGGACTATACTTCCCTGTATGAGAAGTATGGCAAGGACATCACCATCGCCGATGTGACCGAGGACGAGGAGACTGGTTTCGGTTACATCACCGTGGACGGCAAAGAGTATGAGCTGGGCCTCGACTTTTTGACCATGGCCATGGTGTACAACACCACCCCCGCTGGCGAGTATGAGACGGAAGAAGACGTCTACGCCGCCTGGTGGAGGCTGTACATCACCCGCTGGAACTACCTGATGCCCGAAGTGCCCCTGTACTCCAACGAGTACTACGATCTCTACAACGCCGAGATCAAGGGCGTCCAGGACCATCCCACCAACCCCTTCTGGAATCCCGCCCGCGCTCTGATCGACTGGTCCTCCGAGAAGGCTGACGATTCCATCATTCTGGGTTCCTCCACTGAGCTTTCCGGCCAGTTCCGCGCTCCCTCCTTCGGCAAGAGCTCTCCCGGCTCCTCCGATAACGACATCGGCTTCCTGACCTCCGGCCTCAGCACCGTCACCACCACCAAAGAGGGCGGCTTCGTGTGGGACGAGAAGACCGTCGTGGACAAGCACGAGGAGACCATCAACGAGGACGGCTCCCTGACCTACACCATCAAGATCAAGGAAGACCTGAAGTTCTCCGATGGCAGCGCTGTCACCGCCAAGGACTACATCGCGGCCACCGTGGCCAGCCTGACCCCTGTCTACACCGAGGCTGCCTCCCGTGAGACCAACGGCCAGACCATCCTGGGCTGGAAGGGCGCCTTCCAGAAGTACACCGGTCCCGACAGTGCCGAGGGCACCAAGGAGCTGTCCGGTATCCGTCTGCTGGACGATTACACCTTCTCCGTGACCGTTCCCGCCGACTATGCCAACTGGTTCTACAAGATCGAATACGGCGCCTTTGATGCGCAGCCCGCTGCCGCCTACATCGGCGCCGCTGAGCTCAAGGACGACGGCAACGGTTGCTACCTCACCGACGACTTCTATGCCAAGGATGCCGACGGCCACTACATCCAGGCCGCCAACATCAAGAAGCTCTGCACCGACACTTCCGATGAGAACTACGCTGCTTACCCCTGGTCCGGCGCTTATGTCGTGAAGTCCTTCGACAACACCGACTCCACCGCCACCCTGGTGAAGAACGAGTACTACAAGGGCAACTATGAGGGCGCTACCCCCCATATCGGCACCATCATCTACAAGAAGGTCGTGTCCGCCACCCAGATCGAAGACTTCAAGGCCGGCGGCCTCGACGTCATCGCGGCCATCACCGGCGGCGCTGACACCGACAACGCTCTGAAGCTGGCTGACGAGTCCGAAGGCAAGTACGTCTACAGCCACTACAGCCGCGCCGGCTACGGCAAGCTGGGCTTCCGCTGCGACTACGGCCCCGCTCAGTTCCACTCCGTCCGTCAGGCCATCGCGTTCTGCATGGATCGCGCTCAGTTCGCCAAGGACTTCACCGGCGGCTACGGCGGTGTTGTGGATGGTCCTTACTACAAGGGCTCCTGGATGTACAAGGCTGCCGTCGAGCAGGGCATGATGCTTGACAGCTATGCCACTTCCGCCGATTCCGCCATCGCGGTCCTCGAGGCCGATGGCTGGGTCTGGAATGCCGATGGTACTCCCTACGCCGGCGAGGGCATCCGCTACAAGGCCATCCCCGCTGACAAGATCAACGACAACGACAAGAACTACAAGTCCGTGGACGGCGCCTACAAGACCGAGCAGGTCGGCGACGTGTACCTGATGCCCCTCGTGATCAACTGGTTCGGCACCACGCCCAACGAGTTCACCGATCTGCTGCAGACCGGCTTCCGTGAGAATGACAACGTGAAGAAGGCCGGCATGCTGGTGTACAACCAGCTGGGCGACTTCGGTCCCATGCTGGACGAGCTCTATCAGCAGGCTGCTTACGGCTTCTATGCCGGCACCCCCATGTACTGCGCGTTCAACTTCGCCACGGGCTTCAACTCCGCGGCCTATGACTACTCCTGGAACATGACCATCGATCCGTCCATGTACGACGATTATTCCTTGTACTACATCAAGGACTACGCCGACGTCTGCTGGCTCAACGACTGATGAGCCTGTGACCGTCACAGCGTACATAACACTGCATCCGGCGGCCCCGGCCGCCGGATGCGTTTCTCAGTTCATCCCGCGACCACATCATCCATTTGAAAATTTTGCGTTGCGGTCCATTTGACCGCAATACCTTCAGATAAAAACGGCGCTGCAAGCGCACGAAGGAGTATCCCATGGCAAGATACATTGCGAAAAGGTTGGTATACATGATCTTCGTGTTCTTTTTGCTCACCTTTATCCTCTTTCTGCTGTATCAGCTGATGCCCGCCAACCGTGCCTACACGGACGCCCGCAACGAGATACAGACCATGAAGCGGCTGAACGACGAGGAGAAGAAGACCAAGTTCGACGAGCTGTACCTCAAATACCAACGGATCTACGGTACCGACACGGACAACAAGCTGGTCCTGTACCTCAGGTGGCTGGGTCTCTATCCCTTCTATGACGGCCACTATTCCGGCATCTTCGAGGGAGACTTCGGCTTCTCCTACGACTACAACCTTCCCGTGGTGAAGGTGGTGCCGGTCCACATGCGAAACTCCTTCATCATCGGCATCATCACGGAGATCGCGGTGCTGGGCGTCACCATCCCCCTGGGCATCAAATGCGCCGTGAAGAAGCATAGCCGGTTCGACCGCTTCACCCAGTTCTTCACGCTGATCGGCTTCTCCACGCCCAGCTTCATCATCTATATCGTGTTCATCGTGTTCTTCTGCTCTATCCTGCATTGGTTCCCGGTCATGGGCATGAAATCGCCGGGCACCAACTACACCGGGTGGAAGAACATACTGGACGTGCTGCATCACGTGACGCTGCCCACCATCTGCTTGACTTTCGGCTCCCTGGCGGGCATCACCCGTATCTGCCGGGCGTCCATGATCGACGCGCTGAACCTGGACTGCATCCGCACCGCCCGGGCGAAGGGCCTCACCGAGAAGGTGGTCATCTACAGCCACGCCTGGCGCAACGCCCTGATCCCCATGGTGTCCATCATCGTGGGCGGCTTCTTCCACACCATCTCCGGCGCCATGATCCTGGAGACCATGTTCGGCTTTAAGGGCATGGGCCTCCTGTTCCTCAACGCCACCCGGACCGCCGACTACGATATGATCATGTTCCTCGAAGTGATCTACACCTTCATCGGCCTGTTCGCCAACCTGGTGATCGACCTTTGCTACGGCATCGTCGATCCCCGCGTCCGCATCACCAAGTAAGGGGGCATGGATATGGAAAAGAAGAAGGAAAACGTGTTCCGCATCCTGGCCCGCTGGCTGGTCCGCTGGATCTTCGGGCTCAAGTATGAGGAGAAGTGGTTCCACCTGGACAAGGAGGAGGGGCCCAAAGAGATCAAGTTCAAGGACGGCGTGCCCGACGATTCCGAGCTGATCGTCAGCCCCGGCCGCCAGATATTCAACCGCTTCATGGAGCGGAAGTTCGCGGTCATCTCCGTGTTCGTGGTGCTGGTCATGTTCTGCATCGTGTTCATCGCCCCCCACTTCATGACCAAGTATTACGACGCCTTCACCGAGACCACCCAGAAGGACCTGCCCCCGAACCTGTCCCTCATGAAGGTGCCCAAGGAGCTGGACGCTCCGTGGGCCTCTCCAATGACGGCAAGGTCTACGTCTGGGGCATCGGCAAGCTGGGCGCCACGGGCCTCAACGTGAAGGACATCCCCCAGGAGGTCCAGAACGCCAAGATCGCCTTCGTGGCCGCCGGTCAGGACCACATCATCGCCATCGGCGAGGACGGCACCTTCTACGGCTGGGGCAGCAACCGCTTCGGCCAGTACGCCAACACCGAGCTCACCGAGGGCAACCCCAATCTGGAGCCCGTGCCTGAGGCCGTGCTGAACGGCGAGCTGGACGTCGCCCACATCAAGAAGGTGACCTGCGGCTTCCAGGCCTCTGCCATCCTCATGGACGACGGCACGCTCTACATCTGGGGCAACAAGCAGGCCTACGCCAACCTGGATAAATTTGTGGACCGCACCAACATCACCGACATCGACTTTACGCTGAACTACGTGGTCGGCCTCGATACGAAGCAGACCAGCGTGGTCACGGGCGTCAAGAACCTGCACTCCATGGTCCGGGAGAAGATCGCTTCCAGCGCCACCATGAAGATGAAGGACTTTTTGAACGGACGGAAGATCAACGAGATCCGGGCCACCACCACCAGCGTGTGCCTGCTGCTGGATGACGGGTCTGTCGCCTTCACCGGCGACTTCCCTGCGGATGTGGTGGAGGTGCCCGACCTCGCTGAAGGCGAATACTTCGTGGACATCGAGGGCGGCGCTTATCACTTCACCGGCCTCACCAACCAGGGCCACGTCTACTCCTTCGGCGGCGACCACTATCGCCAGGCCGAAGCCCCCACCGTGGAAGGCGCGTCCAAAGTCTTTGCCGGTTCCTTCCAGAGCTACGCTATCAGCGACAGCGGCAAGCTCCTCAACAAGTGGGGCCTCAAGGGCTACCTCTTCGGCACCGACGACCGCGGCGCCAACATCGCCGAGCGCGTGGTGGCCGGTGGCCGGATCACCATGACCGTCGGCGCGGTGGCCGTCATCATCGAGATCATCATCGGCGTCACCATCGGCCTTACCGCCGGCTTCTCCGGCGGTGCGGTGGACATCTTCCTCATGCGTGTGGCGGAGGTGTTCAGTTCTATCCCACTTTATCCCTTCATGCTGATATTGAGCTCCCTGCTCGCCCAGGTGTCGCTGACCACCGATCAGCGGCTGTACATGATCATGGTCATCCTGGGCATCTTGGGCTGGCCTGGGTTTGCCTACATGACCCGTGCTCAGGTGCTCGTGGCCCGCGAGAGCGAATATGTCGTCGCCGCTCAGGCCATGGGTGTGAAGGAGAGCCGGATCGCCTTCAAGCACATCCTGCCCAACATCATCTCCGTCATCCTGGTGAACATGACGCTGAGTTTTGCGGCCTCCATGCAGACGGAAACGTCCCTGTCCTTCCTTGGCTTCGGCGTCAACTACCCGCAGCCCAGCTGGGGCAACATGCTCTCCCGCGCCAGCAATGCCGTGGCGGCCATCAACTTCTGGTGGCAGTGGCTGTTCACCTCGGCCATCCTTATCACCACCACAGTCTGCATCAACACCATCGGCGATACGCTGCGTGACGTGATGGACCCCAAGTCCACCAACGACAAGTAAGGAGGGAAAAAGAACTATGCCTTTGCTGGAAGTCAAAAATCTTCACACCTTCTTTAGCACGAAGAAAGGTATCGTCAAGGCCGTCAACGACGTGTCCTATTCCCTGGAGGCCGGCAAGACCATCGGCATCGTGGGCGAGTCCGGGTCCGGCCTATATCGACAGCGGCGAGATCCTCCTGGAGGGCCGGGACCTCACCAAGCTCTCCCTGAAGGAGATGTACCACATCCGCGGCAACGATATCTCCGTCATTTTCCAGGAGCCCATGACCAGCCTCAACCCCGTGTTCTCCGTGGACAAGCAGCTCTCCGAGCCCTTCATGATCCACCAGGGCATGAACAAGCAGGAGGCCCACGAGCACGCCCTGCAGATGCTGTACGACGTGCAGATCCCCAACCCCGAGGTGGTCATCAAGCAGTATCCGCATCAGCTGTCCGGCGGCATGCGCCAGCGCGTAATGATCGCCATGGCCCTGGCCTGCAAGCCCAAGATTTTGATCGCCGACGAGCCCACCACGGCTCTCGACGTGACCATCCAGGCCCAGATCCTGAAGCTGATGAACGACCTCAAGGAGACCACGGGCACGGCCATCATCTTCATCACCCACGACCTGGGCGTCATCAACGAAATGGCGGACGACGTGGCCGTCATGTACTGCGGCCAGGTGGTGGAGATGGCCCCCGCGGACACGATCTTCCGCCAGGGCGAGTTCTCCCACCCCTACACCGAAGGCCTGATGACCATCAGTTTTGGTTTACTGGGACTTCTATGGAGTTTTTCA
>CADCNE010000008.1:35306-89213 GCA_902802805.1 uncultured Eubacteriales bacterium
CAAGTACTGCACGCAGCGGTGTATCGATGAGGAGCCCAAGCTGGTAAAGGTCAGCGACAAACAGTCGATCAGATGCTTCTATCCCAACAAGGAGGAACGGAACAGTGCCGAACACAAAGAAATTACTGTCCATTACTAATCTAAAGAAGTATTTTCCGGTCGCTAAATCCTCCATTTTCCAGAAGAACAAGCTGTATGTTCGGGCGAATGAGGACATCACGATCGACATATACGAAGGCGAGACCCTGGGCGTCGTGGGCGAGTCCGGCTGCGGCAAGTCCACCTTGGGTCGCGTGCTCCTGCAGCTCTATTCTCAGACCGCGGGCTGTTCCCTCTACTATGGCGTCACCCTGGACGAGCTGACCCCCAGCTACGTGAAGGACACCATCGTAAACGAGGCGAAGTACAGGAAAAAGCTCCAGAAAGCCACCGAGAAAGCCGACGAGCTAGAAAAGAAGGTGGAGGAAGCGGGCGGCGAGGACGGCGCGGATTTCTATCTCCTCCAGGAGTGCAGCATCGCCAAGTGCGAGGTCCAGACCCATCTTAGCAACATCGTCAAGATCCTGGGCGGTTTCTTCGCCAAGGACGATCCCGAGGGCATGAAGCTCCTGCTGGACCTCTACAACGAGAACAAAAAGCGCAACAGGATCATGGAGCGCCGCCAGGCCGAGAAGGTGGACTTCGACCACTATGACACGGAGGCCAAGGCCGCCGAGAGCTCCAAGGCCGCCGGGTTCGAACGCAAGCGGGACAGGGCCGCCGAGGCTCTCCAAAAGACCGACGCCGAGGTGGCGCAGCTGGACGCCGTCATCGCCGACCTCCATGCCAAGCTGGACGCGGTGAAGGCCAAGTATAAGAACGACGCCGAATTCAACAAGTACGAGGCCATGCTGGACAAC
Organism: uncultured Eubacteriales bacterium; assembly: GCA_902802805.1. GTDB lineage: Bacteria > Bacillota > Clostridia > Christensenellales > CAG-138 > RUG472. The sequence goes on from CADCNE010000008.1 coordinate 36,206, forward strand.
GGCATCGACCTCGCTCGCCTGAACTACAAGGAGATGCGGGGCCTTCGCCGGGACCTGCAGATCATCTTCCAGGACCCCTACTCATCGCTGAACCCCCGCTTCACCGTGGGCCAGATCATCGAGGAAGGCCTGGTCACCCACCACTTCTTCAAGCACGGCTCCGCCAAGCTCCGCGCCTACATCGTGGAGACCATGGAGAAGTGCGGCCTGCAGGAGTACATGCTCCACCGCTACCCCCACCAGTTCTCTGGTGGCCAGCGGCAGCGTATCTGCATCGCTCGGGCCCTGGCGGTCCAACCCAAGTTCGTGGTCTGCGACGAGTGCGTGTCCGCGCTGGACGTGTCCATCCAGTCCCAGATCATCAACCTGCTGCAGGAGTTGAAGGAGAAGCAGCACCTCACGTACATGTTCATCTCCCATGACCTCAGCGTGGTCAAGTTCATCTCCGACCGCATCGCCGTCATGTACCTGGGCAACATCGTGGAGCTGGCAGACAAGAAGACCATCTTCGACGATCCCCGCCATCCCTACACTGTGGCCCTGCTTTCCTCCATTCCCACCACGGAGCCCGGCTCCGCCGACAAGGAGAAGATCATTCTGGAGGGCAACATCCCCAGCCCCGTGAACCCGCCCGCCGGCTGCAAGTTCTGCACCCGCTGCTACATGGCTACCGACAAGTGCCGCCGGGTGTCTCCGCCCTTGGTGGAGATCGAGCCCAACCACTTCTGTGCCTGCCACTATCCGCAGCGGAAGCTGGGCGAGCACAAGGAGTTCCTGTTCGACGTGAAGACCACCAAGTCGGACAAGGCCGGAGCATAAGCCATGCGGGACTCCGAAGCGCAGCGAAAGGAGCTGGGCGGGGAACAGGACCCCGTTCTGGAGAAGAAGGACCCCCTGGCCATGTGGATATCGGGCCTGCTGGTCATCGGCCTCCCCTGCCTGCTGCTGATCCTGCTCATCGTGGGCGTCACCGTGCTGCTCTTTGGCCGGTGAGGCCCGCCGAAAGACGACCAATACGGGTCCAACGGTGCTACCCCGTTGGGCCCGTTCCGTTGTGAATGGCACTAAAGATGAAAACCCTGCACCGCCGGGCCTGTCGTAGCCGGAAAATGCAGGAATTCCAGCAAATCGCATGCGAATAATATACGATTCCCTTGACTTCACCAAAGTGACATGCTATAATCGCTTTACATTTTTACCGGAAAACCGGTGTTTTTCCATGCCGTGACCGAAAGACAGAGAAAGGAGAGTCCATGGGAACGTACATCCTCAAGCGGATCGTGGGGTCGATCCTGATCCTGCTGCTCATCATGGTCGTGACCTTTTTGCTGATGAACGCCATCCCCGGCAGCCCGTTTCTGACAGAGAAGTCCACGCCGGAGCAGATCGCCATGGCCGAGGCCAAGTACGGACTCGATAAACCGCTGCACATCCAGCTCTGGAACTACATCAAGAACTACCTGAAGGGGGATCTGGGCACGTCGCTGAAGATGCAGGAGGGGACCCCGGTGAAGACCATCATCTTCCATCAGGGCAAGTTCCTCCTGTCCATCAAGCTGGGCGCCTTTGCGCTGCTGCTGGCGGTGTGCGTGGGCATCCCGCTGGGGTGCCTGGCCGCGTTCTACCGGGGCTCCTGGCTGGATGGGCTGCTGCGGGTCGTCACCACCATCGGCGTGGCCATCCCCACCTTCGTGCTGGCGGCGCTGCTCCTCGTGGTGTTCTCCGTGAAGCTCAAATGGGTGCCCACCCTCAGCGGGAGCCTGACCGAGGCCAAGAGCTATATCCTGCCCGTCATCAGCCTCTCCTCTTATTACACCTGCTACATCGCCAAGCTCATGCGGACCAGCATGCTGGACGCCATCAACCAGGACTATATCCGCACCGCCCGCGCCAAGGGCGTCAAGACCAACGTCCTGGTCCTCAAGCACGCCCTGAGGAACTCCCTCATCCCCGTGGTCACCTATCTTGGGCCCGTGACCGCCGGCATCATCACCGGCAGCTTCGTGGTGGAGTCCACCTTCTCGGTGCCGGGCCTCGGCAAATACTTCGTCCAGTGCGTCATGAGCCGGGATTACCCCGTCATCATGGCCACCACCGTGGTCCTGTCCGCCCTGGTCATCTTCGCCATGCTTCTGGTGGACATCGCCTATAAGCTGGTGGACCCGCGCATCACCCTGACCACCAAGGAGGACTGATCCATGAAGAACACCTTTGCCAAGATCAGCCCCTTCCAGGTGGACCCGGAGAAGATTATGGAGACCTTCGGCATCCGGGACGACGACTTTACTTCCGCCTCCGCCCAGGAGAAGGAATCCATGGTGGAGATGCACAAATCCATCTCCTACTGGCAGGACGCCTGGCGCCGGTTCAAGGCCAACACCGTATCCATGGTGGCCCTCTTCGTGTTCCTGCTGTGCCTCGTCTTCGCCTTCATCGGCCCCAAGCTGATCCCCTACAACTACGCGGACCAGTACCGCACCGCCCAGAAGCTGGGCCCCTTTGAGTACAGCAGCAGCGAGGCCATCGTCCGCTCGGTCCAGAACAGCGCCGACGGGTTCCTCGCCACCGCCCTCAGGCCCGGAAGCTTGACCGCCATCAAGAAGGGCAATTATTTCATCCAGTCCGGCGGCAAGACCTACGCCTTCACCATGAAGAAGGCGGCGGAAAAGAGCGTGCTGCTGCTCAAGAAGAACGATCCGGAGCCCCTGCAGCTGGTGGCCGAAAAGGACATCCAGGACGGGACGTACACGAAATACACGGCCATCGAGTTCACGGACACGCCGGAGGAGGGCGCCACAGAGCTGAAGCTGGTGAAGCGGGTCTTCCCCCATGTGTTCGGCACCGATTCCCAGGGCCGTGACATCATGGCCCGGACCATGTACGGCGCCCGGGTGTCCATCATCATCGGCATCATGGCCGCCCTGATCGTGCTGGTCATCGGCTCCCTCTACGGGGCCATCTCGGGCCTGTGCGGCGGGGTCGTGGACTTCATCATGATGCGCATCGTGGAGCTCATCTACTCCGTGCCCGAGGTGCTGATCGTGCTGCTCCTTCAGGTGGTCCTGAAGGACCCCCTGCAGCTGTGGTTCCAGAGCCATTCCGCCACCTCCGCCTTCGTCCGGGCCATGTCGGATCTGGGCGCGGGCATCGTCAGCATCTTCATCACCTTCGCCGTGCTCTACTGGGTCACCATGGCCCGGATCATCCGCGGCCAGGTGCTGCAGCTCAAGAAGCAGGAGTACGTGACGGCGGCCACGGCCCTGGGCGCCTCCAACGCCCGGATCATCCGCAAGCACCTGCTGCCCAACTGCATCGGTCCCCTGGTCATCACCACGTGTCTGCAGATCCCGTCGGCCATCTTTTTGGAGTCCTTCCTGTCCTTCCTGGGCCTGGGCGTTTCGGCGCCCATGGCCAGCTTAGGCTCCCTGTGCTCGGACGCTCTGGAGACCATTTCCCTGTACCCCTACCGGCTGGTATTTCCCGCCATTATCCTCACCATCATCGTGCTGACGCTGAATCTGGTGGGCGACGGCCTCCGGGACGCCCTGGATCCCCGGTTGAAAAAGTAAAGGAGGAGCCGTATGGAAGAAAACAAGCTGCTTCTCAAGGTGAAGGATCTGAAGGTGTCCTTCTTCACCCCTGCCGGGGAGGTCAAGGCGGTGGACGGCATCTCCTACTCCCTGGGCTATAACGAGGTCATGGGCGTGGTGGGCGAGTCCGGCTCCGGCAAGAGCGTGGAGGCCTACTCCATCATCGGTCTTTTGCAGAATCCGGGCAAGGTCATCGGCGGCTCCATCGAATTCGAGGGGGAGGACCTGCTCAGCTACACGCCCGAGCAGATGCGGCAGTTCAGGGGCAACAAGGTCAGCATGATCTTCCAGAACCCCATGACCTGTCTGAACCCCGTATACACCATCGGCAACCAGCTCACCGAGGCCCTGACCTGCCACGACAGGACCATCTCCAAGGAGGAAGCCCGCAGGAAGGCCATCGAGATGCTGGAGCTGGTGGGCATCAACAACGCCGAAAAGCGCATGAACCAGTACCCCCACGAGTTCTCCGGCGGCATGCGGCAGCGGGCCATGATCGCCATGGCGCTGATCTGCTCGCCCAAGCTGTTGATCGCGGACGAGCCCACCACGGCTCTCGACGTGACCATCCAGGCCCAGATCCTGGAGCTCATGAAGGATCTGCAGCGGAAGGAGAACACCTCCATCATCTTCATCACCCACAACCTGGGCGTGGTGGCGGAGATCTGCGATCGGGTCTCGGTCATGTACGCGGGCCGGATCGTGGAGCAGGGGAAGGTGAACGACATCTTCTATCATCCGGAGCACCCCTACACGAGGCGGCTTTTGCAGTCCATCCCGCGCCTTGACGAGGAGGACGACGAGCGGCTCGTCCCCATCGAGGGCACGCCCATCGACCTTCTGAACCCGCCTCAGGGCTGCAACTTCGGGCCCCGGTGCACGGAGTGCATGAAGATCTGCCTCCGGCAGAAACCGCCCTTTGCTCAGGTGGGCGAGGACCATATCTCGGCCTGCTGGCTCCACTTTATGGACGCGCTGAAGAAGGAGGGGGAGGACAAATGAGCGACCAAACCCGTAAAAAGCTGGTGGAGGTGGAGAACCTTCGCAAGTACTTCACCGTGAAGGGCAACAAGCTTTTGGAAAAGAAGTACGTCCAGGCGGTGGAATCTGTGTCCCTGTCCATCTACAAGGGCGAGACGCTGGGCCTGGTGGGCGAATCGGGCTGCGGCAAGACCACCCTGGGGCGGACCATCATCCGGCTTTACGAGCCCACGGCGGGCCGCATCGTCTACGACGGCACGCCCATCTACGACAAGGAGAAAAACATCTCCGTTAAGATGCTCCCCTACCGGCGCAAGATGCAGATCATCTTCCAGGACCCCTCGGGCTCTCTGGACCCCCGCATGACCGTGGGCGAGATCATCGGCGAGGCGCTGGACATCCATGGCCTGGCGCCCTCCAAGAAGGAGCGCACGGAGCGCATCCGGCAGCTTTTGGAGGAGGTGGGCCTCAATACGGAGCACGCCAACCGCTTCCCCCACGAGTTTTCCGGCGGTCAGCAGCAGCGGGTGGGCATCGCAAGGGCCCTCGCCGTGGACCCGGAGTTCATCGTCTGCGACGAGCCCATCTCGGCTCTCGACGTGTCCATCCAGTCCCAGGTGGTGAACATGCTGGAGGATCTGCAGACCAACAAGGGGCTCACGTACCTGTTCATCGCCCACGACGTGTCCGTGGTCCGGCACATTTCGGACCGGATCGGCGTCATGTACCTGGGGTGCCTGGTGGAGCTCGCAGAGAGCCATGAGCTCTGCAACCATCCAATCCACCCCTACACCAAGACCCTGTTGTCCGCCGTGCCCCTGCCCGACCCCGAGAAGAGCAGGGCCCGTCAGCGGATATTGCTGGAGGGGGACATCCCCAGCCCCATCAACCCGCCTTCCGGCTGTCGGTTCCATACCCGGTGCCCCTACGCCACGGACCGCTGCCGCCAGGAGATGCCCGTATTGAAAGAATATGGGCCCGGACACTTCGGCGCTTGCCATCTGCTGGAACAGAATGGTTAGCATATAATCGGTCGAAAGACTGAAAATCCAAAAGGAGGAAAGAACAATGAAGAAACTCGTAGCTCTGCTTCTCGTGCTGTGCTTGGCGTTCTCCTCCGTGGCCATCTCCGCCGCGGACGAGCCCTTCGTGATCAACGCCTGCATCGCATCCGAGCCTGAGACCATCGACCCCTCTCTGATCAGCTCTGTGGACGGTTCCACCTACACCCAGCATCAGTTTGAGAATCTGATGAAGTATCAGATGGTCGATCAGAACCCCGCCAATGATCCCAACATGAAGCTCACTGAGGTCGTCAAGGGCCAGGCCAAGGACTACACCATCAGCGACGACAAGACCGTCTACACCTTCACGCTCCGTGACGACATCTTCTGGTCCGACGGCGAGCCCGTGAAGGCTCAGGACTGGGTGTTCTCCTGGCAGCGCCTGGTGGACCCCGCCACCGCCTCTGACTACGGCTACTTCCTGGACAACATCGTCCTGAACGCCGCCGCCATTCAGGCCGGTGAGAAGGACAAGAGCGAACTGGGCATCAAGGCTCTGGACGACAAGACCCTGGAGATCACCCTGGAGGCCCCCTGTGCCTACTTCCTGGAGATGTGCGCGTTCGCTTCCCTGGTGCCCCTCCGCGAGGACGTGGTGAAGGACGGCTGGACCGAGCCCGCCAACCTGGTCGTCAACGGCCCCTACAAGATCACCGAGTGGGTCCACGACAGCTACATCAAGATGGAGAAGAACGACAAGTACTATGACGTGGCCAACCTGGGCCCCGATGCCATCATTTGGTGGCTGAGCGACAGCGAGACCGCCATTCTCTCCGCCTATCAGTCCGGTGAGTATCAGTTCATCGAGAGCTTCCCCACCGACATGCTCCAGAGCCTGGTGGACTCCGGCGACTGCTTCATCAATCCCTATGTGGGCACCTACTACCTGTACCTGAACTGCTCCAAGATCACGGATTGGCGTGTTCGTGCGGCCATGGTTCTCTCCGTGGACCGTGAGAACATCGTCGAGAACGTGACCCAGGGGGGCCAGTCGCCCGCCACCGGCTTCGTTGCCTCCGGCATCCTGGATTCCACCGGTGCTGACTTCGCCTTCGGCGTGTCCGAGCTGGGCGCTCTGTACACCTGGCTGGCCGAGCAGTATCCCGACGCCGACCTGGAGACCTACTCCGGCCGCTGCGATCTCGCCCTCGAGCTCTACAACGCCGCTGTGGCGGATGGCGCCTGGGATCCCAACACCACCGTGGAGTACAACTTCAACACCTCTGAGACCCACAAGGCCATCGCTGAGGCCTGCGGCCACGACTGGGAGACCGTTCTCGGCATGAAGATCAACCTGGCCAACCAGGAGTGGGCGACCTACACCAACGGCCTCGGCGAGCACAAGTTCGGTGTGGCGCGCCTCGGCTGGATCGCTGACTACAACGATCCCATCACCTACCTGGAGCTCCTCGTCACCGGCAACAGCTACAACTACGGTCTCTATGAGAACCCTGCTTATGACGAGAAGATCACCAACGCCAAAGCTATGCTGGCCGGCGCCGACCGTGACCAGCTGCTGTATGAGGCCGAGGAGACCCTGTTCGGTGAGGGTGGCTTCCCTGTCTGCCCTGTGTACTACTACACCAACATGTACTGCAGCAAGGGCCTGACCAACCTCGGTTACACCACCATGGGGTACTTCTTCTTCATGTACGCCAAGCCCGCCGCCTGATCGATCCTGCGGTCAAGTGACAGCCAATGAAAGGGGGCTGAGCCAAGCGCTCAGCCCCCTTTTTATATATTCGTTTGGGCCGGGGAAAAGCCCTTGCGCTTTATCAGGACCGTGTTACAATAGGGCTGGACGACGCCCAAAAGCGCCCGCAAAGGGGCGCAGACCCATGCGAAGAAAAGCTTTCGGAAGGAGAGAGAACATGGCGAACACGGTGCAGGACATTCTGCGGATGCTGCGGGATGAAGAGATCCAGATGGTGGACTTCAAGATGGTGGACATCCACGGCCAGTACCGCCACGTGACCATCCCCGCGGAGAACTTCAGCGAGGATATGATGACGGACGGCGTGGGTTTCGACGCCTCCAACTACGGCTACGCAGTGGTGGAGAAGAGCGACATGGTGTTCATCCCCGATCTTGACACCGCTTACGTGGACCCCTTCTGCGACGTGAAGACCCTGTCCATGACCGGCAACGCCATGATCATCGACTACCCGGTGAATCGGCCCCTGGATCAGTACCCCCGGAACATCGTGCTGGCCGCCGAGGCCTATATGCGTAAGACCGGCATCGCGGACACCATGCTGATCCTGCCGGAGTTAGAGGGCGTACCATGTGGCCAAGCCCCTCGATCGCACCTATGAGTGCCGCAGCGAGATGTGCCTCAAGATGCAGGAGGCGGGCATCCCCGTGAAGTATCACCACCCCGAGGTGGGTGCCTCCGGTCAGTTCGAGATCGAACCGAAGCTGGGCGAGATGTCCAGGATGGCCGACGCCACCATGCTGGTGAAGTACATCGTCCGCAACACCGCCATGAAGTACGGCAAGACCGCCACCTTCATGCCCAAGCCCGTCTACGGCGAGGCCGGCAGCGGCATGCACGTGCACATGCTGCTTTTGAAGGACGGGGAGCCGGTCTTCTCCGACGACAACGGGTACGCCCACCTCTCCAAGGAGGCCCACTGGTTCATGGGTGGGCTATTGAAGCACATCGCCTCTCTCTGCGCCATCACCAACCCCAGCACCAACTCCTTCAAGCGGCTGGTGCCGGGCTTTGAAGCGCCGGTGACCGTGGGCTACGCCACCTCCAACCGGAGCGCGGTCATCCGCATCCCCGCCTACGCCAAGTCCCCCACACTTCGCCGCTTCGAGATCCGGAACCCGGACGCCACCTGCAACCCCTACTTCTGCTACGCCGCCCTGCTCATGGCTGGCCTCGACGGCATCCAGAACAGGATCGACCCTCACGAGAACGGCTGGGGGCCTTACGATATGAACCTCTACAGCCTCTCCGATGAGGAGAAGGCGAAGCTCCACCATCTGCCCACCTCCCTGGACACGGCTTTGGACGCCCTGGAGGCGGATCACGAGTATCTGACCCGGGGCGGCGTGTTCCCGGAGCAGCTCATCAAAAACTATATCGCCGGGAAGCGGAAGGAGTGCGTGGAGCTCGCCAAGATCCCCCACCCCGCCGAGTTCGACCGGTATTACAACGCCTAAGCTTATGCCCGAGATCACCCAAACCATGCTGGAGGACGCCCTCGCCTACGGGCGCGCCTTCACCGACCAGGGCAGGACCGCCCAGTATATCCCCTATCTACGGCATGTGGACCGGGATCTGTTGGGCGTGTCCGTCCGCACCGTGGACGGCCGCCGGTTCAGCGCCGGAGACTCAAAAACGCCCTTTACCGTCCAGAGCATCGCCAAGGTGGTGGCTCTGGCCCTGGCCCTCCGGGACAGGGGAGAGAAGTATCTCTTCTCCGGCCGGGTGGGGCTGGAGCCCACGGGGGATCCCTTCAATTCTATCATCCGCCTCGAGACGGACCGCAAGCCGTACAATCCCTTCATCAACGCCGGCGCCATTGCCGTGGTGGGAGCCATCAAGGGGCGCAGCGGCTCGGAGAAGTTCGAGCGGCTGCTGCGGTACTTCAGGCGGCTGTGCGGTTCCGATGCCATCTCCCTCTGCGGGGAGGCGTATCTGTCGGAGCGGGAGACAGGGGACAAAAACCGGGCCCTTGCCTATCACCTGAAGGCCACCAGGATGCTGGAAGGGGACGTGGGAGAGACGCTGGACGTGTATTTTCGCATGTGCTCCCTGTACGTCACGGCGGAGGACATCGCCCATTTGGCGCTGGTACTGTCCAACCGGGGCGTCGATCCGGCCACGGGGGAGCGGCTCATGGAAGCGGACCACGCCCGGATCATCCGCAGCCTCATGCTCACCTGCGGCCTGTACGACGAATCCGGCGAATTTGCCGTGAAGGTGGGGTATCCGTCCAAGAGCGGCGTGGGCGGCGGCATCGCTTCCGCCCTGGTGGATCGCATGGGCATCGGCGTCTTCGGCCCGGCCCTGGACGCCCGGGGCAACAGTGTGGCCGGTATCGCCATATTGGAATACCTGTCCAAAGTCATGGACGTTCGTATGTTTTAAGGGATCAGAGGAGAAGAGCATGTCATCCTTCGACGAAAAGAGAGAGGCCCTGCGGCAGCGGAAGATGGTGACGGGGAAGAAGCTGGTGAAGAGCACCCTGTTCCTGCTGGCGTTCATTGGCTTCATGTGTCTGTTCATGGTGCCCATGGGCATGACCAACGCCATCAACACCATGATGAACACCGCCTATCGCATCCTGCTGGATACGGTATTCTACATCATGGCCATCGCGGTGCTGGCGGGGGCCCTGTCCGAGATGCTGACGGAGTTCGGGGTGCTGGAGCTCTTCAACTTCCTCCTCTCCCCCCTCATGAGGCCTCTCTACGGCATGCCCGGCGCGGCAGCCCTGGGCATCGTGTCCACCTATTTCTCCGACAACCCGTCCATCCTGGCCCTCGCCAAGGAACAGCACTATAGGCGGTACTTCAAGGCGTACCAGATCCCGGCTCTCACCAACCTGGGCACGGCCTTCGGCATGGGGCTCATCGTGACCAGCTACATGGCGGGCCTCTCCGCTGTCACGGGCATGAGCCTTGGGAAGGCGGTCCTCTGCGGGAACCTGGGCGCGGTGGTGGGCAGCGTCATCAGCACGAGGCTGCTCCTTGGGTTCAGCAGGAAGCTCTACGGCACCGAGACCCTGGCCCTGTCCCCCCGGGAGATGGGACAGCTCACCGACGAGGAGAACAAGCCCCAGAGCGGGTTCATGCTGCGGCTGCTGAACGCCCTCATGGAGGGCGGCAAGAACGGCGTGGAGCTGGGCCTCGGGATCATCCCCGGGGTGCTGGTCATCTGCACCGTGGTCATGATGCTGACCTACGGCCCCTCCGCTGACGGCACCTACACCGGCGCGGCCTACGAGGGCATCCGGATCCTCCCTCTGCTGGGGGACAAGATGCAGTTCCTCTTCAAGCCCCTCTTTGGCTTCACCACCTCCGCCTGCGTGTCCGTGCCCATCACGGCCCTGGGGTCTGCCGGCGCGTCGCTGGGCATGGTGCCGGAGCTCCTTAGGGAGGGGGCGGCCGGCGCCAACGACATCGCCGTGTTCACCGGCATGTGCATGTGCTGGAGCGGCTACCTTTCCACCCACGTGTCCATGATGGATATGCTCCACTGCAACGAGCTGACCGGGAAATCCATCCTCAGCCACACCATCGGCGGCTTCTGCGCCGGCATCGCGGCCCACTGGCTGTTCGTACTATTGTCACTGGTATAAATGTTCCATTCGATCCGAAAACCTCATTACGCCTGGATCATCTGCCTGTGCGGGCTGTGGCTGTTCGTTACGAACATGGGCCTGTGCAGCAACATCCTGTCGGTGTACCTGCCCTTCATCGAGGGGACGGGCCTCAGCGACAGCATGGGCAGCGCCATCCTGTCCATCCGGTGCCTCTCCTCCTTCGCAGCCACCTTTGTGGTGGAGCGCTATTATCGCAGGCTCGGCCTGCGCCGGGGGATTTTCATCGCGTCCCTGTTCGGCGTGGCTTCCGCCCTGGTATATTCCATCGGCGGCAGCGCCTTCGTCTACTACACCGGCGCGGTCCTGGGCGGCATCTGCTACGGCCTGGGCGCCATCTATCCATCGGCACTGATGCTCACCCGCTGGTTCCACACCCACCGGGGCCTCGCCATCGGCATCAGCTCCGCAGGCTCCGGCGTGTCCATCATGATCTTTTCGCCCGTGGTGTCCGCCCTGGTGCTTCGGTACTCCCTGCAGACCACCTTCCTGCTGCAGGCGGGGTTCATGCTCATCAGCGCCGCCTGTGTCTTTCTTCTGCTCAGGGACGACCCTGCCCAAAAGGGCCTGAGCCCCTACGGCGAAGGCGGCGTAAGCAGCGTCAAGGCACGGGAGCAGGAGGGCCCCGCCCAGCTGCCTGCGTTGGTGATGTGGATGCTGGCGCTGATGATGCTGCTCATCGGCGGTGCGGGCCAGGCGTTCTCGGGGCATCTGTCCGTTCTCGCAAGGAGCTGCGGCTATACCGTCCGGGCGGCAGCTACGGTGGTGTCCCTGCAGGGCATGGTGCTGGTATGCAGCAAGCTCCTCTCGGGAGGCGTGGCCGACCGGTTCGGACCCAGGCGCTGTACCACCCTGCTCATAGCGATCTTCCTTTTGGGCTGCGCCGCCGTTCAGTTCATGAACGGAGTGAGCCTCTTCTGGTGTTTCGTCCCTCCGTGCCTCATGGGCTTCGGGGCTTCGGTGTACAACGTGGGGCCGCCGCTGTGGGCCGGGGACCTGTCCGACAAGGCGGGCTACCCCAAGCTCCTCAAGTGGCTGCAGATCTTCTACAATCTGGGCGGCATCCTCTTCTCCGCCGTGCCGGGCATCATCGCCGACCATACCGGCGAATACAAGTCCTCCTATATCCTCATCGCCGGCATGATGCTCGTCAGCCTCCTGATCCTTCTCTGGTCCTATCGACGGGTGCTGGGGGACCGATCCGACGCATAAAAAAGACGCCTTTCGGCGTCTTTTGTTTTTACCGCGCATGCTTCCTCTGCAGCGCTACAGATCGGCCACGATCTCGCTGACGGCCACCAGTGTGGCCTTGCCCCGAAGGGCCATGCGGCCGTCGCCCAAAAGCTCGCAGATCAGGTGCCCGCCCCGACGGGAGGCCTGATAGGCGTGGATCAGCGGCTTATCAAGCACCTTCGCCCAGTAGTCGGCGATCTGGCAATGGGCGGAGCCGCACACCGGGTCCTCGTCGATGCCGTCCTTGGGGCAGAAGCTTCGGGACACGCAGTCCGTTTCCCGGCCCCGGGCGGTGGCGTTCTGGATACGTCCCGGCAGCTCCTTCAGCAGCCGTTGGTCCGGGACCATGGTCCGCACCTGCTCCTCCGTCTCGAACACGCAGGTGAGATCCAGTCCCATGATCGCCCGCAGGGGCCGGACGCCGAAGGCTTTCTCCATGGCGTCCGTGACAGGCACCTCCCGCAGCGGAAAGGTGGGGAAGTTCATTTCGAACAGATCGCCCCGGCGGACGACGGTCAGGGGGCCGCTGCGGGTCTCGAAGCGCACGCCCGGGGCCTCCGGATCCAGGATCGTCAGGATCACGAAGGCGGTGGCCAGCGTGGCATGGCCGCACAGCTCCTCCTCCGCCGCCGGCGTGAACCAGCGCAGCCGGTAACCCGGCCCCTCCTTCACGAAGAAGGCGGTCTCAGACAGGTTGTTCTCCAGGGCGATCTTCTGCAGGGTCGCCTCCGGCAGCCAGGCCGACAGGGGGCATACCGCCGCCGGATTGCCGGAAAAGGGCCGGTCGGTAAACGCGTCCACGATGTATTGGCGCATGAGGGTCCCTCCTCGGTTCGTTTTTTCTTCAGTATACTCCGCCCTGGATGGGCTGAAAAGCCCCAGCAGCGAAAAAAACGAGACGGGGCGCAACCTGAGGCGGGGATGCCCGGTATTATAGACAAAGAGACCAAGGAGGCAGACCATGAAACAGCAAAAGCTCATCGGCTATCAACCGAAATACCCGAGAAAGGCCCTGCGGGGCGCGGCCATGACGGCGGCGGCCCTGGTGGCCATGGGCGGCATGACGGGCTGCGTGCGGGTGAAGACGCCGGGGATCGCGCTGCAGACCGAGGGCATGGTGGCCGTCACGGAGCCCCCGGAGGAGGTGCTGGTCACGGACGGCGAGGTAGCCATCCCCGAGCCCGACCCCACGGAGGAGGCACTGGTGCTGGAGGGGGAGGTGGCCATCTGTGAACCCGAGCCCACCCCGGAGCCGCCGGTCGCCACCTCAGGCGTGCTGCTGATGCCTACCGATACGCCCGCCCACTGACCGAGCCTATGAACCTGACCCTTCATCTGACGGCGGACTGCAACCTGCGCTGCCGCTACTGCTACGAGACCCACTGTAAAAACCATATGACCTGGGACACGGCCCGTCAGGCGGTGGACCTGGTCTTTTCCTATGGCCACGAGACCAACGGCCTCTCCCTGTTCGGCGGCGAGCCTTTGCTGGAGCGGGGTATCGACGAGGAGATCTGCCGGTACGCCAAGGCCGAGGCCCGGCGGCGAGGCGTCAGCGTCCGATTCAAGATGACCACCAACGGCACACTGCTGGACGAGTCGTTTTTGAAGTTCGCCAATGAGCACGACCTGGAGATCGCCCTCAGCCACGACGGGCTCCTGCAGGACCGGCAGCGGCTGACCCGGGACGGGCGGCCCACCCGGGAGAAGCTGGAACCGGTGGTGGATCTGCTGCTGCGATACCAGCCCAACGCCGTGGCCCTGCAGACCGTGACCCCCGAGACCGTGGGCGGCATGGCCGAGTCCGTTGCCTGGCTCCACGACCGGGGGTTCGCCCGGGTCAATTCCGTCATCGACTACCGGCCGGGTGCGGGCTGGGACGACGGTTCCCTGGCCGTGCTGAAGGGACAGTATGAGATCGTGGCGGACCTGATGGAAGCCCGGTTCGACGATAAGCGGCCGCTCCTTTTCCTGCCATTCCTCACGAAGATCTCCGCGTATCTGAACGACCGGCCGTGCCTCGAATGCAAGCTGGGCATGCGCCAGCCCTCCGTGGCGGAGGACGGGAGCATCTATCCCTGCAATCAGTTCCTGTACCTGCCGGAGTACCGCATGGGCCACGTATCCGCCGGCGTCGACCGGGCGAAACAGCATGCCATCTATACGGCGTCCCTGGCCCCGGAGCCGGACTGCGAGGGTTGCGCCATACTGGATCGGTGCCGGCACCACTGCGCCTGTCTCAATTTCAGCCTTACTGGGGACATGCACCGAGTCGCCCCCGTCCAGTGCGAGCACGAGCGCATCCTCATTCCCATCGCCGACGCCCTGGCGGAGCGGCTGTACGAGAAGAAAAGCGCACGGTTTCTTTTGAATTATCGGGAGGATGGGTTGGAATAAGGAAGGAATAGGAGCTTCGCACCTTTTTTCTTGAAAGAAAAAGATGCCCAAAAAGAACTTAAGAAGGGATATAGCTGTCGTATGTATAGCCATATCCCTTCTTAAGTTTCTCTTTTTTCGGTCCCTTTTTTCTCTTTGTCCAAAGGGAAAAAAGGACAAAACAAAAGTTTACAGATTTTTGCTGGCGTCGATGTAGGCGTACAGGGTGTACTTGCTGATGCCGAAATATTTGCTGACCTTGTCGCCGGACTTGGTGACCAGGAACGCCCCGGCGTTGTTGAGGAACTGGATGGCCAGGATCTTGTCGTCCTTGGTCATGAGCGCCACGGGCTTGCCCACTTTCTCCACGCTCTGCTCGATGAGATCGTCCAGCAGCTCATTCACGTTCTGGGGGATGCTGGCGGGCGCCTTGGGCTCCTCCCCGTGGCTGAGCAGGCTCCCTACGGCCTTCTGGGCCATGAGCAGGTTCGTGATGTCGTAGTTCACCGAGAAGATGCCGTCCACGCCCCCCTGCTCGTTGCGGATATAGACGGTGCTGGACTTGACGATCCGCCCGTCATGGGTCTTCAGCAGGTACCCGGACCGGTCCCGCAGGTTCTCCGGGTGCTTCTCCTGCATGGCCTCCAGGGCTACCTGGGAGGGACCGTCACCGGTCTGCCGGTGGGACACGTGCCCGTTCTCGATGGCCACGATGGTGTGCTCCGGATCCCCGCCCGTGAGATCGTGGACCAGTACCTCACAGTTCTCGCCAAACTCCGCCGCCAGCGCCTTGGCCAGCCGTTTATAAAAATCCAGGTCCATTCGCTTTCCTTTCTGCACAGGGGTGGGTCAACAGTTCCTATACGTTTATGATATAAAAATCCCCGCGGGATTTCAACTGTTTTTTGCGAATTGAAAAAGATTTTTGAGACAGGGGCAAAAGGCCCTCGGAAAAAGCGAAAGTACCTATTGAAAAACTGAGAAGGATAGGGTAGAATATCCCCATCTTAGAGGCAAAGGAGAAAACACCATGGAAAATATAAACAACGACGAGCTGGATCTGGTCACCTTTTCCGACGAGGAAGGGAACGAATTCCAGATGGAGGTCTGGGACTACTTCGAGCACGAGGGCCAGGAGTACGCCATCCTCTTCGATCTTGAGAGCGAGCAGGACGAGGATGCCGAGACCGAGGTCTATATCATGAAGGTCACCGTGGAGGGCGAGGACGAGATCTTCCTGCCCGCCGACGAGGACAAGATGGACGAGCTCACCGAGATCGTGGAGAAGATGCTGGACGAGGCCTTCTGCGACGAGGACTGCGCCAACTGCGATCAGGCGGACTGCGAAGACAGAAAATAAGGCCGACTGCCGATAAGGGCACCAGACCATTTGCGGCGATTTGATCAAATGGAATACTGGCAGGTTGAAATGGCGCTTTGCGGCGCCATTTCCTTTTATTATGACGCCGCTTCTGCCACCCTTCTTGCCAGTCGGCAGAGCGAAACATAACGAGAAGCGCTCCGCTGGAGCGCTTTTTTGTTGCCGCGTTGGTTGACACCTCGAAGAAATATTAAAAAAATGTTCATTTTTTACAAGAAAAGTACACCACAACCGCGCATTGTGTGGTATTATATAAAAGAAGAATGACGGAGGGCGTCTTTTTGGGGCGCCGCCGTTCGAGAGAGGAGATATATACGTATGAAAAAATGGATCAGCCTTCTGTTGGTCGCTCTGATGCTGATGGCGATCGCGCCTGTGGCCATGGCCGACCCGGAGATCACCGAGGACAGCATCATCACCATCGTCAACTGCAAGAACTCTGCCAACGTCCGGGAGAAGGCCACCAGCGACAGCAAGAAGCTGGGCGAAGCTCCCCGGGGCAAGACCTACCAGCTGCTGGCGGTGGAGGGCAACTGGTACAAGATCCAGTACAAGAAGGACTTGACGGGCTATGTGTACACCAAGTACGGCAAGGTGGGCAAGAAGGGCGACGCGCCGCTGAAGGACACCGCCACGGTGACCAACGCCCCCGACGGCGTCAACATCCGCGCCAAGGCCAGCAGCTCCAGCAAGATCCTGGGCGTGGCCTATAACGGCGACACCTTTGAGGTCACGGGCAAGAGCGGCAAGTGGACCAAGGTGATCTATAAGGGCGACACCGCTTACATCTACACCTCCTACCTGTCCATCACCAAGGGCACCGAAACGCCGACGGGCACCAAGATGTACGTGACCGGCGTCGATGTGCTGAACGTTCGCGCCAAGGCCAGCAGTTCCAGCAAGATCCTGGGCACCTATAATAAGGGCGACGAGGTCACCGTCTACGGCACCAGCGGCAAGTGGTCCAAGATCAAGTATTCCGGCGACACGGCCTGGCTGTTCACCTCCTATCTGACCAAGTACAAGGACGATGTGGATGGCAAGACGGCCACCATCGTCAACGTGAAGTATCAGGTGAACATCCGTGCCAAGGCCAGCAGCTCCAGCAAGAAGCTGGGCACGGCGGTGAACGGCGAGACCTTTACCGCGAAGGGCGTCAGCGGCCGGTGGGTGAAGGTGGAGTATAAGGGCGATACGGCCTATATCTACGACAAATATGTGAAGATCGGCTGACGCCGACCGGAGGTTTCGACAGGGATCGTGCCGTGCCGCGGTCCCTGTTTTCTGTTTCTTGACAGGCCGGATCCCCTATGCCATACTTTGAGCAAGCCCACGACGCTGTCCGACCAAGGAGGACCGATGAAAAAAGCGATCTCTGTTCTGCTGGCCCTGGCCATGACGCTGGTCCTGGCCGCCTGCATGAACGTGAAAGTGGCTGAGACCCCCGCTGAAAAGACCGAGGAGCCTGCGGTCACCGCGGAGCCAACGGCCGAGCCCACGGCGGAACCGACGCCGGAACCTACCCCGGAGCCCACGCCTGAGCCCACGCCGGAGCCCACGGCCGCGCCGACGGATACCCCCGCGCCCACGGAGGTCCCCGACAAGGCGATCCTGGCGGCGGCCAACGAAAAGCTGCGGCGGGTCCAAAGCCTCCACATGGACATGGAAGTGGACATGGACATGGACATATCCCTGGCCATGGGCGAATTCACGCAGGGGATACCCGCGGACGTTCGCATGACGCTCAAGGTGGATTTGACCCGTGATCCCGACCTGTTTCGGGGCGAGATGGATCTGTCCGCCGTGGGAGAGACCGCCGAAGCTCAGATCTACGGGGCCCGGGACGGCGAGAGCGCCGTGGTCTACACCTCGATGGATCAGGGAAAAACCTGGCGGAAGCAGGGAGATCTTCAGATGGACCGGCTGCTTCGATCCCCCGGCGACATCTTGGGGCTGCTCCTCGAGGGGGACCTGCGGCACACCGGCGCCACGGACGTGAACGGTCGCCCCGCCGCGGTCTATATCGGCAAGGTGAGCGGAAAACGCCTCCGGGAGATCATGGAGAGCACGGGCACCCTGGGCACGATGAGCGAGGCCTTGTCGCTGGACCTTCCCGAGGTGGTCCTGGATGAGCTGAGCGATATGGACGTGACGATCCGGATCGACGAGCAAAGCGGTCTGCCCATCGGGTGCACGGTGGATATGACCGGGGCCATGGGGGACCTGATGACCGCGATCCTGACGGCGGATAAGGAGGCGGGGGGCGTGGAGATCCGCATGGACGTGACCGCCGCCGTGCTGAACATGACCTTGTCCGACTTCGATGCCGTGGAGCCCATCGTCATCCCCGAAGAAGCTCTGAACGCTCCGGGGTCCTGACCGACCGCCAGCCGCCCCAGGGCGGCTCGTTTCCCTAACGATACGACAGAAAAGGAGATACACCATGAAAAAAACGATCGCTCTTTTCCTTTCCCTCCTGTTGCTCCTGGGCCTGACGGTCTTGGTCGGGGCGAGGACCGCCAGCGCTGCCATGGCGGCCCCTCGGTCGGACGAGTCCGCCGAAGACGCGGTGCGGGATGCCTTTGCAAAGCTTTGTGAGGCGGAGAGCCTCCGGTATGACATCGGCATCACCATGGAGATGGCCATGAAGATCTCCGCCCAGGGGGTGACCATGGAGATGCCCATCAACATGCGCATGACCTGCGGCCTGGATATGCAGATGGACCCCTATCTGGTGAAGGGGGACGTGACCATGGATGTCGATATGGGCACCTACGGGATCCAGACGCAGCATATCCTGGTCTACGGCGCCAACGACGGGGAGAAGCTCGTCGCCTATTCCTCCATGGACGACGGTGCCACCTGGACGACTCAGGAGAACGGCAGCCTCCACGCGCTGCTGCCGGGGGAAGCCTTCAATCTGATCCAGGATCATGTCCATGACGTGGTGCGGGCGGGGACGGAGACCTTTCAGGGCGCGAAGGTCGATGTGTATACCGGCTTGCTGGAAGGCAAGTACATAAACCAGGTCGTGTCCGCCACGGGCATGGACGGCATGCTCTCTGAGGTCACCGGCGGGGACGAGACCGCCCTGGACGCCGCTGAACTGGGCGATATCCCGGTGACCATCTACATCGACGGCGACGGCTATCCGGTGTACTACGCTATGGATATGGCCGAAGCCATGAATGGCATGCTGGCGGCCGCCATGCAGGAGCTCATGGGCATGTCGGAGATGGAGGGCATGGAGATCACCATAGACATTCCCGTCGTTCGGGGGGAGAGCATCCTCGCCAGCTTCAACGCCGTGGAGCCCATCGTCATCCCCGAGGCCGCTCTGAGCGCCCCGGAGGCATAAAAAAATACGGAGGCACCATGGACCTGAAGCTGATCAAGCTGACACGGGCATATGAGAAGCAGCTGGGCGAGATGATCGACGAATGGAAAGCGGACCAGGAGATCAACCACACCAACCGCTCCCCCTGGGCCATCTTCAAGAACGACTATCACGATTTCGACTACTATCTCGAGCACCTGGAGCTGAAGACCGCTACGGAGGGCAAGGTGCCCGATTCGGTGTTCTTCCTGCTGGACCCGGAGCGGGATCGGCTCCTCGGTGCGGTGAACATCCGCCACTATCTCAACGACGCCCTGCTGCGGGAGGGCGGGCACATCGGTGACGGCATCCGGCCCAGCGAACGGCGCAAGGGCTACGCCACGGAGCTGGTGCGGCTTGCGTTGATCGAGTGCAAAAAGCTGGGCATCCACAGGGTGCTCATGACCTGCGACAAGGACAACGTGGGCTCCGCCAAGTCCATCGTCCGGAACGGCGGCGTGCTGGAAAACGAGTTCGTCAATGAAGACGGCAACGTGGAACAGCGGTATTGGATCGACCTGGGCGATTGACTGCAGAACAACAGATAAAAGGACCGCGGGGGTTTGCCTCGCGGTCCTTGCTGTATACGCCTTATCTCGCCGCCGGGTACTCCCCGCACAGCAGCCGATAGGGGGGCTCGTCCTCCTCGATGGCGGGGAAGCGGCCCACGGGGGGCTCGAAGCGGTTGTCGTGCTCGTCGTCGTTGGTTTGGGAGATCTCGCCGAGGAGCGCCGGACCCTGGCCCGGCTCCACCTGGAAGTCGTGGTAGAGGCCCTGGTGGACGTGGATGCTCTCCCCCGGCGTCAGGCGGATGAGGGTGCCGGCTGGGACGGTGAACCGGCGGCCGTCGCAGTTCAGCGTCACGGGGTTCGCGTAGTCGATGCTCTCGTCGGGCAGGGAGTTGTAGACCCGGATCAGGACTGGCGCGCCGCCCCGGTGGATGATGTCCTCGGTCTTGAACCAGTGGAAGTGGTTGGGGGCGTACTGGCCCTCCTTGAGATAGAGGAGCTTTTCGGCGTAGACGGAGGGGTATTTGTCCGCCATGGCCCGGTTCCCGTTGCGGATGGTGATGAGGCTGAACCCAAAGCGGTCGAAGTCGCCCTTACCGTAGTCGGTGATGTCCCAGCCCAGCTTGCAGTCCCGGACCTCGTCGTATTCGTGGCCCTTGGTTTGCCATTCCTCCGGCGTGAAATGGCAGAAGGCGGGCAGGGAAAAGCGATATTCCTGAATCATGCGCTCCATCTCCCGGAGCGCTGCGTTGATTTCACTGCGTTTCATATCAATTCTCCGTCCTTACTGACCTCCCCCCCTTTTTTTCAGGGGAGGAAAGCGCTCACGTCAGCGCAAAGTAGATCGCGCCGACGGCCTGACCGAACTCAATCTGTGCAAATTCGTCCTGCTGGGCCTGCTGGCGGGCGTGGTCTGCGGCGGGGTGGGCACGGCTTTCTACCACGCCGTCGCCCTCGCCACCCGGCTCAGGAAGGCCCACCCCTGGCTCCTCTATCTGCTGCCTGCGGCGGGGCTGTTGACGGCGTACCTCTACGCCCTGCTGAAGATGGAAAAGGACCCGGGCACCGATGCGGTGCTCCGGGCCACCAAGGAGCATGAGAGCGTCCCGGCGCGCCTCGCCGCGCTGATCTTCTCCGGCACCTTCCTGACCCACCTTTGCGGCGGGTCCGCGGGCCGAGAGGGGGCCGCGCTGCAGATCGGCGGGGGCCTGGGCACCGCCATCAGCCGGCTGTTGAAGCTTTCCGATGGGGAGACCCGGCTCGTGACCATGTGCGGCATGAGCGCCGTGTTCGCCGCCGTGTTCGGGACGCCCCTGACCGCCGCGGTATTCTCCATCGAGGTGGCCAGCGTGGGCATGATCTCCTCCACGGCGGTGCTGCCCTGCGTGCTCTCGTCCATGACCGCTTCCTACATCGCCCGGCTCCTGGGCGCGGAGGCGGAGGCGTACGTCCTGCAGGGGGTCCCGGCCCTGAGCCTTCAGAGCCTGTGGCCGGGGCTCGTATGCGCCCTGGTCAGCATCCTCTTCTGCGAGGTCATGCACACCTCCCACAAGCTGTTCGGGAAGTTCTTCCCCAACCGATACCTGCGGGTGGCCGTGGGCGCTGCGCTGGTGATGGGCATATCGCTCCTGCTGGGCACGAGCCGGTACAACGGCGCCGGGTCGGACGTGATCACCGGGGCCATCGAGGGGGAGGCCCTGCCCTGGGACGGGATCATCAAGCTCCTGCTGACCGCCATCACCATGGGCTGCGGCATGAAGGGCGGGGAGATCGTCCCCTCCTTCTTCGTGGGCTCCACCATGGGGTGTCTGCTGGGGCCGCTGGTGGGCCTCAGCCCCTCCTTCGGCGCGGGCCTCTGCATGGTGGGCCTCTTCTGCGGCGTGGTGAACTGCCCCATCGCCAGCGTGCTCCTCAGTATGGAGCTCTTCGGCGGCGCGGGGCTGCCCTTCTTCGCCCTGGCAGCGGCCGTCAGCTTCGCCTGCAGCGGGCGGCACAGTCTCTATTCCGCCCAGAGCTTCGTGTTCGATAAGGTGAGCGTATAAAAACACATACAAATATAGGGCTGCTCCGGATGGCTATCGGTCCAAGATGCCTTCGGAGCAGCCCGCAGCTTGTCAAATACTTTTGACAAGCTGAACAGTCTGTCAGCAAAGGATGGCAGAAGCCGTTTTCTCCGCCCCGAAGCTGTACAAAGGTACCGCGAGAGGGCGGAAAAACGGCTAATTTGCGGCATTTGTTCAAAGGAAATGGCGCCGAAAGCGCCATTTCTACCTGTCAGTATAGTACAATATCTTTTGCTGCAAATGGTCTGCCGCCTTTTTCGACAGACTGAGGGCTGCTCGATCGGAGCAGCCCCCTTTTTTATTCTGTCACATAGGAGACTTCGTCGGCGTAGCGATAGTAGAAGGTATCACCCACGGACAGGCCGGAGAGGATCTCCACGTCCGTGCCGTCGGAAACGCCCGTCTGGACCTCCACGGGGGAGAGGAGCTCGTCGGCCTCCTCAGTATAGGCCGTGTAGACCAGGGTCCGGGTGCCGTCCTCTACGAGCGCCGCCAGAGGCACCGTCGGGACCGTCGGCCCCTCCTTCCGGGGGAAGCAGGCCGTGCCGTTCATGCCCGGGTAGAGCTGGTCTGTGCGGTCCAGGGCCAGGGTCACGGAATACTTGGTGTTGCCGCCGCCGTTCTCCCCCTCGGGGTCGATCTCGGAAATGGTGGCTGTGAAGCCCGTGGTGGGCAGGGCGTCCAGATACAGGTCCGCCTCCTGGCCCAGGGACAGGGAGAGCACGTCCAGCTCGTCGATGGACACGGTGATCAGCATCTTCTCCTGAGGCGTCACGGTGCAGAGCTCCTGCGACCCGATGGTGTACGCCACTTTCTTCGTGGTGCCAAATCCGCTGTCGCTGCCGCCGCCCGAGGGGACTTTAAAGTTGATGCAGCCGCCACCGCCGCCGCTGGGCCGACCGCCGCCCTGGGGGCTGGCCGAGCCGGAGGGCTCACCGCTTTCGCCGGGCTGGGGGCTGCTGCCGTCGGGCTGGATGAAGCCCTCAGGCGTGGGGGTGGGCGTCGGTGTGGGGGTGGGTGTGGGCTCGGGCGTGGGCGTGGCGCTGGCCGCCGTGTGCTGGACGATGACCCAGACGAGGCCGCCGTTTTGGTCGAAGGTAAAGAGCACCATATCTCCCGGCAGGATGTCGGCGGAGGTGATCTGGCTCCATCCGCTGCCGAAAAGGTAGATGGGTGCCGAACCGGGGATGGTGTAGGTGCCCGTCATGGTGGCGCCGGACAGGGAGGGCATGGAGCTGTAGCTGGTGACGTTCACCGGATTCGAGCCGATGGTCAGGGACAGGAGCCCGCTTTCGTTTGCCTGGACCTGACCCACATAGTGCACATACTCCGTAGGCTCTGCGTCGGCGGGGCCGGAACTGAGCTGCCGCACGGTGAGGCCCGCTACGATGTCCGAAAGGGAGGCGTAGGTAAGTTCGTCGGAAAGGCCGTCGATGACGCCGTCGCAGGGGGCGTGGATATAGCCGGTCTGGTAGAGCTCGAAGAGGGTCTTGAGCTCCGCCTCGTATTCGGACCGCTCCTGCAGCAGGGCCTTGTATTCTGCGAGGTCCGCCGTGTCCGTGAGCCCGATCAGGGTCTGGTTGGCGTAGACGGTGCTGCCCTCGGTCCGGTAGATGCGGTTGATGGTGCCCAGATACCCCGTGATGTTCAGGGACTTGTGGACATACAGAGAGCCGCTGCCCAAAAGGGTGCCGTCCGCGCTCTTCACGGAGACCTGCTCCCCGATGGCGTAGCCACGATCCACCACGGTCACCGTGGCCATGCCTTCCTCTAAGAAGGACACCTCGCCGGTAAGCTCGGTGCCGTCGGACAGGGTGACGGTGATCGCGCTGCCGATGGTCAGCCCGTCCGCCGCCGGGACCTGCACCGCCATCCGGCCGTCCAGGCTCAACAGCATCAGCGAGCCGTGATCGGCCATCACGTCCATGGCCTGCTCGCCGGCCTCGGCATAGACCACCTTCACGGTCCCCGCCACGGGGGCGGTGAGGGAGGTCACGCCCTTCGATTCATGGGCGCTTTGGAGCTGGCCGTCGATGTCCTCCAACACCTCGTGGACCGAGGCGATGGCCTGCATGACGGAGGTGAGATCCGCCTTGGCGATGATCTGGCCGGCGGTGACGGTGTCCCCGTTGTGGACGCAGACGGAGGCCACCGTGACGGAGGCGGGGATATCCAGGGATACGGCCTCCTGCTCAGACAGGGAACCGGTGGACTGGATGAGGCTGGTCAGGGTCTTTTCCTCCACCGTGCCGCTCACGACCCGGGCGTTGGTCACGGCCCCGTCCGTGGCTTCCTCCTCCTCGTTCACCGGGAACAGGAACACCACCAGGGACAGGGCGCCCAGGAGCAGCAGGAACGCCGGCCACAGGGCCACCCGACGGTGGGAGAGGGGGTCCGCCTCCTGCTGCTGGCGGATCTTCTTGTTGATGAACGCCAGCCGGACGATGCACAGCACCATGCCCAAAGCTGAACCGATCAGGATGTACAGCCGGTAAGGGCTCACCAGCTCCTTGACGGGCCGGAGCTCGGAGAGGGGCAGGTACGTCTGCAGCTCCGTCATCCGGGCGGAGAGCCAGGCCTTGGCGATGGAGAACCAGGATTTCACGGTGGAGAGCCAGGCGCTTTCGGCCTCCGTCTCCGCGGCCTCGGCGGTCTCGGTCTCCCCCTCCTCAAAGGTGCGGCCGGGACGGCTGGGTCTGGAGCCGTCGCTCCCCTCAGCAGAGTCGGGGAAGCTCATCCCGTCGGGCATGGTCCCATCCGTAGGGAAGGACATGCCATCGGGCAAAGTCATGCCGTCGGGCAACGTCATGCCCCCGGGGGCCGTGAAGGTAGTGTTGCCTGTTTCCTGGGTTTCAGCGCCCGCTTCGGGCACCAGGAACCAGAGACCCAGGTCCGCAAGAAGGGCCAGGGTGAACAGAACGAGCAGAACGGAATAGATGAATTTCTTGAATCTCATAGGTCCTCCTCAGCCGCCGTAGTGCAGGGCGTCGATGGGCGCCATGCGGGCTGCTTTGTTGGCCGGATACAGGCCGAACACGATGCCGATGAAGAAGCAGAACAGCACGGCGATGAGCACCACGCTGCCGGACATCTGGAAGCTGATGTCGAGGCCCGATACCACCGTGGTGATGAGCCTGAGGACGCCCCAGGAGCCCAGGATGCCCAGGGCGCAGCCAAGCATGCAGATAACGATGGCCTCCACCAGGAACTGGGTCAGGATCATGCCCCGGCTCGCCCCGATGGCCTTGCGGATGCCGATCTCACGGGTGCGCTCGGTGACGGTGACCAGCATGATGTTCATGATGCCGATGCCGCCCACGATGAGGGAGATGGCCGCGATGCCTCCGAGGAGCACCGCCAGTATGGATGTGACGCTGCTCATGGCGCTCTCAAGGGCGTTCTGGGAGGACACGCTGAAGGCGTCCTCGTCCTGATCGAAGCGCTCCTTCATTATTTCCGTCAGCCGTTCCCTGGCCGCGTCCACGGTGCTGTTCTCGCCGGCGCTCACATAGAAGGAGGTGACCTCCTTCGTGGCGCTGGTGCTGATGCGGGTGAGGGCGGCGTAGGGGATGTAGGCCACCAGGGAGCCGCTGCGGAAGGCGCTGGTCAGGGAGTTGTCGTCGTCCTTCAACACGCCCACCACCTTGAAGCGCTGGCCGTTCAGGCGGATGTCCTCGCCCAGGCAGTCCGCGTAACCCACCAGCTCCGTGGCGGCGGTCTCGTTGACGACGCAGACGAAGGACACGTTTTCCTCGTCCGCCATCTTGAGGAACCGGCCCACCAGCAGCTCCAGCTTCTGCACGTCCGCGTAGAAGGCGGTGGTGCCGTAGACGGTCAGGGAGCCGGTCTCGGTGCCGTACTTCGCCGTGACGCTCTCCGAGGCTACGGGGGCGATGCGGCCGAAGGCCTCCTCCTGCATCCAGTCGGACAAATCGGCGATGGTCACGGGGGTTCCCTTGTTGTCCGATATCCGGACGGTTATCTGATCGCTCCCCAGGCTGGAGATGGTGTCCGTCACGTTCCCCGTGGCGCCGCTGACCAGGCTCACCAGGATCACCAGGGCCATGACGCCGATGATGATGCCGAGCATCGTGAGGAAGGCCCGCATCTTGTTGCCCGATATGGACTTGATGGCCATGCGTACGGATTGGATCATGCGTCCACCTCCCGTACGTGCCCATCCAGGATGTGGATGCTCCGCTGGGCCTGGCGGGCCACCGTGTCGTCATGGGTGATGAGCACGATGGTGTTGCCGCTGTTGTGAAGCTCGTGGAAGATGTCCATGATGTCCTTCCCCGTCCGGGAGTCCAGGTTGCCTGTGGGCTCGTCGGCCAAAATGAGGGAGGGGTGGGCGGCGATGGCCCGGGCGATGGCCACCCGCTGCTGCTGTCCGCCGGAGAGCTCCGAGGGGAGATGGTGGATGCGGCTGGTGAGCTGCACCCGCTCCAACGCCTCCTGGACCCGGCGGCGGCGCTCCGCTCGGCGCACCCGCTGATAGATCAGGGGGAGCTCCACGTTTTCCGCCGCGGTGAGCTGGGGGATCAGGTTGAAGCTCTGGAACACGAAGCCGATCTTGCGGCTGCGGACCTGGGCCAATTCGTTTTCCGTATAGTCCTCGATGGGGATGTCGTCCAGCAGGTACTCCCCGCTGTCGGCCACGTCCAGGCACCCGATGATGTTCATCATGGTGGACTTGCCGCTGCCGCTGGGGCCGATGATGCTGACGAACTCCCCGTCCTGCACCGTCAGGCTGGCGTGGTCCAATGCCCGCACCACCTCGTCGCCCACCTGGTAGGTCTTGCAAACGTCCTTCAATACGATCATGGCTGACCTCCGCCGGAATTGCCGGACCGGGAGCCCCGGGGCCTGCTGCTGCCGCTGCCGGAACCGCTGCCGGAACCGCCGCCGGAGCCGCCGCCGGGCATGCTGAACCCGCCGGAGCCGCTGCCGCCGCCGAAGCCGCCGCCAAAGCCGCCGCCGAAGCCGCCCATGAAGGAGCTGAAGTCGTTGGATTTTTTCTTGGTGTAGTAGACCGTGTCGCCCTCTTTGAGGCCCTCGGTGATCTCGATGTATCCACCGCCGGTCAGGCCCGTCTTCACCTCCACCATGCTCTCCAGCTCGCCGGAGGTCAAATTCACGGAGGTGTACACGTAGGCGGAGGTCCGGGTCTTGGTCACGGCGTCCTCGGGAAGGAGCAGGGCGTCGTCCACGCCCTCGATGCGGATGGAAACGGTGGCGGACATCCTGGTCAGCATCTTCTCGGTCCTGTCCAGGGTGACCTCCACGGAGTAGCCGGTGACGCCGCTGGTACTGGTGCCCGTCTTCTCGATGGACGTGACCTCCCCGGTGAAGGGATCATCGCTGATGGAGGAGATGGTGACGGACGCGGTCTGGCCCACCTCCACGGAGAGGATGTTGGATTCGTCGATGGAGGCGGTGGCGATCATCTTCTCCTGGGGCCGGATCACGGCGAAGGTCCATTCGGCGGGGACCTCCGCCCCCTCCACGGTCTCCTGCTCGTCGGTGATGGACTCCACCTTCCCGGCAAGAGGCGCGCGGACCACGCCGGTCCGGTAGAGGGAAATGAGTTCGTTCAGGTCATCTTCCACCTGGGCCCGCTGCTGGAGCAGGGCGTCGTAATTGGCGGTGAAGGTGGTGTCCGTGAGGTACAGAAGGATGCGGTTCTTGGTGACGGGGGCGTTCTCGGTCACCATCAGCCGGCTCACGGTGCCCGCGTAGCCGGTGATGTTCAGGGGCTGATGGATGTACAGCTCCCCGGTGCCCAGGGTCTTCCCCTCTTCGTCGGTCACGGTGGCTTTGTCGCCTAAGAGGGGCTTGTTGTCGGTGATGAGCACCACGGCTTCGTCCTCCCGGACCTCGTCCACGGTGCCGGGGTAGGCGGTCCCGTCGGACAATGTCACGGTCACGGTGTCCCCGGCCGAGAGGCCCGCTGCGGGGATATCCACCGCCATATGGCCGTCCAGGGAGATGGTCATCAGGGCTCCGTGCTCGTACATAATGGAGAGGACCGAGTCGCCGGCCTCGCAGTAGATGCCCTTCACCCGGCCCACCACGGTGGACTTCATGACGTTATTCACGGTCTCCTTGGCGGCGTCGGCGATGTCGCTGTCCAGCTCTTCGAGCTCGGTCTGCAGATCGTTCATGGCGCTCATCAGGTCGGTGAGGTCCAGGTAGGCGAGGATGTCCCCCTCTTCCACGGTGTCCCCCTCCTCCACGCACAGGGAGCGCAGGGCCACGGTGGAGGGAATGGACACGTCGGTGGTCTCCTGGGCGGACAGGGTGCCGCTGCCGGTGATGGTGGTGCTGATGCTGCCCACGGTGACGGTGGCCGTTTGCGCCTCGTCGCTGCTCTTGGAGCCGTAGTTTTCCGTGACGTGCTGCCTCAGGTACTTGATGCCCACAGCCGCCCCGGCGATGAGGATCGCCAGGAGGATGAGCACGGTGGACAAAGTCTTCCGTCTTCTGTTTTTCTTCTTGGAATTGGCCATGATCTCCACTTTCCCACGTTTTTTTCTTTACTGTAGTCAGCTTACCTTAAGAAAAGCTTAAAGGGAAGGGCCCGTCACAATTATTCCACATTCTGCGCCAAACACACACCCTGCCCCTGGCGGCGGCTCCATCTTTCAGGAATAGAGACAGATTTTCCGCACACAATAGACACCGACCCACATAGGATGAAAGGAAAGAATTGTATCGGGAAGGAAGCGCGGTGTCGTCCTGGATCATTCAGACAATGGAATACGACGTGGACCTGGAAGGGCTGCTGGAGGCGCGGCTCCGGGAAGGCGGCGCGCCTTACGCCCTGTCCTCCGCTTTGGGCGGCGTGGGCGTGCGCATGGAGGGACGGCAGGGCTTGCTGGCCCTGGCGGAGGCGCTGGGCCGGGTGCTCATCCACGACCTGGTCACCTTCGAGATGGCGGCCATGGCGGACGAAACGCCCCTTGGCCGGGAGGACCGGCAGCGGGTCCTGGAGAACGCGGTGGCGGCGGCCCGCCGGCGGGAGGATCTGAGCGAGACCGTGGCGCGGCTCTGTGGGTATCTGCAGGAGGAGGGGAAGCTGTGTTTGGAGGGCTTTCTGCGGTTTCGGATGCCCGAGACCCTGCTCTTCTGGCGGCTGTGCGTGGAGGAAGCCTTCTCGGAGCTGCTGCTCCAAAAGGAGTACGGGGAGGCGGCGAGCCTGCTGCGGCTGCTGCTCAACGAGCGCCCGCCCCGGTGTCCGTCCCTCCGGCTGTGCCTCCACGGGGACGGCCTCTGCTCCCTCTCCGACGAGGGGTCGCTGCGGATGGAGTACGTGGACGAAAGCGGCGAGGGCATATTGAGCCTGCTCATCGGCATGGCCCCGGCCCGGCTCATCGTCTACGACTTGTCGAACGGCGCCCGTCAGGAGCTGGTGAAAGCGCTGACGGAGATCTTCTCCGGGCGCGTATGCCTGTACACGGGCGACTTTCCCTGATCCCCTTTCTTTTATCCCCCTTGCTTCTCTTTTTCGGTTCCTTTTTCTCTTCTCATGAAGAGAAAAAGGAACAAAAAATAAGTTCTTTCCTATGCGTCCCGCCTGTGGTATACTGATACGACAGGAGGCGCGTATGGCGTATCAGGCATTGTACAGGACCTACCGGCCCGGGCTGTTCTGCGGCTCCCGGGGCACGGGCAAGACCACCACGGCCCGCATTTTGGCGAAGGCCATCAACTGCCTCCATCCCGAGAACGGGGAGCCCTGCCTCCAATGCGACAGCTGCCGCACGGCGGCCCAGCAGAACCCGGACATCATCGAGATCGACGCCGCCAGCAACAACAGCGTGGAGAACGTCCGCGATCTCATCTCCCAGGCCCAGTTCGCCCCATTACAGCTGAAATATCGGGTGTTCATCATCGATGAGGTCCATATGCTCTCGGGCTCCGCTTTCAACGCCCTGTTGAAGACGCTGGAGGAGCCGCCGGAGCACGTGGTGTTCATCCTGGCCACCACCGAGCCCCAAAAGCTCCCGGCCACCATCATCTCCCGCTGCCAGCGGTTCGATTTCCACCGGCTCACGGTGCCGGAGATCATGGGCTACATGCAGTACATCCTGAAGACGGACGGAGCCCAGGTGGAGCCCGACGGCCTTCGCCTTATCGCCCGGGCTGCGGACGGCGGCATGCGGGACGCCCTTTCGCTCCTCGACCAGTGCCTGTCTTTCTGCGGGGAAAAGGTCACCGCCAGGGACGTGCAGAACGTGCTGGGCATCATGGACGAGGACTTCCTCTTTCAGATGGCCGATACGCTCCTATCCGGCGACGCCCGGGGGGCCCTCATGAGCCTCGACACCGTGGTGCGCCAGGGCCGGGACATGGCCGTGTTCGCTGGGGAGCTGGCGGGGCACATGCGCTCGCTCCTCCTCGCCAAGGCCTGCGGGGACTGCGCCGACCTTCTGGCGGTCACGGCGGACCGGATGGCCCGATACCAGAAGCAGGCGGGCAAGCACCCCAACGCTCGCATCCTCTACGCCATGGAAAAGCTCATGGCGGTCCAGAACGATATGCGCTACTTCCCCTCACCCCGGATGCTCCTCGAAACGGTGCTGGTGCGGATCGCCCAGCCCGTGGACGACGGGAGCGTGGAGGCCCTCTCCGCCCGGCTCGCTCTGGTGGAGGAGCAGCTGAAGAACGGCGTCCCCGCTCCGGCGGCCCCGGCGCCGAAAGCTGCCCCCGTCTACGAGGAGGAAGACTATCTGCCCGAACCGCCCCCGGAGGAGGGGTATTTGCCGGAGGAGGCATACGAACCCGCGGCCCCGGCCCCCGCGCCGGTGGAAGCGCCCAAGCCCCAGCCCCAGCCGGCCCCCAAGGCGGAGCCTAAGCCCGCGCCCAAGCCCGCGTTGGGAGGCGAGGCGGATGCCCTTTGGAAGCAGGTCCTTGCCCGGGTCCAGAAGGCGAACGCCCTGGTCCACCGCAGCGCTGCCTTCGGCCAGGCCACAGAGCTCACCGAGGACCAGCTGACAATTTCCTTCCCGGCGGAGTACGCGGGCAAGCTCAGGATGCTGAACTCCCGGAGCGTGGCCGTCATTCAGGGGGAACTGGACGCCCTTAGGCCCGGGGTAAAGCTGCTCCTTCGGGAGGGTGAGAGCGACAGCGATGTGGCGGATCTGGTGGGGCTGTTCAAGGACAAGCTGACCATCACCTGATATACAAAGAATACGTAACGGAGGTATAGACATATGGCAAAGCACGGCGGATTCCCCATGGGCGGCATGGGCAACATGCAGCAGCTCATGAAGCAGGCCCAGCGGATGCAGGAGAACATGACCAAAAAGCAGGCGGAGCTGAACGCACAGGAGTTCACCGCTTCTGCAGGGGGCGGCATGGTGAAGGTCACGGTGAACGGGGCGAAGGAGGTCCTCAGTGTGGAGATCGACCCCCAGTGCGTGGACCCGGACGACGTGGAGATGCTCCAGGATCTGGTGCTCTCGGCGGTGAACAGCGCTCTCAAGGAGGCCGCTTCCACCGTGGAGCAGGAGATGGGCAAGCTCACCGGCGGCATGAACCTGCCCTTCTAAGCCATGGCCATCGAATCCATCGAACGGCTGACGGTGCAGCTGGGCAAGCTCCCGGGCATCGGGCGCAAGACGGCGGCCCGGCTCGCCTACCATATTTTGGGCGTGCCCCCGGAGCAGGCGGAGGAGCTGGCCAAGGCCATCACCGACGCCCGGACGAAGGTCCACAACTGCCCCGTCTGCGGCACCTATACCGACGGGGAGCTCTGCGAGATCTGCGCCGACCCCCGGCGGCGGGTGGACGTGATCTGCGTGGTGTCCGACCCCAGGGACGTGATCGCCATGGAGAAGACCCGGGAGTTCAACGGCCGGTATCACGTGCTCTTCGGCGCCCTGTCGCCCATGGAGGGCATCGGGCCCAAGGATATCAAGATCAACGAGCTTTTGGAGCGGTGTAAGGGCGGCGAGGTGAAGGAGGTCATCCTGGCCACCAACCCGGACGTGGAGGGGGAGGCTACCGCCTCCTATATCGCCCGGCTCCTGAAGCCCCTGGGCGTCACCGCCTCCCGCATCGCCCATGGCATCCCCATCGGCGGCAATTTGGAGTATACCGATGAGGTGACCCTGGCGAAAGCATTGGAGGGGCGAAGGAATTTGTAAGGTAATATTGAAAGCGGACACCTTTTCTTTGGGGAAGAAAAGGTGTCCAAAAGAACCCTGAGAAAGAGACTATGTTTCGTGCATAGTCTCCTTTTCTTGTATGTGTTTTTTAGAAGCCGAACAGCCGCTTGTACTCCCCGCTCTGGGCGTCGCCGGGCTGGAAGTCCGACTTATGCAGGGTGAAGGTGGTTTCGCTGCCGTTCCAGGAGACCGTGACCTCGAAGCTGTCCGGCAGGAGCCGCAGGGCCGGGGCGTCCAGCCAGAAGCCGATGCGCTTGCCGTCGTGGTCAGTGCCGCCCATGAAGTCGTTGGGGGTCTGGATATAGTTGGTGTGGTTGTTCAGCTTCACGCCGTTCACCGTGACAACGGGCTGCCGGTCCATGCCGTAGAGGGGCTTGTCCACGGGCTGGTCCGTCTCCACCACCAGGCCGAAGTACCCGGCCCAGTTGTTTAGGTAGACGACCTGGGAAACGATGAAGGTGTCCGCCTTGGCCGAAAGTTTGGCGATATAGTCCGTGCCAAAATCCGGGGCCGAGAGCTCCATGCTCTCCTTGCGCCAGGCCTCGTACTCCGCCTGGTCCCTGGGCCCGGTGACCTGTTTCGTGGCCCAATCGATCCGGAAGATGACCCGGCTCATGGACAGCAGAGATGTGGCGGGCAGGTTGCTCTCATCGTAGGGGAAGTAGGCCCGGTAGATGCCGTGGTGGACGCCGTTCTCGTCGTCGGAGGCGCTGACGAACTCGTCCTCATAGAGCATGCCGTCCACCGCCACCCAAAGGCCTTCGTCGTAGGTATCGTAGGGCGGGCTGGGGTGGTCCTTGCCCGCGGGCCAGGCGGGGTCCAGGGTGTCCACATAATAGATGAAGTGGTCGGCCAGGGCGATCTCCTCCACCAGATATCCGCAGCCGGTCACGTTCACGGGGATGGTCTCGTCGGGGATGGCGTCGATGACGGCGCCGATGGCGCTCACCTCCTGAAGCTGGGTCTGGCGAAGCGCCTCATACCGCTCCTTGGTGAAGTCGTAGGTCAGGGTGAAGGCTTCGCCGTTCAGCTTGCCAGTCAGGGTGAAGGTGTTCCCGGCCCGGAGGGGATTCCCCGCCAGGGGGAAGGTCAGGTAGTTGGTGTCGCTATCGTCCATGCTCCAGGCCTCAAAGGGCGTGGGCGTGGGCTGGGAGCCATAGCCGCGGTTCTGCTCCCATTCCATCTCCGCCTTGGTCTTGAGAGCCTCGCCGCCGTTGATGGACATCCGGATCTCGGAAAGAGAATAGGGCACGGGCTTGGCCCCCTCCACCACGAGATAGCAGGCCAGCTGGTCGAACTCCGTTCGGGAGATCAGCTCTGCGAACCGCACCGTGAGCCCGCCTGCCTGGGCGGTCACGTCGATGTCCGTGATGGTGTCCGGCAGCCACTTGCCGTCCTCGTCCGCCTGGAACTGGGCGTAGGTGATGTAGGGGGACGGCACGGGCACACTGCTCCCCGGCAGCTCCACCGTCTCCGGCACCCCCTGCCCCTCCAGCACCGCCTGGTAGGAGGCCACGGCCTGGGCGGCCCTGTCCCGGGTGCCGATCATGGCACCGATGCCCAACGCGAGGGCCGTGCCGCCGATGAGCAGGATAGCCGCCGCGATCAGGATGGTCAATGTCCGCTTTCTCAGCCGCTGGGGGACCCGGACGGGCTGGGGCTCGGTTTCGTTCATCTGCCGCATCCGGTCCACCATGCGGGCCTTCATGCTGTCGGAAGCACGCACCTGATCAAAGGCGCTGCTGTATCTGTCTTCCATGATTGCCTCCTTCCAGTAACGCTTTGAGCTTCTTTCTCGCCCGGGACAGCCGGGAGCTGATGGTACCCTCGGGCTCCTTCAGCAGGTGCCCGATGTCCCTGATGCCGTAGCCCTCGTAGTAGTAGAGGTATACGGCGTATCGGTCTGGCGTGGGCAGGGCCTGGACCGCGTCCAGCACCTCGTAGGTGTCCTCGCCAAACTCTGTGGCCACGTTCTCGTCCAGGGGCAAATTCCCGTGGCGGCTCTCCGCCCTGAGATCGGTGAGGCACAGGTTCACCGCCGTGCGGATCAGCCAGGCCTTCTCGTGCTCCCGGCTCTCGAAGATGGGCCGCCGGCGCATGAGCCGCTCGAAGACCCCCTGCACGATGTCCTCCGCCGCGGGGAGGCTCCGCACCCGGTTCAGGGCGATCCTCAGCAGCATGTCCGAATAGGTCTCCACGATGCGGACGATGTCGCCGTAGGATAGGTAGGTGTCTTTTTTTCTCTCCATGTCCGTCTCCTTTCACCATGAATACGCTTTATCAGGCGCATTTCTTGCACGGCTTTATCCTACGCTCCGGATTCGGACGAACTGCAACAGAGTTGTCATGGACTTGTAAAAACTGCCAAAAAAGGAAAAAGCTCAGGCGGTCATTCATCTGACCATTCCTGAGCTTTTCTTTTTGCGCCGCTTTTCCTTGTCTCTTGAAAAGAAAAAAGCGGCAAATATCACTTCAACAAATACTTCATAAAAATGGGTATCCGCTTCTCCCAATACGCCTCGCTGTGGCGGGCGTCGGGGACCACCCGGGCGTCCACGTGGGCCCCCGCGCGGGTGAGCCGCCGGGCGGTCTCAAAGAGGCTGGTGAGGCCGGTGATGTGCCCGTCCACCTCGGCGGTGCCCATGTCCATATAGATGCGAGTGGGGCTTTTGAGGGGACCGGCCGCCTTCAGGTCCGCCTCATGGTGCCGTGCCCCCCACAGGCTGGGGGACAGGCACGCCGCCCGGGAGAAGGTGCCGTTGTAGGCGGTCACAGCATAGAGGGACATGAGTCCGCCCATGGAGCTGCCGGCGATGAGGGTGTGCTCCCGGTCGGGCATCGTCCGATACTCCCGGTCGATGCGGGGCTTCAATTCGTCCACGAAAAAGTCCATGGTCAGCTTCCCCCGGCCTTCGAACAGGGTCTTCCCCTTCCAGACGATGTCCCAGGGGGCGTACTCGCTCATGCGGTTGTCCCCTTCGGGGTTGCACTCCACGCCCACCAGGATCAGGGGCAGTTTGCTCTTTTCCAGATACTCCTTCATGCCCCAGCTTTTGCCGTAGGTGGCGTGGCTGTCGTAGAAGACGTTGTGGCCGTCGAACATATAGAGCACGGGGTACCGCTCCTCGCTCCCCTCGTACCCCTTGGGCGTGTAGATGTACAGCCGCCGGGGCTTCTTGGTGGGCAGGGTGGGGATCTGGATACGTTCTACGCGGATCATGGCTTCACTCCTTTTGTTCTTCTTCGGTCACATTGTAACGTCTATTGATTAAGGATGCAATAGAATAACAATGTCATCCCGAGCTTGTCGAGGGATCTCTGAACGGTGTTGGTCGAAACGAGCTGCTTTTTCGTTGTATCAGCTTTTACGTTCAGAGATCCTTCGCTTCGCTCAGGATGACATATGGGGGCAAAGAGGCCACGGCTTAGTTTGACATGGAGGCTTACGCCACCGTCAGCTTCCCGTTTTCGTCCACGTCCACGGTAAGGGTGGTGCCTTCCTTGGGGGAGGCGGCGATGATGTGCCGGGCCAGGAGCGATTCCACCTTGCTCTGGATGTACCGCTTCAGGGGCCGTGCGCCGAAGAGGGGATCGCTGCCCTCCTTTATTATCTCGTCCCGGGCGGCGTCGGTGACGGTCAGCTTCAGGCCCCGGGCGGCCATGCGGCCCTCCAGGTCCTTGAGGAGCAGGCCGACGATCTCCTTCATGTTCTCGCCGGTCAGAGGCCGGAAGAACACGACCTCGTCGAGCCGGTTCAAAAACTCGGGCCGAAACGCGGTCTTAAGCAGCCGGTTCAACGCCTCCTCGGTCTCCGGGCGGATGGCGCCGTCCTCAGCCATGCCGTTGAGGAGCAGGTCACTGCCCAGATTGCTGGTCAGGATGATGATGGTGTTCTTGAAGTCCACCGTCCGCCCCTGGCCGTCGGTGATCCGGCCGTCGTCCAGCACCTGCAGGAGGACGTTCAGCACCTGAGGATGGGCTTTCTCCACCTCGTCGAACAGGACCACGGCGTAGGGCTTGCGGCGGACCGCCTCGGTGAGCTGGCCGCCCTCGTCATAGCCCACGTACCCCGGTGGGGCGCCGATGAGCCGGGACACGGAGTACTGCTCCATGTACTCGGACATATCGATGCGGACCATGTTCCGTTCGTCGTCGAACAGCGCCTGGGCGAGAGCCTTGCTGAGCTCCGTCTTGCCCACGCCCGTGGGGCCCAGGAACAGGAAGGAGCCGATGGGCCGATCCGGGTTCTGGATGCCCGCCCGGGAGCGCAGGATGGCGTCCGCCACCCGCTGGACCGCGTCGTCCTGGCCTACCACCCGCTCATGGAGCACGGAATCGAGGTGCAGCAGCTTCTTGCGCTCGCTTTCCAGCAGCTTCGATACCGGGATGCCCGTCCACCGGGCCACCACCTGGGCGATCTCGTCCTCACCCACGTGGTCCCTGAGGAGCACGTGCTCCTTTTCGGAGGACTTGCCCTCCTCCGCTTCCAGTTCCTTCTGGAGCTTGGGCAGCTCCCCGTATTTTAGCGCCGCGGCCTTGTTGAGGTCGTACTCGTTCTCCGCCTTCTCGATCTGCTGCTGCACGGCTTCGATCTTCTCCCTGAGCTGCTGGACCTTGTTGATGCCCTGCTTCTCGTTCTCCCAGTTGGCCTTCATCTTGTGGAAGCTGTCCCGGAGGGTGGCGAGCTGCTGGCGGATCTCCATCAGGTGCTCGAGGGCCGCCTTGTCGGTCTCCTCGCTGAGGGCGGCCTCCTCGATCTCCAGCTGCATGATCTTCCGGCTGATCTCATCCATCTCGGTGGGCATGGAGTTCATCTCCGCCTTGATCATGGCGCAGGCTTCGTCCACCAGGTCGATGGCCTTGTCGGGCAGGAACCGGTCGGAGATGTAGCGGTTCGACAGCACCGCGGCGGCGATCAGGGCTTCGTCCCGGATCTTCACGCCGTGGAAGACCTCGTAGCGGGACTTCAATCCGCGCAGGATGGAGATGGTGTCCTCCACGCTG
This sequence comes from uncultured Eubacteriales bacterium, assembly GCA_902802805.1. Taxonomy (GTDB): domain Bacteria; phylum Bacillota; class Clostridia; order Christensenellales; family CAG-138; genus RUG472. The sequence goes on from CADCNE010000008.1 coordinate 73,291, forward strand.
GGTTCGTTGACCAGCACGGGCTGGAAACGGCGCTCCAGGGCCGCGTCCTTCTCGATGTACTTGCGGTACTCATCGAGCGTGGTGGCGCCGATGCAGTGCAATTCGCCCCGGGCCAGCATGGGCTTGAGCAGGTTCCCGGCGTCCATGGCGCCCTCGGTCTTGCCCGCGCCCACGATGGTATGGAGCTCGTCGATGAACAGGATGATCCTGCCCTCGCTCTGCTTCACCTCGGCAAGGACCGCCTTCAGGCGCTCCTCGAACTCGCCCCGGTACTTCGCGCCGGCCACCAGCGCGCCCATGTCCAGGGCGAACAGCTGCCGATCCTTCAGGTTCTCGGGCACGTCGCCCCGGGCGATACGCTGAGCGAGGCCCTCCGCGATGGCGGTCTTGCCCACGCCCGGCTCGCCGATGAGGCAGGGGTTGTTCTTGGTCTTTCGGGAGAGGATGCGGATGACGCTGCGGATCTCGCTGTCGCGGCCGATGACCGGGTCCAGCTTCTGGTCCTTGGCTAATGCCGTCAGGTCCTGGCCGTACTTCTTCAGTACGTCGTAGGTGTCCTCGGGGTTGTCGGAGTTCACCTGGCGGGTGCCCCGGACCTTCTGCAGGGCGGCTAAATACCCCTCCATGGTCACGTTGTACCGGCGGAACAGGGCCGCAAGGTCCTTGTCCGGCTCCGCGATAAGGCCCATCATCAGGTGCTCCACGGAGATGTAGCTGTCGCCCATCTTCTGCATGCGGTTCTCGGCCTCATTGAGGGCCTTGTCGAGGGCCGCCGAGGCGTAGAGCTGGCCGCTGCCGCCGCCGGAGTAGCTGGCCTGGCCGTTCAAAAGGTTCAATAGCTCGCCTTTCAGGCCGGTGACGTTCACCTGCATGGCGGTGAGGAGCTGGGCGTTCAGGTCCTCGGCGTCGTCGATCAATGCGTACAGCAGGTGCGCCTGCTGGATCTGGGTATGGTTCCGTTCCTGGGCCATCCGCTGCGCCGCCTGGATGGCCTCGATGCTCTTTTGTGTCAGTTGATTTGCGTTCATAGGGATGCCCCCTTTCTTTTTATGCCTTATTTATGCCGCTTTTTCTTTTCGGGAGAAAAGAAAAAGCGGCGGAAAAAGAAAAGCCAGGAATAATTAGGAATATGCTGTGGAACAGCTTGTTACATCAATTTGCAGATCATTTCGCTAAATGCGGCGGGGTCGTCCAGAGGCAGACCGGCCATAAGCCGCGCCTGCTGGTACAGGAGCTCGGAGTAGGTCTTGCGCTCATCGTCAGAGAGGCCGGAGAGCTTCTCAAACACCGGGTGGTTGGGGTTCAGCTCCAGCACGAACTCCATGGGGATGTCCCCGGCGTTGGGCATGGCGGAGAGGGTCTTGTACATCTCGATGGACACGCCGCCCTCGCCGTTCAAACACGCCACGCTCTTGGTGAGCCGGTCGGAGAGCTTCACTTCCTTCACCTTGCCGGCAAGGTCCTCCCTGATCTTCTCCAGCAGGTCCTTGCTCTCAGCGGCCTTCTCCTCCATGGCCTTCTTCTCCTCCTCGGAGGCAAGGCCCAGATCGTCGTCCGTGGCCGCCTTAAAGGGCTTCTCCTCGTAGCTCGCCAGCACCCTGAGGGCGAACTCGTCCACGTTGTCCGTGAGGCAGAGGAGGTCGTAGCCCTTGTCGCGGATCAGCTCCGCCTGAGGCAGGCCCAGGCAGTGCCCAAGACTGTCGCCCGCGGCGTAGTAGATGGCCTTCTGGTCCTCCTTCATAGCCGCCACGTACTCGTGGAGGGTCACGTTCTTCTCCTCCCGGGCGGAATAGAACATCAAGAGGTCCTTCAAAAAGTCCGCGTTCATGCCGTACTGGTCGTAGACGCCGAACTTGATGCTCTGGGCGAAGGCTTTGTAGAAGGTCTCGTACTTCTCTCGGTCATTATCCAGCATCTTCTTGAGCTCGGACTGGATCTTCTTCTTCAGATTGTTGGCGATGGCCTTCAGCTGCCGGTCGTGCTGCAGCATCTCCCGGGAGATATTGAGGGACAGGTCCGGCGAATCCACCAGGCCCTTCACGAACCCGAAGTAGTCAGGGAGCAGGTCCTCGCAGGCGTCCATGATCATGACGCCGCTGCTGTAGAGCTTCAGCCCCCGCTTGTAGTTCTTGGTGTAGAAGTCCCAGGGCGCCTTCTTGGGGATGAACAGCAGAGCCGTGTAGGACACCGCGCCCTCCACCGACACCCGGATCACGCTCAGGGGGTCGTCCACGTCGAAGAAGTTGTCCCGATAGAACCGGTCATACTCCTCGTCCGTGACCTCGCTCTTTGCCCGCTTCCACAGGGGGACCATGGAGTTGAGCACCACGTCCTCCATAACGGTCTCGTACTCCTGGGGCTTGCCCTCCTCCTTCTCGCCCTTGGGCACCCGCTTCTCCTCCATCATGCGGATGGGATAGCGGACGTAGTCGCTGTACTTCTTGACCAGCGAGGTGAGGGTGTACTCCCGAAGGTACTGGCTGTAGTCCTCGCCCTCCTCGTCGTCCTTTAGGGTCAGGACGATCTGGGTGCCCACGGTGGGGTAGTCGAAGGGCTTGACGGTGTAGCCATCCTCGCCGTTGCTCTCCCACACGTGGCCCTCGCCGTCCTCGGTCCTCGAATAGACCTTGATGTTCTTCGATACCATGAAGGCGGAATAGAAGCCCACGCCGAACTGGCCGATCACGTCCACGTCGCCCTGGGGCTGGCCCTCGGCCTTGTCCATGGCCTGCTTGAAGGCCAGGGTGCCGCTCTTTGCTATAGTACCCAGGTCCTCCTCCAGCTCCTTCTCGGTCATGCCGCAGCCGTTGTCGATGATGGTCAGGGTCCGGCCCTCCTCGTCGGGGCTGAGGCGGATGAAGTAGTCGCTCCGGTCCATGCCCTCGCCGCCCTTCTGCATGGCGGCGTAGTACCGCTTGTCGATGGCGTCGCTTGCGTTGCTGATCAGCTCCCGCAGAAAGATCTCCTTATGGGTATAGATGGAATGGATCATCATGTCCAGCAGCCGCTTGGACTCCGCCTTGAATTGTTTTTTAGCCATATCTTTCACCTCGAAATCTGTTGTTTTAGCACTCAACGATATAGAGTGCTAACCACTGTCCTAACTATACCACGCCCCACGCCAAATGCAACAGCCCCGGCCGGGTTTTTGCAATTATTCCACAATTGCTTTTCAATTCTAAAGGGGTTTACAGCAAGCCCTCCGTCTGATAAGATTAAGACGAGCCAGGGCATGCGGACGCGGTATGTCCAAGCTCTGTGATGGCGACTTTGCCGGCATCGGTCAGCTAAACCGAATGGCGCGGCAATGTCAGCCATCTTTTTTTGTCTATGGAACTTTTTCAGCACTGCCACAGCGGCGCATTGTGCCAGCCGGAGGCGGGCTTGAGCTGCTGCACCTCCGCCTTCCGCTGCCGCAAATTGGCCTGGGCCGCCTCCCGGGTGGGGTAGAGCCGGTCGGGGCGGAGACGGATGCCGCCAACTGTGTCGGTGAAGCGGACGGTGTATAGCTGCCCGGCCCGGCCGCAGATGACGACCTCCCGGACCCGGCGGCCGGATTCGATGAGATAGGCGGTCCGGCCCACCTCCATGCTCCCCTTGTGCGACGGCTTCTCCATACCTTCAGTGTAGAGGCGGTTCGCGTCGGATACAAATGAACGATGTATGATGGAGACCGGTTTATGGGACCGGTCCTGTTTTTTCGCGCATCGACAGAAAAGGACTTGTGAGAGACGGCAGAACATAGTATAATATTTTGTTACAAAATACGGTTTGCGGGAGAAATTGCCCATGAAATGGCTGGAGATCAGCGTCTATACCACCGATGAAGGCCTGGACTACGTGTGCGCCGCCCTGGACGGGGCCGGGATCACGGGCCAGAGCATCGAGGAGAGCCGGACCGCCGCGGCGGCCTTCCTGCGGGAGAGCGTGCTCTACTGGGACTTTGCCGACATGGACAAGATCGGCACGGACCGGCCCTGCGTGAAGGGGTACGTGGCGGACTGCCCGGAGAATTTGCCCAAGGTGGAGGCGGCTAAGGAGGCCGTGGCGCGGCTCAGGACGTTGGGCCTGGGCGTGGACCTCGGCACCCTGGCTGTTACCGTCCGCACCGTGGACGAGGAGGACTGGGCCAACAACTGGAAGCAGTACTATAAGCCCCTGCTGATCGGCCAGCGGCTGCTGGTGCTTCCCTGCTGGGAGGAGAAGCCAACGACGGACCGGGTGGTTCTGAAGCTGGACCCGGGCATGGCTTTCGGCACCGGCGCCCACCACACCACCCGCATGTGCCTCGAATTCCTGGAGCGGGTCATGGAGCCCGGCATGGACATGCTGGACATGGGCTGCGGCAGCGGCATCCTCTCCATCGCGGCGCGGCTCCTGGGGGCGCAGCGGGCCGTGGCTGTGGACATCGATCCCATCGCCGAGACCGTGGCCCGGGACAACGCCGACATGAACGGCCTTTCCCAGGAGGGATATGAGATTTACATCGGCAACTTGCTGGACGACGAAGCCCTGCGCGCCAAGATCGGCGGCCCCTACCCGGTGGTGGCGGCCAATATCGTGGCGGACGTGATCATCGGTCTCGCGCCCTACGCGAAGACCGTAGTGGCCCCCGGGGGCTGGTTCATCGTCTCCGGCATCATCGACGACCGGGCGGCGGAGACCGAAGTAAAATTGAAGCAGACGGGCTTTGAGGTCACCAAGGTCATCTCCTCCGACTGCTGGTACGCCATGCTCTGCAGGAACCCCCTATGAACCGCTTTTTCGTGGAAAACATAGGGCCGGACACGGCCGTTATAGAGGGGGAGGACCTGAAGCATTTGGCCTCGGTGCTGCGCTTGAAAAAGGGAGATCACGTCATGCTCTCCGACGGCAAGGGCTCCGAGTGCGAGGGGGAGATCGAGCGCATCGAAATAGGCAAGGCCCTGGTGAAGACGGGCCCCTGGCGGCCCTGCGTCAGTGAGCCCCACCACAAGCTGACCCTGTTCCAGTGCCTCCCTAAGACCGGGAAGATGGAGACCATCATCCAGAAGTGCACGGAGCTCGGCGTGAACGCCCTGGTGCCCACCCTGAGTGCCCGGTGCGTGGTCCAGCCCGGCCGGGACTTTGACAAGAAGCTCCAGCGCTACCGGAAGGTGGCCCGGGAGGCCGCCATGCAGAGCCATCGGGGCCTGATCCCCGAGGTGCTGCCCCTGGTGGAGCTCAAAAAGGCGGACCTCTCCATCTTCGACACGGTCTATGTGGCCTACGAGGGGGAGAAGGAGCGGACCTTGAAGGCCGTCATGGCGGACAAACCCGGTCGGCGCATCGCCCTGTTCATCGGGCCCGAGGGCGGGTTCGAGGCGGAGGAGGTGGCCGCGCTGGTGGATAAGGGCGCTCGGGCGGTGTCCCTGGGACCCCGGATCCTCCGAACCGAGACCGCGGGCATGGCCATGTGCGCCGAGATATTGTTTGAATTGGGAGAGTAAGCCGTGAAAGTGGCATTTTACACCTTGGGCTGCAAGGTGAACCACTACGAGACCGCGGCCATGGCGGAGCTGTTCGCGGCGGCGGGCCATCAGGTGGTGGACTTTTCGGAGCCGGCGGACGCCTATATCGTCAACACCTGCACGGTGACGGCGGTGGCGGACCAGAAGTCCCGGCAGATGCTCTCCCGGGCCCATGCCCAGGCCCCCGACGCCCTGGTGGTGGCCGTGGGCTGCTACAGCGAGGTGGCCCGTGAGAAGGTATCCGCCCTGCCCGGCGTGGACCTGGTGCTGGGCACCGGGGGCCGGAAGGACATCGTGTCCCTGGTGGAACGGGCGCTCCTGGGCGACCGACCGGACCCCGCGGCGGAACCGCCCTTTGCCCGGCGGACCTTCGAGGACCTCTCTGCCGTGGCGGACAGCCGCACCCGGGCCACCCTGAAGGTCCAGGACGGCTGCGTCAGCTTCTGCACCTACTGCGCCATCCCGTTCGCCCGAGGGGCGCTCCGGTCCCGGTCCACGGACAGCTGTCGCCGGGAGCTCACGACCCTGGTCGAGAAGGGCTATCGGGAGATCGTTTTGACGGGCATCGAGCTCACAGAATACGGCAAGGACCTCAGCGATCGGCCCACCCTGAACGACCTCATCCGTTTGGCGGACGACTGCGGGGTGGAGCGGCTGCGGCTGGGCTCCTTGGACCCCCGGTTCGCGGACGAAGATTTTGCCAGGACCTGCGCCCAGAGCAAGAGCCTCTGCCACCAGTTCCACCTGTCCCTGCAGAGCGGGTCGGACACGGTGCTGGCGCGTATGAACCGCCGGTACACGATGGAGGAATATTTGCGCAACGCCGACCGGCTGCGCTCGTACATGCCGGACGCCGCTATCACCACCGACGTGATCGCGGGCTTCCCCGGAGAGACCGAGGAGGAGCATCAGGAGACCGCTGCCTTTTTGAAAGAGGTGGGCTTTGCCCGCATCCACGTTTTCCCCTATTCCCGGCGGCCCGGCACCAAGGCGGCGGCCATGCCTGGTCAGCTGACTCGGCAGGAGAAGGCGAAGCGGGCGCGGGAGCTGATCAACCTCGGGGACGAGCTCGAAAGGGCCTTCATCGACCGGCAGATCGGCACCGTGCAGCAGGTCCTCATGGAGGAGGACGGCACGGGCTACACCGGAAACTACGTCCGGGTGCGCTGCCCGGGACCGGCGGGAGAGCCGGTCACCGTGCGCATCATCGGGCGGGAAAATAGTATTGCAATCGGAGAGGAGATCGTGTGAAAATGCGATTTTCACCCGATTGTAGTTTGTGCCTTTGCCGCGGACCGGCGCGGCAATTTTGCAGGCAAAACCGGCAAAACTACTGAAAAGGAATGGAATTGTTATGAGTTGTTTATTCTGTGAGATCGCGGCGGGGAACATCCCGTCCACCAAGGTCTATGAGGACGAGCTGGTCTATGCCTTTCGGGACATCGCGCCCCAGGCGCCGGTCCACGTGCTCATCATCCCCAAAAAGCATATCGAGAGCGCCCAGGCCTTGACGGCTGAGGACGATGCTCTTCTTTGCCACATGTTCGCCTGCGCCAGGAAGATCGCCGAGAGCGAGGGCGTGGCGGCCTCCGGCTACCGGCTCATCACCAACGTGGGGGACGACGCGGGCCAGAGCGTCCACCACCTCCACCTGCACCTGATCGGCGGCAAACAGCTCAAGTGGGACAACTGAGGCAGGCTATGGTCACCGTCAAAGTCGCAAAAACCAGACGGGAGATCCGGGCGTTCGTCCTCTTTCCCGTCAAGCTCTACAAGAACGATCCCTATTACGTGCCCGATATGGTGGGGGATCAGATCAACGATCTCATGCCCGACAAGAACCCGGCCTTCGAGTACTGCGAGGCCCGGTGCTTTTTGGCGTATAAGGAGGGGGAGATCGTGGGCCGGGTGGCCGGTATCCTCAACAAGCGGGCCAACGAGAAGAACAACGTGAACTACCTCCGCTTCGCCTTCTTCGACTTCATCGACGACCCGGAGGTCACCGATGCCCTTTACGCCGCCCTCGCCGACTACGCGAAGGAGCTGGGCTGCGTCGGCATCCACGGTCCCCAGGGCTTCTCGGACATGGACCGGGAGGGCATGCTGGTGGAGGGCTTCGACAAGCTCAGCCAGTTCTACGTCTACTACAACCATCCCTACTATCTTGAGCATATGGCCCGGCTGGGCTTCGTGAAGGAAGTGGACTGGGTGGAGTACCTGATCCACATCCCCGACGAGGAGCCTGAGCGGCTCGCCAAGCTGACGGACCGGGTCCGCAAGCACATGAATCTGGAGATCCGGGACCTGTCTGACAAGAAGCGGCTGCCCCAGTATCTGCACGATGCGTTTGCGCTGTACAACGAGGCCTATCAGGTCCTCTTCGGCATGGTGCCCCTGACCCCCAGACAGATTGAGAAATACACCCATGAATTCCTGCCCCTGGTGAATAACAAGACCACCTGCCTTGTCTACAATGACAAGGACGAGATGGTGGCCTTCGGCGTGGGGGCCCCGTCCCTGGCCCGGGCCAACCAGAAGACCCGGGGGCGGCTGTTCCCCTTCGGCTGGATCACCACCCTGCGGGCCCTCCGCGGCCACAACGATCGGCTCGATCTGTTTCTCATCGCCGTGCGGCCGGACCTGAAGGGCTCGGGCCTGAACCTGATCGTGGTGGAGGACTTACTCAAAAAGGCCATCGCCAACGGCGTCAAGTACGCCGAGACCGGGCCTCAGTTGGAGATGAACAACAACGTGCTGTCCCAGTGGCGGCTCTTCGAGACGGAACAGCACAAGCGCCGTCGCTGCTTCATCCGCATGCTGGACGGCAGCGAGCCGCCCAGGGTCACGGCGCTGGACGACCTCGATGAGCTGAAGGCCAGGGAGCAGGCGAAAGCGGGCGAATAGTTGTCAAATCCGTCGTAAAAGCGTATACTATAGGGAAAGTTGGTTGGAGGCAAGAAAAGTGGCAGTTGGTTTGGACGATGTGAAGCGCATCCATCTCATTGGTGTGGGCGGGTGCAGCATGAGCGGTATCGCGCAGATACTGAAGAAGCAGGGCCATGAGGTCACGGGCTCGGACCGCGAGCGGTCCCAGTTCACGGACCGATTGGAGGAGCTGGGCATCCCCGTCAGCATACCCCAGACGGGGGAGCAGGTGGAGGGCGCGGAGCTGGTCGTCTACTCCGCCGCCATCAAGCCCGATAATCCGGAGCGGGCCTACGCCCGGGAGCACGGTATCCCTGAGATGGAGCGGAGCGTGGCCCTTGGCCAGATCTCCGCCCGGTACCCCCATGTGGCCGCCATCTCCGGCTGTCACGGCAAGACCACCATCACCTCTATGCTGGCCTACATCAACGAGGAGGCGAAGCTGGACGCCACGGTCCACGTGGGCGGCTTCGTGGACCTGCTGGACGGCGGCGTGAAGGTGGGGGACGGGGACTTGTTCATCACCGAGGCCTGCGAGTACGTGCGCAGCTTCCTGACCCTGGTGCCCACGGTGGCCCTGGTCAACAACATCGACAACGACCATCTGGACTGCTACAGGGACCAGCAGGAGATCATCGAGACCTTCGCCCAATTCTGCGCTCTGGTGCCCCCCGAGGGCAAGATCATCGTCTGCCGGGACGACGAGAAGGTCCAGCGGCTCCTGCCGCTCCTCGACAGGACACCCCTGACCTATGGTCTTTCGGAGGGTGACTGGCACGCCGCGGACGTCCGCTTCGACAACTGGGGCTGCGCCTCCTTCGACCTCATCCATGAGGGAAAAAACCTGGGCCGGATCAGCCTCCACGTGCCCGGCACCCACAACGTCATCAACGCCATCGCCGCCGCGGCCGTGGCCAGCGTCTTCGGGGCCGACTTTGAAGCCATCGCCCGGGCCCTCGATCGGTTCCAGAACACCAAGCGCCGGTTCGAGTTCATGGGCGAGCGCAACGGCGTCCGCGTTTTCCACGACTACGGCCACCACCCCAACGAGATCGCCGCCACCTTGGAGGCCGCCTCCCGGGTGCCCCACAAGGCCCTCTACTGCGTCTTTCAGTGCAACAGCTACACCCGGGCTCGGACCCTGTTCTGCGAGGACGTAACCTGTTTCGGCCGGGCCGACAAGGTCCTGGTCCCCGATATCTACCCCGGCCGGGAGGTGGACACCGGCATCGTTCACGCCCGGGACATGGTCCGCGGCATCAACGCCTCCACCCATAACGCACTTTACCTCCCCACCTTCGAGGAGATCCGCGCGTGGCTCGATGATAACGCCGCCCCCGGCGACCTCGTCATCACAGTGGGCAGCGGCAACGTCTACGCCCAGACCCGCAAGCTCCTTTGAACGATTGACAAACCACCCATTTCCGGCTATAATTACCCCCGCGGTCCGCACCGGACCGTATCCCTCTCCGTAGCTCAGCAGGATAGAGCGTCCGCCTCCTAAGCGGAAGGCCGTGGGTTCGAATCCCGCCGGGGAGGCCAAAAAAGTCCCTAAATTAGGGACTTTTTTCTGTTTCCTGCTTCACAAAAACAGGGCTTCAAAGAGTTTTGACTGCACTTTTGACTGCACTTTTTGATAAAGTACCCATTATTTCAACTGTAACAATTGTATTTTTGAGGCAATGATTATAGCAAGGTGTTGTCCTTTCTCTTTTCAAACAGCGTTTCGAAGACGTCCAGCAGACTTAGGTAATACCAGACATGCTTCGTAGGATCCTTCTGCGTGAACCTGTCCCAAAGCGATTCTTCCTCCCATTTATAGTCGATAAGAAGGGAGCGAAGATTGGAGAGTTTATCGGCAAACACGACGATCATTTCGTCGTCCGTCGCGTGCTGCAGACGTCGCATGGTCTCCTGCTTGCGTGTCATCCATGTTTCTGCAGCTGGCCTGTCCCTGAGTTTGTCCTCCGTATCGAACATGACGAGGTCGGCGATCCTATTCCCGAACAGGACACGGATGTCGGCCTCACTGAAGGAGGTGTCTTCAACTACGTCGTGCAAAACGGAAGCAGCGATCACCTCAGGGTCGTCTGTGATCTGCGCGGCGATCGCGCCTGCCTCCAGGGGATGGAGGATATATGGAAGAGTAGTCCCTTTTCTGCAGGCTCCCTCATGAGCCTTGGTTGCGAACTGAATAGCTTTTTCAATAATGTTCATTCTAATTTCCTCCTTCTTTGTATTATCAGTCAAAAGAGTGCCAGCTGAAGTACTCATACGGTATGTTCGCCGCGCGAGCGAAATCCTTCAGCTTTTGAAAACCGTCCAGGCCGGAAAAGCGCTCAATAAACTCTGTAATGGGATCAGAGCCGTTTTCGGAGAGGGCAGAAAACAGCTTCCGGGTGTTCAATTCATCAAAGCTGCACGAGTATTCAAATTCGTCGCTTCCAAACCACTCCTTGACGGGTTGGCCTAGATCCTGGCCCGAGACAGTCAGCTTTCCGTCCTTGATCTCGGCCCATACAGTCACCCAGAGCGCTTCGGTCCTGTGGCAGTACAGTTCGATCGCGGTCATATCATCACCAGTCGGCCTCATGTGATCACCTCCTCCTCACACCAAGATGGTAGCATGGAGCCGGGATAATCTCAACGAAGCAGCGCTTTCGCTGAAAACGTTCGACATGCGAAAAGTAAAGCGCCGCTTTAGTCAATGACGCCGGGATACGCACATGGGTTTTTGCCAGTTTGTCAAGCCGGGGCACAGTTGTTTTTCCTTTTCATGGAGGCTTTTATATGGTAAACTGATACTATTGGAGGGATGGACATGCAGATAGGAGAAAGGATTCAGAAGCTCAGGAAAAAGCGAGGGCTGACACAAGCTGCTCTTGCCGAACGACTGTTTGTTACGCCACAGGCGGTAAGCCAGTGGGAACGTGACATAACGATCCCTGATACAGATAAACTGGCGGATATTGCCGCTGCCTTGCACACGACCGTGAACAAGCTGACCGATGGAGAGGCAGTGGGGCAGGACTGGACCATCGCTGACGCTCTGTTTTCTCCGGAACACATGTATAGCCGTATTGCTGTAACCTCTGAATTGGAGGGGCTGCGGGAGACTTCCGCCGCCCTCAGATTCATGAAGAAAGCGCATGAGGGACAGTACAGGAAACCGTCTCTATTCTCCGATACTAAGGTGCCTTATATCACGCATCCGCTGATGATGGCCTGCCACGCCCATGCGCTGGGCATCCGCGAGGACAAGATCCTCGCAACGATCCTGCTGCATGATGTCTGCGAAGACTGCGGCGTAGCGCCTGAAGATCTGCCTTTCTCGGAGGAAGTCAGGGAAGCTGTCAGGCTTTTGAGTTTTCAGGTTATGCCGAGCGAGACCAGGGCTGACGCCAAGAAACGGTATTACGCGGCGATCGCTGAGAACCGGATCGCCCGCATCGTGAAGATCCTGGACCGATGCAACAATATCTCCACCATGGCAAGCTCTTTCACGCAAAAGAAGCTGGTCGCTTATGTGGATGAGACGGAGACCTATGTGATGCCGCTGCTGGAGCAAGCGAAATATGCTATTCCCGAATACGCAGATGCTTTCTACCTACTCAAATACCACATGCGCAGCGTGCTTGAATCAATTAAGGCTATAGCAACAAGGTAAGTTCAGTGGAGGCATGTATCAGCATGGGTGACCCATTTGATTTAGATGACGATGGTCAGGTGTCCGAGGAAGAAGAGGAAGAAGCGTTCCTCCTGTTCATGGACGATGATGACGAAGAGGAAGAGGCGGTCAGCTCTAATAGAGGCGGGTGCCTGTCGATGGTGCTTCTGATCATGGGTGTCACGGCTGCAGCCGTTGCACTTCCATTTCTGGTATAGAAAAAGAGAGGAGGGGCCTGTGAAACGAACGATAGTATGCTTACTTACGGCTTTGTTGCTGTTGACAGGCTGTACGCAAAACAACATGGATTTTTATCCTTTGGACAAAGACGGTATGGAGCGGCTTCCGTATCTTCAGATCGATCAGGAGCAGGCCAGGCGGATGATGGAAACGGATGACGGTCACGTGATTGTGGACGTTCGTCGGCAGGATGAGTACGATGCCGGTCATATCCCCGGCGCCATCTGCATTCCGAATGAAAACATCGGCACGGAGCCGCCGGAAGAGCTGCCCGACCGGAGCCAGGTCATCCTCATCTACTGCCGCAGCGGCAACCGCAGCAAGCAGGCGGCGGAAAAGCTGGGGAAGATGGGCTACTACAACATCTATGAATTCGGCGGGATAATCGACTGGAAAGGGGAGATCGTGACGACAGACACGAAGACTGAGGCGACATTGACATTCGACTCCTTTGACGGCGGCGGGTCGGAATACAACATCGAGCTGGATTCGGATATCGTCACCTGCACCCGCAAAAAGGATTATCTCGATGCGAACCACGATGAACTTGACGGCGCGGCATTCAGAATCACGTACACATTCACAGGCGTCGCGCCGGGCGAGACGACGGTGACCGTAAAGACCAGGTCTCCCATCGCGGGAAACTTCGATTACAAGTATTCCGTCAGGGTCGATGACAAACTGAACGTATCCATCGAGAAGCTGAAGACCATCGACTGGGACGAGGCGGCGAATGCCGTTCAGCCGGTCCCGACGCTGGTGATCTCCGCCAACGGCAAGGTGTTTTACGCACATCCGGAGGACAACGCCTCGGCACAAGCGTTAATCGAAATGCTCAGCAGCGAAGCCATCGAAATGGAGATGCATGACTACGGCCACTTTGAGAAGGTGGGCCCGCTGCCGTGGGATCTGCCGCGAACCGATGAGACGATCACCACGGAGCCGGGAGACGTGATACTTTACCAGGGAAACCAGATCACCATCTATTATGATCAGAACACCTGGGACTTTACCCGGCTGGCAAGGATCGAGGACGTTACGAGGGAAGAGCTGCTTTCCGCGTTCGGAGAGGGAGACGTCGAGGTTATACTCTGGATCGAATGGAGCGAATGAAAGATGGAAGTCAACTGGGTGGATGGATTTGAGATCCGCGTGACCGTCGACAGCGGAGCGGCCGTTATTTCGGCAAACAGAGAGGGCTTGCTTTCGCTGGCTGAGCAGCTCGCAGCGCTTGCGGACGGCCAGCCGGGAGACCATATCCATTATGACGAGCTTACTTCTCTGGAAGAGGGTTCAGCAGAGTTGATCATTGAAAGGATCAGCTGAATCGGGATTTGTGGGGATGATCACGTGAAAATAGAAAAGGACGAAATAACAATCCGGGATTTTACTGAAACGGATCTTTCGCTCATGTTTCAATGGTTGACAGATCAGAGAGTGCTTGAATACTACGAAGGCCGCGACGTCAAATTTACGATGGATACCTTGTCTGCACATTTTTTGGAAGCAATTCCCGATGGGTTCAGAATGATCATCGAGTATCAGAAATCCCCCATCGGGTATGCGCAGGCATATCAATTGAGCGGAGAATTGTTCGATGAATATGACTATCCTGACGATGGACATATCGTGTATGCCATGGATCAGTTTATCGGTGAGCCGAAATACTGGAGCAAGGGAATAGGTTCATCTTTTTTGAAAATGATGGCTTCTCATCTGAAAGAAAACATGGCAGCTCAGCGAGTTCTTCTTGATCCGCACCAGGATAATAAAAGAGCTATTAGGGCATACGAGAAAGCCGGGTTTAAAATCATTAAACCACTTCCGAAACATGAGCTGTTTGAGGGAGAAAAAGTGGATTGCTGGCTGATGGAATTAGCACTGTAAATTCGGATTTGATGAAGAAACATCAAGGGAAGAGAGAAAAATGCGAGTATGTATTATGACACTGGGTTCTCGTGGCGATGTGCAGCCTTATGTAGCGTTAGGAAAAGAATTGATAAAGCAGGGTCATGCCGCCGTGATTTGTACTGGAGGAAGCTTCCAAAAGCTCATAGAAGAAAACGGTGTCGAGTTTAAAGAAACCGCCAGCGATCTAATGGCAATTGCCCAAACACCTGAAGGCAAAGCTATTTTGGAACATCCGATAAGAAACATGAGGCTTGCACTTCGATATTCTAAAGAAGTCATCAATCCAGCCTATCGAAAAACATTGGACGATTTCTACAATGCGGCTAAGGGCGCGGATATGATCGTGTACCATCCGAAAGCATTAGGTGCGGTAGACATAGCACTAAGTCTTAGGATACCTTGCGTAAGTATGCCTCCTGTTCCTATTACTTTTCCTGCCAGCGAGTTCGCCAATCTTGCATTAACACATAAAAACCTTGGGCCTGTATTAAACAAACTTTCATATATAATAAATGAGAAAGCAGAGGCGTCACAGATAAAGGAAATCAATGATTTTCGTGAGAAAACACTTGGAATTAAAAGGCGCCGAGCTGGAATATACACCTATACGGATGGATTAAATCAAATTCCTATTGTTTATCCGATAAGCTCTTTGCTGTTTCCTGATGTCAGGAGTTGGGACGGACAAGTGTTTCTGCCTGGATTTCTGTTTTTGGAGACAGATGAAGAACTATCCGATGAAATAATAGATTTCTTAAATGCGGGAGAAGCGCCTGTCGTTGTATCATTCAGCAGTATGCCACTTTCTGATCCTGAAAGATTTATGAAAAAGCTGGCTCAGGCTATTGAGAAAACAAATGAACGGGTTATCGTTTTGACTGGGAATAGTGGAATTGTTGGAAAAAGCAGTAAAGAAATCCTATTTGTTAAGTCAGCACCTCATTCACTTTTGTTTACCCGTGCAAAAGGAGTGGTTCACCACGGCGGAGTAGGAACGATGGCTGCGGCATTAATGGCAGGTGTACCTCAACAGATTATTCCATTCTCAGTGGATCAGCCTTTTTGGGCAGACCGATTATATAAATTAGGGTACGGGCTCAAACCTTTGAAGGAGAAAACACTTTCTTCTGATGACTTAGTCAATGCTTTTATTCAAATGAGTACCCACGAGGTACAGTCAAAAGCAAAACAAATCGGCATAGAAATACAGGCTGAAAATGGGAATAAAAAATTGGTGGAATATCTGGAAGAGCTAATATAAACAAATTCCAGTATGTCGTGTTCATAAACAGAATATTCTAATTAGGGCATGCTGAATAGTTGTTTCAGTATGTCCTAATTATGACAGCTTGCAGAAACAATAACGTGATTTTTGAACGATAACATCGTTGATGTTATCGCATAAAAAGTGTGTTAATAAAGAGGAAGAGCTGACCTGACATAGAGATTGGTCTGGTTGCTGTTTTTTGTTGGTTATGATTGAACGACAAGTTCAATGACAAGCTTTTCAGAAACGAATATAATAGAGCCAGAGGCTTTGGCTTCGGCGCTGAAGAGAAAGAAGAATCGATATGGCAATAGCTATTGATAAAACAAAAACAGGACAGCAGATCCGTCTGCTGATGGAGAAACGCGGAGTAACGGCAAAAGACGTAAAGGACGCGCTCTCATTGGCATGCGTACAAAGTGTT
>CADCNE010000009.1 GCA_902802805.1 uncultured Eubacteriales bacterium
GTGATCGCCGCGGTCAGAGTGGTCTTGCCGTGGTCAACGTGGCCGATCGTGCCGACGTTGACATGGGGCTTCGTCCGTTCAAATTTCGCTTTTGCCATTACAATACTCCTCCAAATGATTTTTTTGTTCTCTCACCCGCAAACGGATATTGTAACGGCTGCGGGTATCTGCCGAAAGGATGGAGCGGGTGAAGGGAATCGAACCCTCGTGACCAGCTTGGGAAGCTGGAGCTCTGCCATTGAGCTACACCCGCACATTTCCACGGTACGCACTATTTTAACCGTTTCTTTCGGAAATGTCAATGGATTCTTGCGGCTTGAAAGGCTATATTTTCAACCGATAATTCGGTCGCCTCCGGCGCATTTCCCCAGGGAGAGTTTACCCCGTAAAACCTCCCTGATTGAAGGGCGGCGGGGTGTCCGGGCCGGGGGTGGCGTCCGGGTCGGGGGTGTTGTTGGGCGCGGGGGTGACGGAGGGCTCGTCCGGGTTCCGCTGGGCGGGAACGAACATGGTGGCGTTGGGGGACGGGGAGGCGGCCACATAGCCCACCTCGTGGGGGGAGATGACCACGCCGTTCTTGCTGTAGAGGTAGATGGTCACGCTGTCCGCGCCCCGGCCTATGTACTGGGTGGCCTTGTCCATGATGGCGGTATAGTTCTTTCGGAGCCGGTTCAACTTGGTGAACAGGTCCGAGGTGTCCCCCACCTCGATGCGGTAACCCTCGGGGGTGTAGAGGCTGATGCCCATGGTCTCGGTGAGGTCCACGGTCTTGATCTTGTCGGAAAGGCCCAGCTCCTCCAAGGTGGAGAGCACGTCCAGCATGCTCTGGACCTGCTCGTCCGCCGGATCGCCGATGCGGCCGCCCCGGTTGGCGCCGGTGATGATGAGCCCCTGGACCAAGGGCAGCCCCGTATAGCTGGACGCGTCGCTCTCCAGCACGATGCCCGCCCGGTCGATGATGGCGATGTACTCCTTATTGGGGCCCCAGGCCACGGCGCCCGCCCGGCCCCGCTCCTCCAGGGTGATGCGGATGCGGTTGGGGAAGACGTACTTGACGGTGGCATTGAGATAGGGGTCCCGGCGCAGCTTCTCCTGGGCCTCATCCAGGTCCTGGAGCAGGATATGCTTCTGCAGCTTCAGACCGGAGGCGGTGATCAGCTCCTCCTTGGTATACCGGGTGAGGGTCCCCACCACGTCGATGCTGCGGATGAGGAAGGTGAAGTAGCCAGCGAGGAGCAGCAGCACGAACAGGCCCAGCAGCACCAGTATGGCGTACAGCCGCTTCTTCCGTTCGACCCTTCGCTGGGCCCTGCGCTGTTCCATCTCCAGACGACGCTGCTTTTGGCGAAGCTTGTCCCGTTCGCTGGCCCGCTTCCGAGCCTCCTCCCGCTCCCGCAGGACCTCGGTCTCGTTGAGAAGCAGGGTGGTGGTGGCCTTCTTGGCGTGCTTGCGCTTGCCGTAGCGCTCCTTGGGACGCTTCTTGCGGGGGACCTTGCCCGTCCGGCGACCGAAGCGGTCGAAGGCAAAGGATTCTTTGGAGGCGTTCCCGGTCCTGTCGAACTTCTCCTCGGGCTCGACGTAGCTGGCCTCCTCGTCGGTGGGCAGGGGCATGCCATACTCCGTATGGGCAGGCTCCGCCTCCTCCCCGTCCGCGCCGTCCTCTTCGGTCTCTTCGTCTTCGGCGGCCAGGTCCTCTTCCTCTGCGGCCTCCTCGTCCTCGTCGTCGTCGGAGAACAGGGAACCCACCGAGGCCTCTTCCTCCTCGTCGTCGTCGGCAAACAGGTCGATATACCCCTCCGGCTTATTCTTTTTTTTGCGCCGTTCGTCGTCCTTCACCTAATCGTCCTCTCTTCGTATGACCGCCCCCACGCCGCGGAGGGTGGCCGCAAAATCCGCGTAGCCCCGGTCGATGCGCTCCGCCCGCTCCACCACGGTGATGCCCTCGGCCCGAAGGCCTGCCAGGGCGAGGGCCGCCCCGCCCCTGAGATCGTGGGCCGTGACCGTGGCCCCGTGGAGGCTCCTGACCCCCCGGATCACCGCCGTGCGGCCCCTGAGATCGCAGTCGGCGCCCATGCGCCTTAGCTCTGCCCCGTGGCGGAACCGGTCTTCAAACACGTTTTCCTCCAGAACGGAGGTGCCCCGGGCCACGGTGCACAGAGCGAACATCTGGCTCTGCATGTCCGTTGGGAATCCGGGATAGGGCAGCGTCACCAGGCGCCGCAGCTCCCTGGGCCGCTCCGGCCCCTCGATATCCAGGTCCCCGCCCTCGATCCGGATGCGGCAGCCCGCCTCCTTCAGGGCCGTCAGCGGGGCGGAAAGATGCTCCTTTCGCCCGCCGCGTATCACGAGGTGGCCGCCGGTGATGGCCGCCGCCACCATGTAAGTGCCCGCTTCGATCCGATCCGGCAGGATGGCATGGGCCGTGGCCCGGCCCCGCCGTCCGCCCCGGACGCGGATGCGGGAGCTCCCCTCCCGCCGCATGTCAAAGCCCGCCCCGTTCAGAAAGGCCATGAGATCGTCGATCTCCGGCTCCCGGGCCGGGTTCACCAAAACGGTGTCCCCCTCCGCCCCGCAGGCCGCCATGATCAGATTCTCCGTGGCGCCCACGCTGGGGTATTCAAGGGCGATCTCCGCCCCGCCTCTTGGGCGTCCCAGGCAGCGGATGCGCCCCGACGCCTCGTCCACCTTCACACCCATGGCCCGAAACCCCTTCAGGTGCAGGTCCACGGGCCGGTTGCCGATGTCGCAGCCCCCGGGGTAGGGCGCCTCCGCCGCCCCAAAGCGGCCCAGGAGGGGCCCCAGCAGAAACACGGAGGAACGGATGGACCCGGCCAGCCCCTCCGGCAGCTCCGCCGTCCGGGCGCTGCCCGCGTCGATGAACAGGTCCTCCCCCGCCCATTCCGCCCGGCAGCCCAGGGCCTTCAGCAGGCCCACCATATGCTCCACGTCCGTGAGCCGGGGACAGTTGCCGATCCGCACCGGCTCCGGCACCAGCATGGCCGCCGCCAGGATGGGCAGGGCGGCGTTCTTGGCCCCCCGCAGGTTGATCTGCCCCTTCAGGGCGTGACCGCCTTCGATGATGAGCTTCGCCATAGGTCCCCTCCTTCTGCCCGCATACCATAGGATATGCGGCAGGGAGAGAAACCGTGCCGGTATACTAAATATCCACGTCCCGGCTGATATTCAGCAGGATGCCCATGGACACCATGAACACCAGCAGGGACGAGCCCCCCGCCGAGATGAAGGGCAGGGGCTGGCCCGTGGTGGGCGCAAGGCCCGTGACCACGGCGATGTTGATGAACACCTGCAATCCGAACACGATGGAGATACCGGCCGCCATCAAACTCCCGTACCGGTTCCGGCACTTCAGCGCCACCCGCATGCCCCGATAGACGATCCAGGCGTACAGCAGGATCACGAGGGCGCCGCCCACCATGCCGAACTCCTCGCAGACGATGGCGAAGATGAAGTCCGACTCGCCGTAGGTCATGTACAGCATCTTCTGGTAGCTGTTGCCGAGGCCCTTGCCGAACCAGCCTCCGGAGCCGATGGCGTAGAAGGACTGGATGAGCTGGTAGCCGTCCCCGTGGGGGTCCTTGAAGGGATCACGGAAAGACGTCAGTCGGGCGAGGCGGTAGGACGCCGTGGTAGCGAGCACGATGAACAGCACCACGCCGATGGCGCCCACGACGATGATCCACCGTTCGTCCATGCCGCCCACGTACAGCAGGATCGCGCCGATGCCCGCCACGATCACGGCCATGGACATGTTGGGCTGGAGCATGATGAGGCCGGCGATGACGCCGATGACCAGGAGCATAGGCGCGAGGCCCAGCGTGAAGGTGCGCATCTGGTCCTTATGCCGGGCCATGTAGGAGCACATGAAGAAGATCATGCCGAACTTGGCGATCTCCGAGGGCTGGATGGACACGCCCGCGAACCGGAGCCAGCGCCGGGCGCCGTTCAATGTGGCCGCGCCGGTCTCACCGCTGCTGCCGATGAACAGCACCATGATGAGCAGGGCTATGGACACCAGCAGGAACATGTACCGGACCTTGTCGAGGTAGCGGTAGTTCACCCTCGATACGATCAGCATCAGCGGATAGCCGATGGCCATGTAGACCAGCTGCTTTCTCAGGTAGTAGTACCCGTCCCCGTTCTGGGTGTGGATGGCGTAATAGTAGCTGGCGGAAAAGACCATCACGAGGCCGAAGGCGCACAGGATCGTGACGACCAGCAGGATCGAAAAATCCATGCTGCCCGTCTGCTTCTTATAGGTGGTCAGTTTTCGCCTTGCCGCTTTCTCCATAGTTTACTCGAATTTTCTAACGATATCTTTGAACACTCTGCCCCGCTGCTCGTAGTTCTCGAACATGCCCCAGCTGGCGCAGGCGGGAGAAAGGAGGACGTTGTCCCCGGGCTCGGCCAGCTCCCGGCACTTCTCCAGGGTCTCCCGGAAGGTGTCGCACCGATAGCAGATGTTGTCGAAGCCGTGGCGCTTGGCGGTCTCCAATATCTCGTCCGCCGTCTGGCCCAGGACCACGCAAGCCTTCACGTGGCTGCCGGGCAGGGCGTCGAAGACCTCCTCGAAGCCCGTGTGCTTGTCGTAGCCGCCCAGGATGAGGACGGTGGGCCGGTCCATGGCCTCGATGGCCTTGACGGTGGAATCGGGGTTGGTGCCCTTGCTGTCGTTGATGTAGCGGACGCCGGAGCGCTCGCAGACGAACTCGATCCGATGCTCCACCCCCTGGAAGGTGCGCAGGGTCTCCTTAATTACGGCCTCGTCCACTCCCTGGCTCAGGGCCAGCAGGGCGCAGAGCATGGCGTTCTCCAGATTGTGGCCGCCGGGGATGTAGATCTCCTTCCGGTCCATGAAGGGCTCATCCTTGCCCGAAAAGCGGAGCATGATCATGTCCCCGTCCATGTACATGCCCTCGGGCACCTTCTCCTTGCGGGAGAAGTAGAGGACGTGAGCGGGGGTGAGCTTCGCAAAATCCCGGACGATGGGATCGTCCCAGTTCAGCACGGCGAAGTCGTCGGCGGTCTGGTTGTCGAAGATCTTGGCCTTGGCGGCGATGTACTTATCCATGGACCCGAACCGGTCGATGTGGTCCGGGGTGATGTTGCACACGCCCGCGGCCTTGGCGTGGAAGCGCACGTTCCCCTCGAGCTGCAATGCGGCGGTCTCAGCTACGATCACGTCCCCGGGCTTCGTCTCCATGGCGTGGGCGGAGATGGCCACGCCGATGTTCCCCAGCACGAAGGTCTTCCGGCCCGAGGCCTTGAAGATCTCGCCGGTGAGGGTGGTGCAGGTGGTCTTTCCGTTGGTACCGGTGATGCAGACGAAGTCGGCCTTCGAATACCGGTAGCCAAGCTCGATCTCGCTGATGACCTCGATGCCCCGCCGTTGGGCCTCCACGATGAAGGGCCTAAAGAAGGGGATGATGGGGCTGGGGATCAACAGGTCCACCCCGTCCAGGAGGTCCATGGGATCGTCCCCCAGGCGCACCTCGTAGGCGATGCCGGAAAGAGCGTCGAACAGACCCTTGATCTCCGGCTTCATGTCGTTGATGATGACCCGATAGCCGTTTTCATAGAGGAGCCGGGCGGCGGCGATGCCGCTCTTGGCCATACCCACGATGAGCGCCGTTTTTTGTTGTGCCATAGTTCAGTACCTCGCTTATTTTGTAAAGATATAGATGCTCAGGGCGCAGCAGACGCCGGTGAGGAGCATATACAGAGCCGTGATCTTGGGTTCGCTGACCCCCAGCAGCTCAAAGTGGTGATGGAGGGGCGCCATCTTGAACACCCGCTTCCCCTTGCGGAACTTGTAGGAGCCCACCTGGATCATGACGGACAGGACCGAGAGCACGAAGGGGATGGCCATGAGCGGGAGGAGCAGCGGCGACTTTGACACCAGAGCCTCCATGGCGATGGCCCCGCCCAGGGCCAGGGAGCCCGTGTCCCCCATGAAGATCCGGGCCGGATAGGCGTTGAACAGCAGAAATCCCATGAGGGCCCCTGCGCCCGCCGCCGCGTAGACGGACATGCCGCCGTAGTTGGCGCTTTGCCCGGTCCAGCCGCCCGTCAGGGGCATGAGCGCGAAGAGGATCACGAAGCATAGCTGGACCACCAGGGAGGTCCCCGCCGCCAGGCCGTCGACGCCGTCCGTCAGGTTCACTCCGTTCATGGTCCCCATGAGCACGAACAGGGCGAAGGGGATGTAGAAGAAGTCAAGATCCCAGCTTTTCCCCGAGAAGGGCAGGGTGATGGCGGAGCCCACCGCGTCGCTCCGGTAGAGCCAGGCCGCCGCCAGCAGGGAGACCACGAACTGCAGCAGCACCTTCTGGTAGGGCAGCAGGCCCATGCTGGTGCCCGTGCTGATCTTGATGAAATCATCCAAAAAGCCCATGAGGCCGCAGAGGACCGTCACCAGCAGCACCGGCAGCACCAGGGAGAACCCCTCCCGCACGCCGATAAGGGAAGCAAGGAGCCACCCAAGCAGCAGGAACACCCCGCCCACGGTGGGGGTCCCCGCCTTCTTCTGGTGGGAAGGCGGCCCCTCCTGGCGCTCCGACTGGCGAAAGTCCATGCGCTTGAGGAAGCGGATCACCGCGGGTCCCGGGATGGCGGTGAACAGGAACCCCAGCAGCACCGCCAGAAGCAGCTTATGTACCGAGGCCATCTGTTCCCTCCCGTAAATATTCCTCCACGATCTCCAGATCGTCGAAGTGATGCTTCTCGCCGTTGATCTCCTGATAGGTCTCGTGGCCTTTGCCCGCCACCACGATCACGTCCCCGGCGACCGCCATGTCGAGGGCGTAGTGGATGGCCTTGCGCCTGTCCTCGATGATCACGTAGGGGGCGGCGGTCCGGCGGATGCCCTCCTCGATGCTGTCGATGATGGCCATGGGGTCCTCGGACCGGGGGTTGTCACTGGTGACCACGGAGAAGTCCGCGTTGCTTCCGGAGATCTCGCCCATGATGGGGCGCTTGCCGTGGTCCCGGTCCCCGCCGCAGCCGAAGACGCTGATGAGCCGGTTCTTCGCGAAGCCCCGGGCCGTAACCAGCACGTTCTTCAGGGCGTCGGGCGTGTGAGCGTAATCCACATACACGGCAAAGGGGCGACCGAAGGTATTCGCCGCCTGGAGCCGGCCCACCACGCAGGGAAGCTTCTCAAGGCCGGTGCGGATGGTCTTGAAGGGGATGCCCGCCGCGGTCATCAGGGCCGCCGTGCCCATGGCGTTGTACACGGAGAACAGGCCCGAGATGTGCAGGTCCACCCGCCCGTCGCCCTTGGGGGTGAACAGGTGGAAGGAGGCGCCGGCGGTGGTGATCTCGATGCTCTTTGCATAGAAATCGCCGCCCTTGCAGATGCCCATGGTCCACAGCGGACAGGGCAATCCCTCGCTCATATAGGCCGCGGCCGGGTCGTCGTCGTTGACGATGGCCAGATCCGTCTGATAAAAAAGCTTTTTCTTGGCCGCTCGGTAGGCCTCGAAGGTCTTGTGATAGTCCAGGTGGTCCTGGGTCAGATTGGTGAACAGGGCCGCCTTGAAGCGGATGCCCGCCGCCCGGTTCTGGGCGAGGGCGTGGCTGCTGACCTCCATGATGACCAGGTCCACGCCCCGTTCAACCATGTGAGCGAGGAGCCTAAACAGGTCCACGGACTCGGGGGTGGTGCGCTCGGTCTCCACCACCTCGTCGCCGATCAGGTTGTGGATGGTGCCGATGAGGCCCACCTTGAGGCCCGCCTCCTCCGCCACGGCCTTGACCATGTAGGTGGTGGAGGTCTTGCCGTTGGTGCCGGTGACGGCCAGCATGGTCATCTTCCGCTCGGGATGGTCGAAGAAGCAGGCCGCCGAACGGGCCATGGCTTCCCGCCCGTCGGTGACCAGCAGCTGCGGCACGTCGATGGGCAGCTTCTCCTCCACGATCAGGGCCGCGGCCCCCTTGTCCACCGCCTGTTGGGCGAATCTATGCCCGTCGGTCTTCTCGCCGCGAAGGCAGCAGAACAGGGCTCCGGGCACCACCTTTCTCGAATCGTAGGCGACGTCGGTGATCTCGGCCTCCCGCTCCGGCAGGCCCGCATGCAGCTCTTCGGCTATCCTGGATAACAGCATATCTTCTCCTTGTGTTCCGGTCTACTCCTGTGTCTTCGCGCCGGAGAATTCTACGTGGACCGTGGTCCCCTTGGGCACTTCGGTGCCCTCGGGATACTGGGCCATGGTCACCGTGCCCGCGCTGTTGCTTCGATCGTAGTCCATGACCAGCCCCGCCTTGGTGAGGGCGTCCAGAGCGTTGATCCGGTTCTTGCCCTCCAGCTTGGGCACCTTGGTCATCTCGATCTCCTCCTCCTCCCCCTGGAAGGTGGTCCAGGCGGTGTAGAGGATCACGGGGCTGCCCCTCACCACGAAGTTCCCCGGAGACGGGCTCTGCCGCTGGACCGCGGCCGCCTTCTCGCTCTCCATATACACCGCGTCGAGGCCCGCGCTCTTCAAAGCGGCGGTGGCCTGCTCCACGGTCATGCCCCGCACGTCCGGCACGGACACGGCGCTTTCCTTCCGGTCCGTGGGCACGGAGAAGTAGGTGAGCACGTTCTTCAGGACCTGCTGCACGTAGGGGGCGGCCACGGTGCTGCCGTAGACCACGGGGACCTGGGGTTCGTCCACGATGATCATGCACAGGTATTCCGGGTCGTCCGCCGGGACGAAGCCCACGAAGGAGGCTACCAGCAGGGTACTCGATACCTTCCCGTTCTCGTCGTACTTCTGGGAGGTGCCGGTCTTGCCGCCCACGCTGTAGCCGGGGATGGCCGCGTTCCTGCCGCTGCCGGAGTCCACCACGCCGGTGAGATATTTGCGGATGAGGGCGGAGGTCTCGGGGGTGATGACCTGCCGGACCACCTCCTTCTCGTGATGCTCCAGCACCTCGCCGGAGGTAGCGGTCACGTCCTGGACGTAATAGGGTTTCAAAAGTTCCCCGCCGTTGATGGCGGCGCACACGGCCATGGCCATCTGCATGCCCGTGCAGGAGATGCTCTGTCCGAAGCCGATGCGGGCGAGGTCCGTGTCCCGGATGTACTTCTTGTGGGTCACCTTGCCGGTGGTCTCGCCGCCGATGCCCACGCCGGTCTTGTCGTTCATGCCGAAGGCGTAGATGTACTCGTAGAATTTGTCCGTGCCCATCTTGATGGCCATGGACATGAAGGCCGGGTTGCAGCTGTTCTGGACCGCCTGAGCCAACGTCTCGCTGCCGTGGCCCTTACTGCGCCAGCACTTGATCTTCTGGCCCAGGACGTTCAGGTACCCCTTGCACTTGAAGGTGGTCCCGTCGTTCACCGTGCCGGAGTCCAGGGCCGCCGCCAGGGTGACCACCTTGAAGACGGAGCCCGGCTCGTAGGTCTCGGTGACCATCCGCTGCCGGGACAGGTCCAGCAGCGTCTCCGCGTCGGTCCGGGGCGGGTTGTTGGGATCGATGGTGGGGTAGGAGCTGATGGCGTAGATCTCGCCGGTCTTGGGGCTCATGACCACGCCGTAGGCGTACTTGGCCAGGTTGGTCCTGGCCGCCTCCTCGAGAGCGTTCTGCAGAAAGCCCTCGATGCCCGTGTCCACGGTGAGCTGGATGGCGGCGCCGCCGATGGGGGCGATGTAGGAGCTCTCGCCGCCGGGGATCTCGTTGCCGTCCCGGTCCGTTTCGGCGATCTGCTTGCCGTCCACGCCGGAGAGGACCGTGTTGTAGGAGAGCTCCACGCCGGTCTGGCCGTCACCGTCCACGTTGGTGAAGCCCAAAAGCTGGCCGAACAGGTTCCCCTCGGGGTAGTTCCGCTTCACGTCGGAGTAGTAGCTGATGGCCCGGTTCTCCTGGAAGGTGACCAGCTGGGCGATGACGTTGGATTCCACCTGGTCCTTGATCTTCACCTGCTGATAGGGCTTGCCGTCCTTGGGGTTGATCTTGGTCATCTTGGCGATGATGGACTCATAGTTCACATTGAGCAGGGTGGAAAGGATGTTGGCGATACGCTCCCTATCCGCGTCCTCCGTGATGGCCTGGGGGTTCACGCAGACCTGGTAGGTGGTGTAGCTCTCGGCGAGGACGTTGCCGTTTCTATCCAATATCCTGCCCCGCTCCGCCTTCAGGGACAGGGAGCTCTGCCACTGGCGCTGGGCCATCTTGGCGTACTCGGGGCCCTTGACGATGGACACGTAGTAGAGGTTCACGAGGAGCGCTAAAAGGAGCAGCACGGCAAGAGCGGAAGCCACCAGCAGCTTCCGGCGAAGGCGGGATATGCGGGGCCGACGGCCCCTTGCCTTTTTCCGCTTCCTTTTCTCCACGTTCGTCCTTTCTATGGTCAGTTATCGTTCCAGCTCATGACGCGGCCCACGTTCTGGTTGGCCTCGTTGATGGTGGTGTAGTCGTTGAGGGTGCTCTGTTCCTTTCTGAGCAGGGAGATCTTCTCCTTGTAGGAGGAGATGTCGCTCTCCAGGGTGTGGATCTCCGTGTATATCTTGGCGATCTGGGCGCTGCCGCTGATGGCCAGGATGGCCGTCGCCGCGATGAGGAACACGGCGAGGATCATGAGGATGCGGGAATAGACGGGCACCTGGGGCTTCTCCGCCTCCACCGCCTGCTGCTTCTCCAGATCCTTCTCCCGGGGCTGGGGATAGACGGGCAGGCTCTCCGCCACTTCCTCGATCATCCGCACCTCCGGCCCGTTCCGGTGGGAAGGAGCGTATATGCGGGTCACCGGTGCCACGGCGCCGTTTTGTTTCTCCGTGTCAAAGGAGACTTCCATCGGACTTACGCCCTCCCTTCTCTATACGTGTTCTTTCCGGTACCTATGCCACCGTCCAGCTTTTCGAGAGCTCTCAGCTTGCAGCAGGCGGACCGGCTGTTCTCTTTCTGCTCCGCCTCGCAGGCGGTCAGGGGGTGCTTGGTCAATACTTTCCCGTAGGGCGTCCGGCCGCAGACGCACTGGGGGCTCTTGGGTGGGCAGACGCAGGGGTTCTCCGCCGTTTTAAAGGCGGTCTTCACGATCCGATCCTCCAAAGAGTGGAAGGTGAGGACCACGATCCGGCCGCCGGGGTTCAACAGGTCGATGCAGCCGTCCACCGCGTCCCGAAGACCCTGGAGCTCGCCGTTCACCTCGATGCGGATGGCCTGGAAACAGCGGCGGGCCGGGTGCTGCTGCTCCCTGTGGCGGAACTTGGCGGGGATGGCGCCGGCGACGATGTCCGCGAGCTCAGTGGTGGTCTTGATGGGCTTTTTAGCCCGCTCTTCGCAGATGCGCCGGGCGATCCCCGGTGAGAAGCGCTCCTCGCCGTAGTCCCGGAAGATGCGGACCAGGTCCTTCTCCGCGTACCCGTTCACCACGTCCGCCGCGGTGAGGGGGGCACTTTGGTCCATGCGCATGTCGAGGGGGGCCTCCGCCTTGTAGGAGAAGCCGCGGCTGGGCTCGTCCAGCTGGTAGGAGGACACGCCGAGGTCCAGGAGGATGCCGTCCGCCCCGGTGACGCCTCGCTGCAGCAGCAAAGTCTTCATGTGGAAGAAGTTGCCGTGGATGGCGGTGATCTTCTCGCCGAAGGGGCGAAGGCGTTCTGTCGCCGCCCGGAGGGCCGTTTCGTCCCGGTCGATGCCGATGAGACGGCCGGTGTCGGGCAGGAGGTCAAGTATGGCCTCGCTGTGGCCGCCGCCGCCCAGGGTGCCGTCCACGAACACGCCGCCGCGCTTGGGCTCGAGCAGGTCCGTCACTTCCCGGACCATGATGGGTACATGATGAAACGCGCCGTTTTCCATGACAGACCTCCTTTCCGCCCGCAAGGGCATACGTCCACATATATATACAGAGTGTATTATATCGCAAATGCACTCGTTTGTCAGTATAGGTACGTATTTTTTCACATTTTTCTTTTGCCGCTTTTTCTCTTTAGACAAAGAGAAAAAGCGGCGGAAAAAGAGAAACTTAAGAAAAAAAGAAGGCTGTGTACGAAGCACAGCCTCATTCTTAAAGTTCTTTTGGTCACCTTTTCTTTCAAGAAAAGGTGGTGCTTTTAATAAATTCCTTATTTCGTCACTTTCTCGGAATATCCGAACAGCAGCCCGTCGGGCAGGGTCCTGAGCTGGCTCCAGTCCTTCTTGTTGCCGCCCTTGTTGAGCCGCTCGCCCATGAAGATCAGGGCCGCGGACACGCCGCCGTCCATGTTGTAGGCCTGCTGACAGCCGAAGGACGCCATCAGCTCCGCAAACTCGTTGAGGTCCCAGCCAAGGTTGGCCTTGGGATAGTCGCTTCGGTATCCGCCCACGATCACGATGAAGTGGCCCGGCTCCACCATGCCCACGCCGACCCGGGGGTTGGTCTTGAACAGCCAGTTGTTCTCCAACGTCTTTTCGCCGGTCTTGACCCCATCCTGGACCAGGATAGGTCCGAAGGAGATACAATTCTCCACGCCGTCCTCAGCGATGAGCTGGGCGGAGGTGATTTTCTCCTTGGGAATGAGCTCGATGGAGCGGGTCTCCGGGTGCCAGAGCATCAGATCCGCCTTGTTGCTGTCGAGATAGATCCACCCGTCCCGGATCAGCACGCCCTTCTTGTCCTTGTCCATATGGATCAGGTTGTCGCCGGTGATCATCACCACCGCCTTATAGCGCTTGGCGATGTTCATGGCGCTGTCCTTCTGGGCGCCGGCCCGCTGTTCGTTGCCGAAGCCGGCCCTGAACTCGTCCGCCCCCATGTAGATATCCGCCACATAGTAGGGGAATTCCATCTTGGCGCAGACGCCCGTGTACCGGGTGATCTCCACGGAGAAGGTGCTGTTCTTATACAGCCACTTGCCGCCGTCCTCGTCCATCTGCACGATCTCCTCCCCGTCGGTGAAAACGCCGGCGAAGGGATCGGGGGTGGCCGTGGGTTCCGGGGTGGGCGTGGCCGTAGGCTCCGGCGTCGGCTCCGGCGTGGCCGTGGGCTCCGGCGTCGGGGTAGGCGTCGGTTCCGGCGTCGGCGTGGGGGTCGGCGTCGGCGTGGCCGTGGGCACGGCCGTCTTTGCCGCCTCCGCCGCCAGCAGGTCGTCAAATTCTTCCGCCGCGGCCGCCTGGCGCTTATTGAGGGACGCGGCCTGGTAGAGGCCCACGCACAGGAGGGCGGCGGCCAGAACGGGCACCAAAATGCCCACGATCACGGGGATCTTCGCCACGATCGCCCGCTTGAGTATCATCAACAGTATGAACAGCACCGCCGCCAGAGCCAGCGACAGGAGGATGGGCATGACCACCTTCCTCGTATCCGCCAGCCGCGGGAGCGGGGTGGGCACGGGCGTAGAGGGCACGACCGTTTCCGCCGCGATCACCGGCGCGACCGTGGGCTCAGCCGTGGGCGCAGGGGTGGGTTCCTCCGTAGGCTCGGGGGTCGGCTCCTCGGTGGGCGCGGCCGTCGGCTCCTCGGTGGGTTCCGGGGTGGGCGCAGGGGTAGGCTCCGGGGTCGCTATGGGCGTAAAGGTGATGTTCTCCAGCATGTCCCCGTTCTTATCCTTGCCCACGGTGGTGTGGTAGGGGATGTAGGTATCCTCCCTATAGGGAGTGTAGTGGAAGTTGCGCAGGGAAGCGTACCCCTCCTCGTAAAGGGCGGCCGCCTGGTCGTAGCCCGCGGAGAAGTCGTAGGATGCTCCGTTCTTGTCGCCCTTCTCCACGGCAAAGTAAACTTTTTTCAGCCAGGGGAGGTTCTTGAGCCGCTTATAGATGCCGGTGAAGACGGAATAGGCGGTCTCAGCTTCGCCCATGATAGGAAAATGTCGGGTCTTGCCATGGGTCACGATGACGGCGGGCCGATAGGCTTCGATCACGTTCAGCAGCTCCCGGGACACGTCGCCGTTCTTTTCCCAGCTGGTCTTCAAGATCTCCGGGTCAAGGGACCGCCGGCCGGTGGTGTTCAAAAAGATAGGCTCGTTCTGAACGCCCAGCTTCCACAGGGTGCGGAAGCACTCCTCCTGCCGGCCCCGGTTGTAGGGGTTCAGGTACACGATCTGCACGGGCACGCCCCGCTCCGCCAGGGACGGCAGCAGCCCGCCGAAGCAGGAGAGTTCCTCCCCCGGATAGGCGACGATCAGCATGATGGCGGGCTCCTTCAGCGGCGCCTCGAATCGGGGCAGCTCCTCCGGCAGCTCGCCGATCGTGAAGGCGGACAGCTCCGAGATGGCGCACTCCTCTTTGAAGGTCAGCGTGAACCCGCAAACGCCCTCCTGGGGCGCGGCGTAATACTCGTTCCACAGGGCCGGGGAAAGGTCCGCTTCGGCCACGGTCTTATTTTCCCGGTCCAGCCAGGCGATCTTCACGGAGGAGGGGACCTTCTGCCACCCGATATAGGCGTATCCCATCTCCTGACCGCCGGACAGGGTCACGGACTCCGCCTTTTTATAGGACACATAGGAGCTGTAGACGCCGTCGTTCAGCCTGTCGGCGTAGTCGGCGTGCTTCTCGTCCCGGACGGTCAGCACTTCCCTGAGGTCGATCGCTTCGTCTTCGGCCGCGGCAACAGAAAAGACGGTATTGGCCGCCAGGATCAATACCGTTAATAGCAATATAAAGATTATTCGCAGAGTCTTTTTCATGATTTAGAATATCCGCATGGGGACCACCAGGAAGAAGCAGTCCTCCCCGTTCACGGGCCGGATCACGCAGGGGTTGATAGGGCTGTTGCACTCCAGGTACACCTTGTCTTCCTCCACGTTTTTCAGCACGTTCAATAAAAATCTGGGGTTGAAGGCGATGTTGAGCCCGTCGCCCATGACCTGAGCCGTGATCTCGTCCTCGATCTTGCCCACCACGCTCTCGGCCTTGACCGCCATATTCTCGGCGCCGATCTTAAGGAGCACGCTGTTGTTCCCGTCCCGGGACACCAGCTGAGCCCGGTCCACGCTCTCCATAAGGGCTTCCTTTTCCACTAAAACCCGGGTCTTGCAAGCTTTGGGCAATATCCGCTTATAATCGATATAGTCGCTGTCGATGAGCCGGGAGATCAGGACGGAACCGCCCATGTCCGCCTTCATGTGGGTCCGGGAGAAGGTGAGGGCCGCTTCTCCCTCCCCTTCCTCCAGCATGCGGCTGATCTCGGAGATCGCCTTGCCGGGCACCACCACCCGCTTTTCGGGAACTTCCCTTTCGATGGTCATGCTGTTCTTGGCGAACTGGAAGGAATCGGTGGCCACCATGGACAGAGTCTTTCCCTCGGTCTCCATCAGCACGCCGGTGAGGGAGGGATGGGCCTCGTCCACCGCCACCGCAAAGGCCGTATGGTCGATGATCCGCTTACCCTTCTCCCGATCGAAGGTGATGGTGAAGGTATCGTCCCCGTCGAAGGTCATCTGAGGGTACTCCTCGTACTCCATGCACTGGAGCTGGTTCACGCTCCGGCCGCACCGGATGGTCAGGGTCTGGCCGTCCAGGGAGAAGAAGGCGTTCCCCTCGGGGAGCTTTCTCACGATGTCAGAGAAGATGCGCCCCTTTATGACGCACTCGCCGCTTTCCTCCACGATGGCGGGCAGCAGGCACTCCTTCTGCAGCGTAAGATCGGAGCACGGGCATGGTGGAGCGGACGGGCAGGGCCTTGGAGACGGACAGGACGCCCTCTTTCAAAATATTGGAGTTTACGTTGAATCTCATTTTCAGTACCTCGCTTTTCAACAGAGTAACACGGCCGTATGGTTTTCTCAACCCTTCCGATCCCGATTTTACAAGATGTTGAAATTTTGGGAGGGAGAGATATTTTAGATTTATTTATAGTGGTAGTTATAGTAGGGCATGTGTCCGGTGGGGATAAGGGGCAAAAAGACGGCCGCGTCTAAAATAAAGCTGTGGACGAGGCTGTGGCTGACGTGTGGACTAAGACCAGGGGTTATTCCTGTTGTCCCCGCTGTCCAAGCTGTCCACCGTTTTCGTCCACAGGGTTTCCACCGCTGTGGATGAACTCATCCCTCGGCGATCTTCTTGCGGATATCCTCCATGCTCCGGCGGAACTCCCCGTCCTCCTTCATCATGGACTCGATCCGGCCGCAGGCGGAGATGGCGGTGGTGTGGTCCGTCCTGTCGAAGAGGAGGGCGATCCGCTTATAGGGAAGGGAGAGCATGTCGTGGCAGAGGAACATGGCGATCTGCCGGGGCACCACCACCTCCTTGTCCCGGCGCTGGGACATGAGGCTTTGGAGGGTGATGTGGTAGTAGTCCGCCACGATCTCCTTGATCCGGGTGGGGGTCACCTCCACCTTGTTCTCCTCGGGCAGCAGGTCCTTGAGGGCCTCCCGGGCGAGAGACATGGTGACGGGCTCCTCCTTTAGATTGGAATAGAAGAAAACTTTTGTCAAACTGCCTTCCAGCTGGCGGATATTATTCGGCACGTGCTCGGCGATGAACTGGATGATGGAATCGTCCACCATCTTCCCCTCCTGCTGGGCCTTGTTACGCAGGATGGCGATACGGGTCTCGATGTCCGGCTCCTGGATATCGGTGATCAGACCGCCCTCCAGCCGGGAACGGATGCGCTCCTCCAGGTTGGCGATCTCCTTGGGCGGCCTGTCGGAGCTGATGACGATGGCCTTGCCCGCGTTGTGCAGGGTGTTGAAGGTGTTGAAGAACTCCTCCTGAACGGACTGCTTGTTGGCGATGAACTGGACGTCGTCGATCATCAGCAGGTCCACGTTCCGGAACCGGTGGCGAAACTCCGCATTCTTGCCCATGCGCAGGGCTTCGATGAGATCGTTAGTAAAGGTCTCGCTGGTGGCGTACAACACCCGGGCGGTGGGATAGTTCTCCTTCACCGCGTGACCGATGGCGTGCATGAGGTGGGTCTTGCCGAGGCCCACGCCGCCGTAGAGGAACAGGGGGTTATATACCCGGCCGGGGGCGTTGGCCACCGCCTGGGCCGCCGCGTGGGCGAAGCGGTTGGAGTTGCCCACCACGAAGGTGTCGAAGGTATACCGGGGGTTCAGGGCGTAGACGCTGGGGGTGGTGGTCTCCTCGCTCCCGTCGAAATCCCGCCGCTGATCGGGCAGGATGAGCATCACGTCCACGATCTGGGTGTTGGCCTGCTTGACCGCGATGCGCAGCGTGTCCTTATAATATTCCGTGATGGTGGACTTGGTGGCGGTGTCCGGGCACTGAATGATCATGATGCCATTTTGGATGGTGACGGGCTCCAAAACCTCGATCCAGCGATTGAAGCTGAGAGAGGACATCTCCCGCCGTATATTTTCACGGGCCAGCGCCCAGATGCCTTTGATCTGTTCCATTCCATATTCTCCCTGAGTATACTTGAGCCTACCTATCATACCAAAGAAAAACCCAAAAAGCAAAGGGTTTTTGGAGGAAGAAAGGAGAAAAAAACGCCTGTATCCGGAGTTTTTTTGACAGACACAATATATAGACGCTCACCGGTTTTCAGACACAATTTATAGAAGAAAAGAAATGATCTATCCGGAAACTTCAAAGAGGCCAAGCCGGAGGTCCTGCCTCTGTTTTCACTTGTTTACAAATATTTACAGACCCGTTCTTGCGGGCGGGAGGGGTTTGCGGTATAGTATGCTAAAGGAGAATGTGCAACTATGCCTTATTGGTACCGGCCCATCGTGAATTCCGATCTCATCGGGGAGAAACTGACCATCCAGCTGCCCGGGTTTCCCGGCGGCAAGGCGGAGAAGTGCTCCATCCATTATATCACCCTGGGCGAGGGGGAGCCGCTGCTGCTGGTCCACTCCCTGGGCCAGAGCATCTACACCTGGCGGGACCTCATCCCCTTGCTGGCGGAGAAATACAACGTGATCGCCCTCGATCTCGTAGGCTCCGGGTTTTCGGGCCGGCCCGTGTCCATGAACTACTCCATGGACGAGATGGCGGACGCCCTGGTGGAGTTTCTCAAGGCCCTGGACCTCGACCACGTCCACGCGGTGGGCTCGTCCCTGGGGAGCATGTACCTCCTTCGAGCCATGACCCGGTTCACGGAGATGTTCGACAAGGTGACGGTCCTCTGCCCCGGCGGGATCACGAAGCAGATGCCCCGGAAGATCCGGCGGATGGCGACGCCCTTCATCGGCCCCTTCGTCCGGGAGGGATACACCAGAAAAGATGTAAAGAACGCGCTGCAGCAGTGCTACTATGACAGCACCGTGCTCACGAAGGAGGTCCTGGACGAGTATTTTGAGACGTTGGACAGCTACTCCTCCAGGCAGGCTCTCATGTACTGTCTCAGAAATTTCGACGAGGAGCTGGTGTGGGACGGGCTCAAGGCGAGCGAGCATCCGGTGTTCGTGCTCTGGGGCGAGGAGGATCGGATGCAGCCCTTCGAGAACCTGGAGAAGGCCCAGAAGGCGCTGAAGAAGGGCGAGTTCTTCTCCGTGCGGAACGCGGGCCACTTCTTCCAGGAGGAGAAGGCGGACATCCTGGCGGATATGATCGACAAATATATCCTCTATGGAGGGGACGGGGTATGATCGAGAACTTCTCCCTGGGAGACCGGGTGATATTGAAGAAGCCCCACGCCTGCGGCGAGAACCTGTGGGAGATCGTGCGGGTGGGGGCGGACGTGAAGCTAAAATGCACCGCCTGCGGCCGGGTGGTCATGCTGGACAGGTTGGAGTTTTTGAAGCGAGCCAAGAAGCTGCTGACCTCCGGGAAGGATGAAACATGCTGACGAACAAGGATAAAAAGAGGATGCAGAGGATGGTGGCCCAGCGGAACGAGCGTCTCAAGGGCGGCCGGTTTTGGGATATTATGGAATATCTGATCACGCTTCTGTTGATGATGGTGCTGGCCTTCTCCATCCGGGCCGTCATCTTTGAGCCCATGCGGGTGAAGGGGTCCTCCATGAAGGACACCCTGCAGCCGGGGGACTATATGGCGGTGGAGAAGCTGAGCTATATCGTCACGCCCATGAAGCGGGGGGACGTGGTCATCTGCTACTACCCCAACAATGACGAGTATACCTGCGTGAAGCGGATCATCGGCCTTGCGGGGGACACCATCACCATCGAGGGCGGCGTGGTCAGCGTGAACGGGGTGCGGCTCCAGGAGGACTACGTGACCACCGGCATGACCCCCAAGCACGACGGGACCTATGAGGTGGAAGAGGGCTGCATATTCGTCATGGGCGACAACAGACTGGTCTCCCGGGACAGCACCGACGGCATGGTTGGGAACATCCCCGCGGAACGGGTCATCGGCCGGGTGCGGCGGGTGCTGCTGCCGTTCTCCCGGGCCAAGAAGCTGGGGGATATCCGGTACGATATATGAGCGGCGAGAGCTTGCCTCTGCGGCGGGAAAACTGCAGGAAGCTGCACCGGCAGCATACCGTGTGGCGCTGGACGTTCAGCACGGTCCTGGCCGCGCTGTTCATGATCTTCGTATGCTTCGTGTGGTTCAGCTGGGCGAGGATCGGCAACGATTCCATGGCGCCGACCCTCAAAAAGGGGGACCTGGTGCTGGTGGATCGGATCTACAAGTACTGCTACGAGATCGAGCGCACGGACATGGTGGCCTATCGCCGGCCCGGCACCGGAGAGCTGCTGATCAAGCGGGTGGTGGCCACGGGGGGCGAGACCGTCAGCGGCCAGAACGGTTCCCTGTGGATCGACGAAAAGTACCGGCTGAACGAGGACGAGTACGGTCCCGTGAACACGGCGGATTTCGACGCGGTCACGGTGCCCAAGGGGTACGTGTTCGTGCTCTCTGACGACAGGCAGTACCTGGAGGACAGCCGGGAGGAGGACATCGGCTGCGTGGCCCTGGACGACATCGTCGGGGTCATGCACGTGCGGATATCGCCCTCGTTCCAGATATATCAATAAAAAAGGCGGCAGGTATGAACGCAGATAAAGAAAAGCTCTCCTATATTTGCTCCCAGTTCCGCATCCCGGGGGAGATCCTGGTGTACCGCTGGATCCCCAGCGGGCATATCAACGAGGCCTACTACGCCGCGGTGTACGACGGCAAGGAGATCTACCAGCTGCTCATCCAGCGGATCAACACGTACGTATTTCGGGACCCGGTGGGCATGATGGGGAACATCGATCGGATCACCGAGCATATCCGTTCTCAGGAGCGGACCATGGAGAAGCGCCGGCGCCTCCACTTTAGGCATACGGCCCAGAGGAAGAACTATCTGGTGCTGAAAAACGGCGTGGCGGCGGACGAGAACACGGTGGATTTCCAGGACCCGGCGGTGGAGTTCTGGCGGGTGTACAACTTCATCGAGTACTCCACGTCCTATGAGACCGCGGGCGGGAACCCGGACGTGCTCAAAATGAGCGGGAAGGCCTTCGGCAAGTTCCTCAGGCAGCTCCAGGACTTCGACGCCAGCTCGCTCATGGAGTCCATCCCCCATTTCCACGACACCCGGTATCGGCTGGACGCCTTCTTCCGGGCTGTGGAAGAGGATCCCCTGGGGCGGGTGAAGGACGCGGAACGGGAGATCGAGACGATCCGGGCGAACCGGGCTTTCGGCTGCACCCTCTGCGAGAAGATCGACCGGGGGGAGCTGCCCATCCGGGTGACCCATAACGACACCAAGACCAACAACATCCTCTTTGACAAGGACACGCTGGACCCGCTGGTGATCATCGACCTCGATACCTGCATGCCGGGGCTCGCCTGCTACGACTTCGGCGACACCGTCCGGTTCGCCGCCTGCACGGCGGAGGAGGACCAGCCGGAGGGCATGGCCCTGGACCTCGACCTTATGAGGGCGTACACCGAGGGGTATATGAGCGAGGCGAAGGATATCCTGACCGAGGCGGAGATCGCGTCGCTGCCTGTGGGCGCGGCGGTGATCACCCTGGAGCTCGCGTCCCGGTTCCTCCTCGACTATCTCATCGGGGACAAGTATTTCCGCATCGACTACCCGGAGCAGAACCTGCGGCGCGCCCAGGCGCAGCTGGCCCTGTTCGCCGACATGATGGCGCATATGGACGAGATGAAGGCGATCGTTAAGGATTGTTAAGGAAGGATTAAAAGCCTGATCCTTTTTCTTGGAAGAAAAAGGACCAAAAAGAACTTTAAGAAGGGATACAGCTGTCGTATGTATAGCTATATCCCTTCTTAAGTTTCTCTTTTTTCGGTCCCTTTTTTCTCTTTCGAAAAAGAGAAAAAAGGGACACAAAATCCAAATCTTATTTATCCGTATGCAAGTCCACCTGCTGGTGAGCGAGGGGCAGCGCGTTCTCCGTGAGTGCCTTCTGGACGGCTTCGTTGAGGCCGAAGTACACGGTCCAGTAGTCGCCGGACTTGAACCAGGTGCGGAGCTTGAAGGTGGGCAGCCCTCCCTCGGTGACGGTGACCAGCGCCTCAGGGGCGGGGTCGTCAATGACCAGCTCATTCTTCTTGGCGCAGTCCAGGAGCAGCTCGCAGACCTTCTCCTTGTCGGCGGCGGGGCTGAGGGTCACGTCGATGTCCAGACGCCGGATCTCGTTGGCGTTCAGGTTCTTGATGGCGGCGTTGGCGAGGGCCCCGTTGGGCAGGGTGATCTGTAAATTGTCTGCCGTGGCGATGACAGTGTAGAACAGGGTCACCTTCTTCACCGTGCCATCATGGGCACCGTCGCTGATGAAGTCGCCCACCTTGAAGGGCCGGAACACCATGAGCATGATGCCGCCCGCCAGGTTAGCGAGCGACCCCTGCAGCGCCAGGCCGATGGCCAATCCGCAGGAGCCCAGGACCGCTAATATGGAGGCAGTGGGCACGCCCACGGTGGTGACGGCCATGATAATGACCAGGGCATACCCCAGCGCTTTGAGGGCGCTGGCGAAGAAGCTCTGCAGCTCGGTGGTCTGCTTCTTGTAGAAGACCGTCTTTTTCGCCAGATTCACCAGCAGCTTTACCAGCCACAGACCTACCACCAGGATGAGCAATGCGGCCACGATCCGCATGGCCAGCTCCGCAATGTCGGTGCCGATGAGGGCGCCCAGGTCCACTTTCCGTAGAATCATAGTTTTTTCCTCCTTTTTTGCTGAGTATAGGGTTTAACCGACAACTATATTCACAATATTCTTCACCACGATCACCTTCCGGACGGTCTTCCCGCTAAGGAAGGGCTGGACCGCATCGGCAGCGAGAGCCGCCTGCTCCACCGCCGCCTTATCGAGGTCCGCCGGCAGAGCGACCCGGGCCCGGACCTTGCCGTTGACCTGGATGCCGTACTCCACGGTGTCCGCCACGAGAGCGCTCTCCTCGTAGGCAGGCCAGGGGGTCCGGCAGAGGAGCTCCGAGTA
This sequence comes from uncultured Eubacteriales bacterium, assembly GCA_902802805.1. Taxonomy (GTDB): domain Bacteria; phylum Bacillota; class Clostridia; order Christensenellales; family CAG-138; genus RUG472. The sequence continues at coordinate 22,242 of CADCNE010000009.1, forward strand.
GCCCATGAGTTCGTTCATCTCCTCGGTCATGTGAGGCGCGAAGGGGTTGAGGAGCACGATCAGCGTGTGGAGCTCGTCCCGGGTGACGGTGCCCTTGGCGTACATGTCGTTGACCAGGCTCATCATGGCGGCGATGGCCGTGTTGAACTTCATGTGCTCGATGTCCTCGGTGACTTTCTTGACGCAGGCGTGGAGCTTCGGTCGGAGGTCCTTCGACTCGCCTTCGCCCTCGACCATGTCCATGAGCCGCCACACCCGGTCCAAAAACCGCTTGCAGCCGTTGGCGCTCTGCTCGCTCCAGGGGGTGGCCGCCGTGTAGTCGCCCATGAAGAGCACGTAGGTCCGGAGGGTGTCCGCGCCCAGCCGGTCGATGACGTCGGTGGGGTCCACCACGTTTCCCTTGGACTTGCTCATCTTGTCCCCGTCGGGGCCCAGGATCAGGCCCTGGTAGGTGCGCTTCTGATAGGGCTCGGGGGTGTTGACCTCGCCGATGTCGTAGAGGAACTGGTGCCAGAACCGGGAGTAGAGCAGGTGGCGCGTCACGTGCTCCATGCCGCCGTTATACCAGTCCACGGGCATCCAGTACTTCATCTTCTCCTTATCGCAGAAGCACTGGTCGTTGTGGGGGTCGATGAACCGTAGGTAGTACCAGCTGGACCCGGCCCACTGGGGCATGGTGTCGGTCTCCCGCTTGGCGGGGCCGCCGCACTTCGGGCAGGTGCAGTTCACGAAGGACGGGATGCGGGCGAGGGGGCTCTGGCCGTCGGTGCCGGGCTCGAAGTTCTCCACGTCCGGCAGCGTCAGCGGGAGCTCCTCGTAGGGCACGCCCACGGTGCCACAGGTGGGGCAGTGGATGAGGGGGATGGGCTCGCCCCAGTACCGCTGGCGGTTGAAGGCCCAGTCCTTCATCTTGTACTGGACGCCCTTGCGGCCGATGCCCTTCTCCTCCAGGTAGCGGAGCATGGCGGCGATGGAGTCCTTCTTGTTGTCATACGCGTTCAAAAAATCGGAGTTGATCATGGGCCCGTTGCCGGTATAGGCGCCGGTCTCGATGTCGCCGCCCTCGATGACGGGGATGATGTCCGCGCCGAACTTCTTCGCGAACTCCCAGTCCCGCTCGTCGTGGGCGGGCACGGCCATGATGGCGCCGGTGCCGTAGCCCATCATCACGTAGTCCGCGATGAAGATGGGGATCTCCTTGCCGTTCACAGGGTTGATGGCGGTGAAGCCCTCAAGCTTCACGCCGGTCTTGTCCTTCACGAGCTGGGTCCGCTCGAACTCCGTCTTCTTGGCGCAGGCGGTTCGGTATTCCTCCACCTCAGCCCAGTTCTCGATCTTTTCCTTATATTTGTCGAGGAGCGGATGCTCCGGGGCCATGACCATGAAGGTGACGCCGTAGAGGGTGTCGCAGCGGGTGGTGTAGATCTCCAGCGTCTCGGGCACGCCCTTTATCGTGAAGTTCACCGTGTCGAGGCCGGAGAGGAGCCTGTCGGCGTACTGGGTGATCCGAAGATACCACACGTCCTTGGGGAGCTGGATGACGTCGCTGTGGCACACGTCGCACTTGCCGCCCTGGGAGTCCTCGTTGGAGAGGACCACCTTGCAGTGGGGGCAGTAGTTGACCAGCGTCTTCGCCCGGAACACCAGCCCGTGCTCGAAGAGCTTCAGAAAGATCCACTGGGTCCACTTGTAGTAGTCCGGCAGGGAGGTGGAGATCTCGTGGTCCCAGTCGAAGGAATAGCCCACCCGCTTCATCTGATCCTTGAAGTGCTCCACGTTCTGGACGGTGATGACGTGGGGATGGGTGTTGGTCTTGATGGCATAGTTTTCGGCGGGCAGGCCGAAGGAGTCGAAGCCCATGGGGAACAGGACGTTGTAGCCCTCCATGCGGCGCTTGCGGGAGATGACCTCCAGGCTGGTGTAGGCCTTGATGTGGCCCACGTGCATGCCGGCGCCGGAGGGGTAGGGGAACTCCACCAGGCCGTAGAACTTGGGCTTGGTGTAGTCGTCCGTGGCCGCGAAGGCCTTTTCCGCCGCCCAGCGGGCCTGCCACTTGGGTTCGATGACTTTGGGATCGTAGGTCGTTGCCATGATTGCCTCCTGAAAAATGGGTAGAGAGCCTTGCTTTCTTAATCTATTAATGTATAACCTTTGAGAGCTTTTGTCAACAAACTTTACAAGGCGGGGCAAGTGTGGTAAGATGCAGAAAAATTCCCCGGGAGGCCCCGTTTTTCATGCATCCGTTTCTGCATATAGGAAATATCTCGCTGCCCATGTACGGGCTCTGCACCATGGTGGGGACCGTGTTTGCACTGATCGCCGTGTTCCGGCTTAGGAAAAAGGGGTCGCCCCTTTCCGAGGACAACCTGCTGGACGCCCTCATCTGGGCCATCCTGCTGGGGTTTTTGTGCTCCAAGATCCTGTACTTCATCGTGGAGCCGCCCCAGATGCCCCACAGCTGGGCGGAGCTCTGGGACCTGATCACCGCAGGGCTGGTATTCTACGGCGGGCTCCTGGGCGGGCTGTTGGGCCTGGTGTTCGTGAGCCTGAAGACGAAGAAGCATATCATCACCTACGCGGACCTCATGACCCCCTGCTTCTGCCTGGCCCACGCGGGCGGGCGCATCGGCTGCCTCATGGCGGGCTGCTGCTACGGCATGGAGTACACCGGCCCCTGCGCCGTGGTGCTGGACGGGGTGTCCCGGCTGCCCACCCAGCCCATGGAGGCCGCCTTCCTGGTGATCCTCTCCGGCATCCTCATGGCCATCTATCTCAAGAAGCCCCGCCGGGGCACGGTGACGGGCTGGTACATGGTCCTCTACGCCGTGTGGCGGTTCGGCATCGAGTTCTTCCGGGCGGACTTTCGGGGGAACGTAGGGCCCCTGTCCACCAGCCAGTTCATCTCCCTGTTCATCTTCGCCTTCGGCGTCTACCTGTTGATCCGGAGCAGGAAGGCTGTCAATGATTTTATAACAGAGGAATGATTGGAAGCATCTGAACCTTTTCTTGAAAGAAAAGGTTCAACCAAAAGAACTTAAGAATGGGGCTGTTTTTTGTGAACAGTCCCTTTATTATTCTTAAGCTTTTCTTTTTTGGGCGACTTTTTTCTCTTCACCGAAAAGAAAAAAGTCGCAAAAAGAAAAAAGTCATCCCCCCACGTTTCACGTGAAACATTGCTTTTTCTGACGGGGTACGGTATACTGAGGCCATAAACGATAAAGGAGAACCGTCCTTGGCAAAGATCATCTGCATCGCCAATCAGAAGGGCGGGGTGGGCAAGACCACCACCGCCGTGAACCTGTCCGCCTGCGTGGCCCAGCTGGGCAAGCGGGTGCTGTTGGCGGACATCGACCCCCAGGGGAACGCCACCAGCGGCCTGGGCGTCAACAAAAATAAGCTGGACCTTTCCGTCTACGACGTGCTCATCAACGACGTGGACGCGGCGGAGGCCATCCGGGACACCATGATCGACGGTCTGAAGCTCCTGCCCTCCCAGGTGGATCTGGCCGGGGCGGAGGTGGAGCTGGTGAACCTGCTGGCCCGGGAGCAGCGGCTGAAGAACGCCCTGGCCCCGGTCCGGGACCGGTTCGACTACATCTTCGTGGACTGTCCGCCCTCCCTGGGCCTGCTGACGCTGAACGCACTGACCATGGCGGACACCCTGCTGGTGCCCATCCAGTGCGAATACTACGCCCTGGAGGGCCTGAGTCAGCTCATGAACACGGTGAAGCTCATCCGCCGGAGCCTGAACCCCGGCCTGGAGGTGGAGGGCGTGGTCCTCACCATGTTCGACGGCCGGACCAACCTCTCCCAGCAGGTGGTGGGCGAGGTCAAGCGGTTCTTCCGCAACAAGGTATACGACACCATCATCCCCCGCTCCGTACGGCTGGGCGAGGCCCCCAGCTTCGGCCTGCCCATCAGCCTCTACGCGCCTAAGAGCACGGGGGCGGTGGCCTATGAGACCCTGGCGCGGGAACTGGTGGAGAAAGCGTAAGGAGGTACAGCCATGGCGAACAAAAAGGGCCTGGGGCGCGGCCTGGACGCCCTGTTGGAGAGTTTCGAGCCGGGAAAGGGCCCGGCGACCCTGCAGGAGGTCTCGGTCTACGACATCGACACCAACCCCGATCAGCCCCGGAAGACCTTCGACGAAGAGAAGCTGAACGAGCTGGCCACGTCCATCCGGACCCACGGCATCGTCCAGCCCCTGATCCTCTATCGGCAGGGGAACCGGTACACCATCGTGGCCGGGGAGCGCCGCTTTCGGGCGGCCCGGCTGGCGGGGCTCAAGGCGGTGCCCGCCGTCATCACGGACAAGGAGGAGCATGAGCTCCAGGAGGTGTCCCTCATCGAGAACCTGCAGCGGGAGGATCTGAACCCCGTGGAGGAGGCGGCCGCCATCCGGTTCCTCATGATCCAGCACAACCTGACCCAGGAGGAGGTCAGCAGCCGCATCGGCCGGAGCCGGCCCGCGGTGACCAACGCCCTGCGGCTCCTCAACCTGCCCGAGAGCGTCCAGGGGATGCTGAAGGACGGCACCCTGTCCGCAGGCCACGGGAAGATGCTGGCGGGCCTCGACGACGCGGAGAAGGCGGAGAAGCTGGCCCAGAAAGCGATCCGGGAGGGCTGGAGCGTGCGGCAGATGGAGGAGGCGGTGCGCCTGGACGCCCTGCCCCGTAAAAAGGTCAGCCGCCGTATGGACCCGGAGGTCCGCCGCACCGCCAGCGCCATCCGCAGCAAGCTTCGGGCCAAGGTGTCTATCGAGGGCGACCAGGAGAAGGGGAAGATCATCATCTCCTACTTCTCCAAGGACGATCTCATGAACATCTGCGACACCATCCTGGGCGTGGAAGAGGTGTGAAAAACAAGAGTTTTTCACACGCGTAGTTTGTGCCTTTGCCGCGGAGCAGCGCGGCAATTTTGCAAGCAAAACCGGCAAAACTACCAAAAGGAAGCATATTAGATTGTTTCACGTGAAACCATGACGAAGGAAGAGCTGTTCGCCTACATCGAGCGGGAATATGGCGTGACACCGGACTATCCCTGGCTGGATTCGCCGGAGGGGGCCGTGTTCCGCCATGCCGACAACCGGAAGTGGTTCGCCCTCGTCATGCCCATCCCCCGGCGCTATGCCTACCCGGGCGAGCCCGGCGAGGTGGACGCCGTGAACCTCAAGTGTGATCCGGTCCTGTCCGCCATGCTGCGCCATGAGCCGGGCATCCTCCCCGCCTACCACATGAGCAAGGTCCACTGGATCACCGTTCTGCTGGACGGCACGGCAGATGACGATCGGCTCAAGTTTTTGTTGCAGCATAGCTTCGAATTGACGAGAAGCAAAAAAGGAAAGAAATAGTATGATTTGTCGCTTTTTTCTCTTCGGTGAAGAGGAAAAAAGCGGCGCAAAAAAGAGAAGCTTAAGAAAAAATGAGATGGCTATGCGCAATACATAGCCATCTTCTCAAGTTTCTCTTTTTGGGCGACTTTTTCTCCTTTGTCTAAAGAGAAAAAGTCGCAAAAAAATATTTTATTTCCTTCCGTGCTGGTACAGCTGCCGGTTGTCCAGCGCCCACTGGCGCTCGGAGAAGCCGCCCTTCACCACGCCGTCGAGAGCCGTGAACATCTCAAAGAGCTGCGCGTCCAGCCGATCCAGGGTGGAGAGCACCTCCGCCTCCGGGAACATGGGGAACTTCGGCGAGCCGAACTCCGGCTGCCCGTGGTGGGAAAGGAGCATGTGCTCGATGAGGACGGCGGTCTCCTCGGGGACCTGCAAAAGCTCCGCGGCGGCACGGACCTCGGCCATGCCGATGTTGATGTGCCCCAGCAGCTGCCCCTCGGCGGTGTAGGCGGAGGCCACGCCCAGTTTCCCGGTGTCCAGTTCCGTCAGCTTCCCAAGATCGTGGAGGATCGCCCCGGCCACGATCAGCTCCTCGTCCAGCTGCGGATACCGGGCGGCCACGGCCTTGCCCAGGGACACGATGTTCAGGGTGTGCTCCAGAAATCCCCCCCGGGTGGCGTGGTGCAGCTTCACCGCGGCGGGATAATAGAGCATCTCCGCCTTGTGTGCCTTCATCAGGTACTGGACCAGGCGCTTCAGGTCCTGATCCCGGAAGCCCTCGGTCTCCCGCCACAATATCTCGTATGCGGCGTTGGGGTCCTGGGGCGAGCAGGGGACGATCTTGGACATGTCCACGTCGTCGGACTCGTTGGCCTGGCGGATGCGCTCGATCTTCAGCTGCTCGGAATCCTTCCAGATGGTGACGGTGCCCCGGACCTTCACGATGTCCTCGGGCTCGAACATGCCCATGGAGGGGCCGTAGTTCCAGATCTTGGCCACGCACTCGCCGCCGGCGTCCGCCAGCACCATGTCCATGTACGCGCCGCCCTTGCTGTCCGTGCGAATGGCCGCGCTCTTCACCATGCAGAAGCCCTCCGTCTGCTGACCGGGGGCGTTCAGGATGCTCATTCTGCTCATGTAAGATCTCCATTCATTCCATAGATGAGTACAGTATACCAGATTTTTCCGTTTTGGCAAACAGGAACATTGTAGATTTTCATGGGCTATGCTATACTGCTATACATAGGAGTATGCGCACATGAGCAATGAACGGACAACCAGGCCCCTTATGGGGGAGCGATTCGACTGCGTGGTGATCGGCGCGGGCCACGGCGGCTGCGAGGCGGCCCTGGCCTCCGCGCGGATGGGCTTTAAGACGGCCTTGCTCACGCTGAACCTGGACAGCATCGGCATGATGCCCTGCAACCCGTCCATCGGCGGCACCGGCAAGGGCCATCTCGTTCGCGAACTGGACGCCATGGGCGGCGAGATGGGCCTCGCCGCCGACGACACCCTGATCCAGATGCGCATGCTGAACACGGGCAAGGGCCCCGCCGTCCACTCCCTGCGCGCTCAGATGGACAAGCGCCGCTACCACGAGCGCATGAAGGCCGCCCTGGAAGCCGAGGCGAACCTGACCGTCATCCAGAGCGAGGCCGTGGACTTCGAGACCGAAAATGGCCGCATCTCCGGCGTACTTACGGCGGAGGGCTTCTGCTACCCCTGCCGGGCGGCGGTCCTGTGCACGGGCGTGTACCTGAAAAGCCGCATCCTCATCGGCGAGTTCGTCCGGGACAGCGGCCCTAACGGTATGTTAAGAAGCGAGGGCCTGTCCGGGAATCTCAGCCGCCTCGGCATCCCTCTGCGCCGCTTCAAGACCGGCACGCCGCCTCGGGTCAAGCGGGGCACCCTGGACTTTTCCAAGATGGCCGTCCAGGAGGGGGACGAGCCCACGCCCGCCTTCTCCTTCCTTCATGACGGGTTGCACCTCGTCCAGGACCGGTGCTGGCTCACCTACACCAACGCGGACACCCATGGGATCATTTTGAGCAACCTGGACCGGTCCCCCCTCTACGCGGGCCGCATCCACGCCACGGGCACCCGCTACTGCCCCTCCATCGAGGACAAGGTGGTGAAGTTCGCCGACAAAGACCGGCACCAGCTCTTCATCGAGCCCGAGGGCCGGACCACCCAGGAAATGTACGTCCAGGGCCTTTCCACCAGCCTGCCCGCCGACGTGCAGGAGGCGATGCTGCGCACCATACCGGGCCTTGAGAAGGCCCAGATCATGCGCTACGGCTACGCCATCGAGTACGACTGTTTGGACCCCCAGGCCCTGGACCTGAGCTTCATGGTGCGATCCGTCCCCGGCCTCTTCTCCGGCGGCCAGATCAACGGCAGCTCCGGCTACGAGGAGGCCGCCGCCCAGGGCTTCTACGCCGGGGTCAACGCCGCCCTGTACGTAAAGGGCGAGGCGCCATTTATTATAGGAAGGGACGAGGGGTATCTGGGCGTGCTGGTGGACGACCTGGTCACCAAGGGCACCCCGGAGCCCTACCGGATGATGACCTCCCGCTGCGAGTATCGGCTCCTGTTGCGGCAGGACAACGCCGACGAGCGATTGACCGAAAAGGCCCGGCGCACGGGGCTTATCTCGGATGAACGATACGAAAAGCTCCTCAAAAAACGGGAGAAGGTGGCCGCTGCCCGGGCCAGGCTCGATAAGCGGGTCCCGGCGGACGAGAAGCTGCGGGCGTACCTGGAGAGCGTGGGCGAATCTGTCCCTCATGATGGGGCGAAGCTTTTCGAACTTCTCAAGCGGCCCGGGGTCACGTATACGGGGTTGTTGGGCCTCTACGGGGACGATCTCGATCCCTTGGACGCCGAGACGTTGGAGCAGATCGACGTGATGGCCCGGTACGACGGGTACATCGAGAAGGAGAAGCGGGAGGTGGAGCGGATGCGGAGCCTTGAAAACCTGGCCCTGCCTGCCGACTTCGACTACAACAGCCTCTCGGGGCTCCGATTGGAGGCCCGGCAGAAGCTGAACGGGGTGAGACCATGTAGCATCGGCCAGGCGTCCAGAATTTCCGGTGTCTCACCGGCGGACGTGAGCGTGCTGCTGGTGGCCCAGAAACGGGGGATGCTGTGAGCGACATGAAGGATTTGCTGAAAAGGGCCCTGCCCCAGGCGGACGAGCGAGCTTTGGACCGGTTCGAGATCTACCACCGGCTCCTCAGTGAGTGGAACGAGAGGATGAACCTGACCGCCATCACAGACCCGGTGGCCGTGGCCGAAAAGCACTTCGCCGACTCGTTGGCCGCGTTGCCCTATCTCAAGCCCGGCATGAAGGTCGTCGACGTGGGCACGGGGGCCGGGTTCCCCGGGGTGCCCCTGCTCATCATGGAGCCCGGATTGGAGCTGACGTTGGCGGACAGCCTCCAAAAGCGGCTGACCTTCCTGGACGCCCTGCTCAAAGAATTGGGCCTAAAGGCCGCCCTGGTCCATGGCCGGGCGGAGGACCTGGGGCAAAACAAGCTCTACCGGGAGCAGTTCGACGCGGCCCTCTCCCGGGCGGTGGCGAATCTGCCGGTGCTGTTGGAGCTGACCACCCCCTTCGTCAGGGTGGGCGGCACGGCCATCGCCTACAAGGGCGACGCCGACCAGGAGCTGGAAAGCGCCAAAACGGCGGCCTTTCTGCTCCACGTGAAGCTGCGCAGCGTGGACCTTGATTCCAACCTGGGCAAGCGGTGCCTGATCTTCGCGGACAAAAATGCCCCCACGCCGAGATCGTACCCCCGGAAGGCCGGGACACCCAGCAAGAAACCTTTGTAAATCGGAGGAATACATATGTTCGTTATCGCCGGATTGGGCAACCCCGGGCTCAGCTACCGGAAGACCCGGCACAACATCGGCTTCATGGCCCTGGACGTGCTCGCCGACCGAATGGGCGTGAAAATAAAGGACAAGAAGTTTTCCGGCCTCCTGGGCGAGGGCGAATTGAACGGCGAGCGGGTCATCCTCGTCAAGCCCCAGACCTACATGAACCTGAGCGGCGACTGCCTGCAGCAGGTCATGCACTTCTATAAGCTCCCCCCGGAGAAGCTCCTGGTCCTCTGCGACGACGTGGACCTGCCCTGCGGGAGTTTGCGCATCCGGGCCAGGGGCTCCGCGGGCACCCACAACGGCCTAAAGAGCATCATCGCCTGCCTAAACTCCGAGAACTTCCCCCGCATCCGCATCGGCGCGGGCCAGGACGTGAGCCTGCAGCTCAGGGACTATGTGCTCAAGCGCCCCAGTAAGGACGAGCAGGTCACCCTGGCCGAAGCCTACGAGAAGGCGGCGGACGCGGCGGCGCTCATCGTGAAGGGGGACGTGGAGGGGGCCCAGAGCCGCTTCAACAAGCGCCACGAGAAGAACCCCCGCCAGACGGCTGACGAATGAAGGAAATCCTGCAAAATCAACTGAAGAAGGACCCGGCGGTCGTCGAACTGCTGTCGGGGCTGAAGGAGGGAAGGGGCCCCGCGGCGGTCTTCTCCCTGCCCGACGCGGCCCGGGCACCGGTCTTCGCGGCCCTCTCGGAGGAGCGGGCCACTCTCATCGTCCTCGATACCGAGGCGGCGGCCATCGAGCTGTACAACGAAATAAAGGCCTACCGATCCGACGCCCTGCCCTTTTTGCCCCGGGAGCTGCCCCTGGTCCACGTGCAGGCGGCGGCCCCGGAGCGCCGGAGCCAGCGGCTGGGGGTTTTGTCCCGGCTGGTTTTGGGCGTGCCCACCCTGATCGTCACCTGCGCGGCGGCCCTCATGGAGCGGCTGGCCCCGCCGGAGGCCTTCATCTCCCAGGTGAAGGTGGTGAAGCGGGGCGACACCCTGCCCCCCCGGGAGCTGCTGTTTGATCTGGTCAGCGCGGGCTACGAGCGGGTGGACATGCTGGAGGGCCCCGGCCAGGTGGCCCTTAGAGGCGATATCCTGGACGTGTTCCCGCCCCAGGGGGAGGACCCCTGCCGGATCGAGTTCTTCGACGACGAGGTGGACCAGCTCCGCTGGTTCGACGTCGCCACCCAGCGGTCCATCCGCCAGACGGATCGGGCTTTGCTCCCGCCCGCCTTTGAGACGCCCCAGCCCGGGGCAAGGGTCCGCAAAGCCCTGAAAGCCCTGGGGGATCGGGCGGGTTTCGATCGGGAGCGGGAGGACTGGGCGGAAAACCGGCCCACGTTAGGCGCGGACGTGCTGCTGCCGCTACTCTATGACGAGGAGGCCAGCCTCCACGACTATCTGCCCGCCGACTGCTTCCGGCTGGTCCTGGAGCCGGACCGGGTGCTGGAGGAGGGCCGCACCGGCCGGACGTTGTTCCTCGAGTCCGTCACCGCCATGCTGGAACGGGGGGAGGGCCACCCGAAGCAGGCGAAGCTCCTTCGGGAGGACGGGCACCTGACCGAGGTGTTGAACACCCGGCGGACGGCGGCCGTCTATGCCCTGTTCCGCACCAGCCGGGATCTCGAGCACCGGATGCGGGTCACCTTCACCCTGGAGGGCGCGCCCATGTATCTCGGCGACATGGGGGAGCTGGTCCGGGAACTGAAGCGGTTCCGCCAAAACGGCGGCAGCGCCCTCCTCTACGGCGGCGAGAGCGCCGACGCCCTGCTGTCGAGTTTACAGGACGAGATACGCTGCGCGACAGCGGATGATCTCACCCGGGACCCGGAGCCCGGCGAGATACTCATACTAAAAGAAAGTTTACCCCGGGGCTTCCTGTGCCCGGCCCAGAAGCTGTTGGTGCTGACGGGGGCGGAGCTCTTCGGCAAGCGGCTGAGCCGGCCGCGAAAGAAGAAGAGCGGCCTGAAGTTTTCCGACCTCACCGTGGGGGATTACGTGGTCCACGAGGCCCACGGCGTGGGCCGGTTCGTGGGCGTGGAGCAGCTCACGGTGGAGAACAGCACCCGGGACTACCTTCTCCTCCTCTATAAGGGCGGCGACAAGCTCTACATCCCCACGGACCAGCTGGATCGGATACAGAAGTACATGGGCTCCGACCGCGAGGACGCGGCCCCCGCCCTGAGCAAATTGGGCGGCGGCGAGTGGCAGCAGAAGGTCCAGAAGGCCCGGGCGGCGGCCAGGAAGCTGGCCGTGGACCTGGCGGCCCTGTACGCCAAGCGGGCCTCCCAGCAGGGCTTCGCCTTCTCCCCCGACACCCCCTGGCAGCGGAAGCTGGAAGCGTCCTTCCCCTTCGAGGAGACGCCGGACCAGCTCCGGTGCATCCGGGAGGTGAAGGCGGACATGGAGAGCCGCCGGCCCATGGACCGCCTTCTCTGCGGGGACGTGGGCTACGGCAAGACCGAGGTGGCCATCCGGGCGGCCTTCAAGGCGGTCCAGGACGGGAAGCAGGCGGCGCTCCTGGCCCCCACCACGATCCTGGCGCAGCAGCACTTTGCCACCATATCGGAGCGGTTCGCCGCCTTCCCGGTGACGGTGGGGTGCCTCTCCCGCTTCCAGACCCCCAAGGAGCGGGAAAACGTGAAAAAAGCTCTGGCCACCGGCGAACTCGATATGGTCATCGGCACCCACGCTCTGCTGGCCAAGGACGTGAAGTTCAAAGATTTAGGCCTCCTGATCATCGACGAGGAGCATCGCTTCGGCGTGAACCACAAGGAGCAGATCAAGGCCATGCGCAGCCAGGTGGACGTGCTGACCATGACGGCCACGCCCATCCCCAGGACCCTCAATATGGCCATGACGGGGGTGCGGGACGTGTCCGTCATCGAGACGCCGCCGGAGAACCGGTTCCCGGTCCAGACCTACGTGGTGGAGTATACCGACGCCCAGATCGCCGCCGCCATCCGCCGGGAGCTCTCCCGCGGCGGCCAGTGCTTCCTGGTCAGCAACAAGGTCATGGGCATGGAGAGCACGTTGAGCCACTTCCAGGAGCTGGTGCCCGAGGCCCGGTTTATCATGGCCCACGGGCAGATGCCCGAGCACATGCTGGAACAGGCCATGCTGTCCTTCATCCAGCGGGAGGCGGACGTGCTGCTGTGCTCCACCATCGTGGAAAGCGGCGTGGACATCCCCAACTGCAACACCCTGGTGGTGTTGGACGCGGACAAGCTGGGCCTTGCCCAGCTCTACCAGCTTCGGGGCCGGGTGGGGCGCAGTAACCGCATCGCCTACGCCTACTTTACCGTGCCCCAGAGCCGGTCCCTGCCCGAGGCGGCCCAAAAGCGGCTGCTGGCGGTGCGGGAGTTCACCCAGTTCGGGGCCGGGTATCGCCTGGCCATGCGGGATCTGGAGATCCGCGGCGCGGGGAGCCTTTTGGGCGCGGAGCAGCACGGGCACCTGGCCGACGTAGGATACGAATACTACTGCAAGCTGATCCGCCAGGCGGTGAACGAGGCCACGGGCCGGGAGGATTCGCCCCTCATCGACACGGCGGTGGACGCTCCCGGGGACGCCTACGTGCCCAAGGGCTTCGTAAACGGGGAGCTGCAGCGCATGGCCATGTACAAGCGCATCGCCGAGATCGAGGACATGGACATGTTCGACGACATGTACGACGAGTTCACCGACCGGTACGGGGACCTGCCGGACAGCGTGGAGCGGCTGATGCGGCTCTCCCTCATCAAGCATCTTGGGGCCCGGGCCGGGTTCCAGTCCGTCACCGTGAAGCCCGGGAAGGCCACCTTGAAATACGACCCCAGCGCCCGGCCAGACGGGGGCAGGCTCCTGCTCGCTTTGTCGGGCGAGCAGGGGGCCCGGCTCCTTGCCGGGGACCCGGCGGCCGTGGAGGTGGCCGTGAAGGGCCGCAGCGCGGACGATTTCGTAAAAAAACTGCCACAATTTCTTTCCATTCTGGCGGATTGCAACCGGTCGGACGAAAGAGTATAATGGGGCAAAGCATATGGATAGAAAGGAAAAACTGACCGTGAGCAAGAAACTATTGGCTCTGTTGCTGTGCCTGGCGCTGACGCTGGGCATGGTGGGCTGCCTCGAAGAGAACAAACAGACGGAGGCCGCCCAGCCCGCGGCCACCGAGGCCACGACCACGGCCACGGCCGCCGACACCGCCGAGACCGACGAGCTGCCCGCCTTCAAGCTGGGGGACTTTACCGTCACCGTGGGCGAGGTGCGCAGCAGCTACAACACCATCGTGGAGTATATGAGCTACTACGGCATGGCCGCCCCCTCCACCGCCGAGGAGATCCAGCAGTATCGGGACATGATCATCGAGGACCTGCTCAACGCCAAGGTCCTGCCCTGGAAGGCCAAGGAGATGGGCGTGGAGCTCACCGAGGAGAAGAAGGCTGAGGTGGCAAAAGAGGTGGAGGAGCTCATCGCCGAGTATGCCTCCGACTATCTGGAGGACGCCAAAGCGGAGCTCGGCGAGGACGCCGACGCGGCGGCCATCGCCCTGAAGGCCCGGGAGATCCTGGAGCAGGACGTGGCGGACTACTTCGGCTACCCCTTCGAGCAGTGGCTGAGCGAGGTCACCGCCTCCTATGAGGAGAACGCCCTGACGGAGCTGCTGCAGGAGAAGTTCAACGAGACCGTCACCGTGACCGAGGAGCAGGCCAAGGCCTGGTTCGACGCGGAGCTCCTCGACCAGCAGACCAGCTTCGACGGGGACTATACCGCCTACAAGACCCGGGCGGACGCCTATCTTTCCGGCGAGTCGGACGTGGCCCCCCTCTACACTCCCGAGGGATTCGGTCAGATGCAGATCATCACCGTGGACGTGGACCAGGAGAACAGCGCCGCCTATTCGGCCAACGAGCTGGAGATGACCGGCCTCGAGGCGGAGTACGGGAAGCTGTTTTTGCGGGGCCTCGACGAGGATAGGCAGGCCGAGATCATGGTCCGGTACGAGGAGCTGCTGGCGGAAAACACCGTCCTGCTGCAGAAGGATCGGGACAAGGCCGACCAGGTCCGGGCGGACGCCCTCGCCGGCAAAGACTTCACGGAGATCTTCAACGCTTACTCCAACGAGGAGGGCGGCATGGGCTACTACGGCTACGCCGAGGGCGACGAGAGGCGCAACGGCGTGGTGACCTTCTACACCCTTGCCCAGGACGCCGACTGGCCGGAGCAGGTCTGGCAGGCCGCCTCGGCCCTGAAGGAGGGGGAGGTGTCGGAGCTTTTGCAGATCGACGACAGCTTCTATATCATCAAGCGCCTGGGGGACCTCTCTTCCACCAGCGCCGCCTTTGAGGACGACCCCGCGGCCTACACCGCCGCCGCCCTCGCCGACAAGCAGGCCGAGGAGTGGGACGCGGTCCAGGAGGACTGGACCCGTGAGGCCCGGAACGCCGCGGAGTTCTTCGAAGACAATTACGCGGGCGTGGGCCTCTGATGGGCGCCCCGTCTTTGAAAAGACCGGAGGTGGGCGACAAGCCCACCTCCTTCATCTATCGGGTACTGCGGTATCTCATCTGGCTCGGCTTCCCCAAGTGGGAGATGCAGGGCGTGGAGAACCTGCCGGAGGGGGCCTCGGTCATCGTGGGGAACCACAGCCAGATGTACGGGCCCGTGGCCGGGGAGCTGTATACCCCCGGGCGGCACTGGGTCTGGTGCGCCGGGGAGATGATGGACCGGGCGGAGGTGGCGGCCTACGCCTACCGGGATTTCTGGTCCAACAAGCCCCGGGCCCTGCGTTGGTTCTACCGGCTGATGAGCCATATGATCGTGCCCCTCGCTTTGTGCCTGTTCAACAACGCCCACACCATCGGCGTGTACCACGACGCCCGGGTCATGTCCACCTTTCGGGAGTCGGTGCAGAAGCTGAAGGCCGGGGACCGGCTGGTGATCTTCCCCGAGTGCTACGAGGAGCACAACCACATCGTCCACGCCTTCCAGGACCGGTTCGCGGACCTGGGCCGCATGTACCATAGGCAGACCGGGGCCGTCCTCCCCTTCGTGCCCCTGTACGTGGCGCCGGAGCTGGGGGTGCTGACCTTCGGCCCGCCCGTTTTCTACGACCCCGCCGCCCCGGCGGAGGCGGAGCGAAAGCGCGTGGCGGCCGCCCTCATGGACCGGATCACCGACATGGCCCTTGCTCTGCCGCCCCACACCGTGGTCCCCTATCCCAACGTGCCCCGGCGGGATTATCCCCGGAGCCGATAGCCGCCCTTTCCGCCGGAGGGCGGGTTTTTCAAACGACCGTCCTCTAAGCGGGCCATTCGTAAAAGGCCCCTATAGCAGCCTGCTCATTCCACCCCCCGTTGTCATCCTGAGCCGCAGGCGAAGGATCTCAGAACGTAACAGCGTATACCGCGTAAAAGCAGCTCGTTTCGGCCAGCAACGTTCAGAGATCCTTCGCTTCGCTCAGGATGACATATTTGTTTGTTGTCAGCGCTATAAACAGGGGGTTCTGCCATGAAGTCCCACCTTTTTAATATTTTTGGAAAAAAAGGTATTGACTTTCCCCCTGGTGGAAGCTGTATAAAGGAGACGAAAGGACGGGCGACGGCCATGAAGATACAACAGGTGGAGGAGCTGGTGGGCATCTCCAAGAAGAACATCCGCTTCTACGAGGCCGAGGGGCTCCTGAGCCCGGGCCGGGCCGAGAACGGCTATCGCTCCTACGGCCAGGGGGACGTGCTGCGGCTGAAGCAGATAAAGCTCCTCCGGAAGCTGGCCGTGCCCATCGAGGACATCCGCGGTCTGCTGCAGGGCGAGGGGTCGCTGGAGACCTGCCTCACGAAGCAGCTCAGGGAATACGACCGGCAGCGGGAAAGCCTCTCCGCCATGGAGGGCATGACCCGGGAGCTTTTGAGCCGCCCCGGCCTCACCCTGGAGGGATTGGACGCGGAGGGGTGCCTCGACAAGATCGAGCGCCTCGAAAAGGAGGGACAGAATTTTATGGACGTGTCGAAGAAGGACGTGCACCGGAAGAAGACCTCGGGGGCCGTGCTGGGGGCGGCCATCGTCATCGCCCTGCTGCTGCCCGTGGTGTTCGGGATACTGTGGGCCAACGGGCAGTCGCCCCTGCCCATCGGGATACTGCTTCTGATCGCGGGCGTGCCCGTGATCGTTATCATCTGCATCGTAGCGGTGCTCATTCAACGCATCAAGGAGATCAAAGGAGGAGAAGAAGATGAAGCTGCTCAGTATTGACAACATTCCGGGCCAGCAGATCGAGGCCCTGGGCATGGTGAAGGGAGCCGTGGTGCAGACCAAGCACTTCGGCAAGGACTTTATGGCGGGCCTCAAGACCCTGGTGGGCGGCGAGATCGCGGCCTACACGGAGATGCTCAACGAGGCCCGGCAGATCGCCGTGAAGCGCATGGTGGACGAAGCCAAGACCCTGGACGCCGACGCCATCGTGGGCATCCGCTACGGGTCCGCCCAGGTCATGCAGGGGGCCGCCGAGGTGCTGGCCTACGGCACGGCGGTGAAGATCGTGGGCCCCGCTAAGGAAGGAACGGTGCGGCTGTGAGCGTGCCGGCCCTGTCCATGGCGCTCATGGCCGCGGCCATGGTGTTCGCCTTCGGGGCGCCCTTCGTGCTCCTGTTCCATTATAAGAAGCGGGGCGCCCAGGTGCTGCCCTTCTTCATCGGCTGCGCCGTGTTCGTCGTCTTCGCCCTCATATTGGAGGCCCTGGTCCACAACATCGTGCTCAAGGGCCTGCCCGTGGGGGAGAAGATCATGGGGAACACCCTGCTCTACGCCCTCTACGGCGGGCTTATGGCGGGCCTGTTTGAAGAAACGGGCCGGTTCCTGGCCTTCAAGACCGTGCTGAAAAGCAGGCTGGACAACGATAGGAACGCCCTCATGTACGGGGCGGGCCACGGCGGCATCGAGTGCATCCTGATGCTGGGCTTCGCCTACGCCAGCAACCTCATCATGTCCGTGATGATCAACGCGGGCCTGGCGGACAAGCTGACCGCGGGGCTCTCCGGGGACATGCTGGCCGAGATCGAGGCCGTCTTCGGCACCCTGACCGGCACCCCGCCCACCACCTACCTTCTGGCCGTGGTGGAGCGGTGCGCGGCCCTCGTCACCCACATCTCCCTCTCCGTGCTGGTGTGGTTCGCCGCCAAGAAGCCCGGGAAGGGCTGGCTCTTCCCCCTGGCGATCCTCCTGCACGCCATCCTGGACGGCCTCACGGTGATCCTGGCCGCCCGCCTTCCCGTCGTCGCGGTGGAGGGCTGCCTGGTGGTCATAGCGGCGGTGCTCGCCGGTATCGCCTGCATCGTCTGGAAGCGGAACGCGGAAGTGTAAATACGTACCATAACGCAGGAGCGGAGGGGTTTCCCTCCGCTCCTGTATTTCATGTCGAAGATGATTCGCCAGAGGCGTCAGCCCCAGATCCTGTACGCCATCAGGAAGTGCTCGGTCCAGTAGTTGGTGGACACGCTGGAACGGATGACCACGCAGCCGGCGGAGCTGCTGGCGTCGATCATGCGGCCGCCGCCCATGTAGATGCCCACGTGGCCCGTGGAGTCGCTGCTGCCGGAGAACACCAGGATGTCGCCCCGCTTGAGGTCGCTCATGCCCTCGATCCGGGTGTACTTGGAGCAGGTGCGCCAGCGGACGCTGGTCATGTAGCTGGGGTTGGCCCCCGCCTGCTTCAAACACCAGTAGACGAAGCCGGAGCAGTCGAAGCTGTCGGGCCCCTTGGCGCCCCGCACGTAGGGGCAGCCCACCCGGCTCTCCGCCGCGGCGATCATACCCTCGATGCCGCTGCCGTAGTTGCCCACGGGCTTCGATGCCTGGGGCGTGGCCGTGGGCTCCGCCGTGGCCTCAGGCTCGGGTTCGGGCGTGTTTTCCGCCGGCGCAGGGGTGTCCTGGGGGATGGACTCGGGGGTGGTCTCCACGTAGATGATGTCGGGATTGGGCACCCAATCTGTCTCCTGGGGCACGGGCGTGTAGGTTTCCGGCGCCTCCGTGGGCTTGGGCGTCGCTTTGGCCGTCGCCTTGGCCGTGGACTTGGTCTTCGACGTGGCCTTGGCCGTGGCTTTGGCGGTGGCCTTCGCGGTAGCCTTCGCTGTGGTCTTGGCGGTAGCTTTCGCCGTAGCCTTGGCGGTGGCCTTCGCCGTGGGTTTCGCCGTAGGCTTGGGCGTCGGCTTGGGCGTGGGTTTGGGCGTGGGCGAGGGCGTGGGCGTGGGGGCGGGGACCACCGAGTCGGACAGGAGCTTTCGGATGGTCTCCGATCCCATTTGGCCGTCCACGGCGAGGCCGTTGCGGCGCTGGAACTCCTCCACCGCCTTGACGGTGGGCTCCCGATAGTTGCCCGAGACCTGGTCAAACGTCAGATAGCCGTATTTATACAGCAGCCGCTGCAGGGCGGTCACGTCCTTGCCGCGGGCTCCCAGGGTGAAGGCGTGGGCGGACACGTCCTCCTCGTTGAGCATCTCGATGGTGCCGAGGCTCAGGTTCCCGTCGGCCACCAGGCCGTTGTCTTCCTGAAAGCGGGAGACGGCCAGGGCCGTGAGCTTGCCGTAGACCCCGTCAGGCTGTATCACCAGATACCCCAGCTTCAGCAGCCGCTGCTGCCAGAAGAGGATCTGATCGGACTTGTCCCCGATGCGCATGTAGTTGGCCACGGGCTCGTCCCCGAAGAGGGTCTCCAGGATGGCGGAGTCCACGGAAGTGCCGTCCCCCAGCCGGTTGAGGGTCCGGAACCGGGCCACGGCCTGGGCGGTCTCCTCCCCGAAATAGCCGTCCGCCGGGATCGTCAGATACCCCAGCTCGATGAGCCGCTCCTGGATGCTCTCCACCTCCATGCCCTCGTCTCCGGGGAGCACGGCGTAGAGGGCGGCGTCCTCGGCCTTCAGCTTCAAAAAGGTGTCCTTGTCGCAGAGGCCCGTCACGGGCAGACCGTTGCGCCGCTGGAAGACGGAGACGGCGTTGGCGACGCCTGCGCCGTACAGGTCCTCCGGCTGCTCGAATTCAAGGTATTCGAGCGTCATCAGCCGGATCTGGATGTCCAGCACGATGGGCGAACGCATGCCCGTGCCGATCACGTCCCCGTTCAGGGGGTTCAGGGTGGGCGTGGGCGTGGGCACCGCCGTGGGCACCGGCGAAGGCGTGGGCGAGGGCAGGGCCGTGGGCGCGGGGGTCGCTGTGACCGGCGCGGCGGTCCGATCCTGGATGGGCGGCGTGGGCGTCACCCGGACCACGTGCTCGTTGCGGTTGAGGTCCGGCTGCTCCACCGCCACGGCCAGGAAGGAGTCGTGCAGATACTCCCGGACGTACAGCCCCCCGGCCAGGATCAGGCCCAGCACCAAAATAGACAGGAGCCAGACCAGCACCGCGGTGGTCTTGTTCCGTCCCTTCTTTTGCTGTGGCTGCTTCTCCATGGTCTGCCTCCCCTTTTCTTAAGAACTATTGTAGCGAAACAAGGGGCTTTTTGTGTTAACGGCCCGTAAACAAACTGCGGGAAACTTGCAACATTAGCATGAATTTTCCCGCGGCCTGCCAGGCTGTCCCAGGGGGTTACAGTTCGTTGAGGTCCAGGGAGATTTCCTCTATCCTGGCATGAGAGGGCTTCTCGTCGTAGTTCAGCAGCGTGTTTCGCTGCCGGTCCCGGCGCTTTCTTTGGGCCATGTCCAAAACGCTCTGCACCGTGTCCGCGATGGGCCCCGGGCCGGCGCTCTTCTGGGCGTCCCGCTTCTCCCAGGCCCGGACCAGGGCCTGCCAATCCCGGATGGGGTGCTGGCCCACCTGCCAGCCGGTGGCGGCGTAATAGTCGTAGAAGTAGTCCGGGTCGATGCCGTTCCCTCGTTCCCGACAGTAGCTCTCTATTTCCTCCCGCTCCGGTATGTGTGTGCCCGCCGGCGCGGCCTGTTCATACACATACTCCTGCTCCTGATCTTGATCTTTCTTTTGTTCCTGATATTGTTCTTGATCTTGTTCTTGGGCATTTTCGCTATGCTTGGCCATGCTTGTGCTATCCTTAGGCATGCTTGAAGCATCCGTCCCCTTGCTCCACCGGGCTTCGGCACCTTTGCGCGCTCTCTCCCGGTTGGCCTCCACCTTGCTCTCGTAGGCTGCTGCCTCCCGGTCGATGGTCCGCCGGGCCACGGGCCACACGAAGCGCTCGTTCCCCTCCAACGCCACCTCGGTGCCGTCCATGGCGTAGCTCAGCATGGCCTCGAACAGGCGGCCCTTCTCCGCGTGGTCCAGGGGCTCCATCAGCTCCCGAAAATCCGTGAACACCTTCAAATACGTCATATCCTCATCCTCCGGCTCCATTGTACCGCAGGGGGAGGGCCTTGGCTTACGATAATTCGTTCATATTCATTGCACAACAAAAAGCGGCGCAGCCCTGGGGAGGGACTGCGCCGCGGATGCGCCTGGGGCCCGGGAAGGCCTCAGTCGCCGTACATCAGGTGGTAGTATTCGTCCCGCTGTTCTTCGGGAAGGTGCAGGATGTCGAGGAGCTGGTACATGGCGATCATATAGTCCGGCCCCGGGTCCTGAGGGGCGAGATAGGAGTAGCCGTCCAGCACCTCCACCTCGTACCCCTGCTCCGCCCCGTAGCGGGCGGCCATGGCGGCGTAGAGGACCTGGCCCCGCCGCTGATGGTAGTGGGAGGTGATGACGGTAAGGGTCTGCACCTGGGCCGCCTGCAGCATGGCCATGACGTTGCTGGCGTTCTGGGCGGTGTCCATGGCCTCCTCCTCCGTGAGGATGCGGTCAGGGTCCAGGCCCCACGCGTCCGTCAGGTACGCCTTCATGAGGCCGGCCTCGGTGTGGCCGTCAGGGTTGTTCTCCCCCGTGGCGCCGCCGGTGCAGATCACCAGAGATTCGGGGAAGGCCATGGCCGCGGCCGCGGCGGCGTCGCAGCGGCTCCTGAGCTCGTCGGTCATCTCCCCGTTCACCAGCTCAAAGCCCAGCACCACGAAGGCGTGCCGGCCGTGGACGGGGATGGTCTTCGGGTCGTCCCGCCCGTACAGCAGCGGCGTATAGGCGGGGTCCACGTAGAGCTGCCGCCAGCGTTGAGCCACGGTCAGGATCAGGGGGTCGTCCACCGCCGCCATATCCTGTTCCAGGCGGCCGACGGTCTGGGCGGAGGGCGTCTCGGCGGCCATGTACATGTCCACCAGCAGCTGGGGGACGGGGTCGCCCTCCTCTGCCAGGGCGGAGAGGGGCGTCACGAGGAGCGCCAGGGCCAGGACCAGCAGCAGGAGGCGCTTCATAGGCAGGCCCGCCTTATTCCGCCGCCAGGCGCCGGAGGCACTCGGCCATATAGCGGGTGTTGAAGAGCATCTCGGAGAGGAGGATGTTCTCGTTGGCGATGTGGCAGAGGTCGGGCCGGTCGGGCCGGGTGACGCCGATGGCCACGGCGTTCTTGAACTTCCGGGCGTAGGTGCCGCCGCCGATGGAGAGGGGCTTCGCGTCCCGGTCCCCGGAGAGCTCCCCGTACACGTCCATGAGGGTGCTCACCAGCTCCGTGTCGGGGGCGATGTAGTGGCCCAGGGAGTTGGACCGGTCCTGGACAACAAAGCCCAGGGCCCCCATGCGCTCATCGATGGGCCCGGTCAGCTGCTCAAAGGTCATGGAGGCGGGGTAGCGGCAGTCGAAGCCCACGGTGACGCCGGTTTCGTCGGCGATGAGCCGGGTGACGGCCAGGGTCAGCCGCCCGGAGGCGTCGGTGAAGTCCACGCCCAGGCCCTCGCCGTGGTTCACGCCGCAGAACAGGGGCACGAGGCCGGCGAAGGTCTTTTTGTCCTCGGCGGGCAGGTCCGCCTCGGAGAGACCGCGCAGGAGCTTCATCAAAGCGTTGTCCGCGTGGTCCGGCATGGAGGCGTGGCCCTCCTTGCCTTTATACGCCAGGGCGGGGACCTCGCTGGCGGCCTCGCCGGGGATCACGTTCATGGCCGTGCCCACCTTGGCTCGGACAGCGGTGGGGTACGCCTTTTTGAAGACCATGTGGGAGATGTTCATTTCGGAATTGACCACGGGGTAGCTGGCGTCCGGGGTGAAGGCCATGGTGGGCTCGCCCTCCACCTCCCGATACCGCTCCATGCCGGTGGAGCCCCGCTCCTCGTCGCAGCCCAGCAGGATGCGGACCCGGCGCTTCATCTTCGCCCCGCTCTCCTTCAGGGCGTACAGGGCGTAGAGGGCGGACACCGCGGCGCCCTTGTCGTCCGCCGTGCCCCGGCCGTACATGGCCCCGTCGTGGATCTCGGCCCCGTAGGGGGGATAGGTCCAGCCCGTGCCCTCCGGGACCACGTCCAGGTGGGCCATCACCGCCACCAGCTCGTCCCCTTCGCCGTACTCCACCACGCCGCAGCGGGCTTCCACGTCCCACACGTTCTCAAAGCCCAGCTTTTTCGCGATCTCCTGGGCCTTCCGAAGGGCGTTATACACGTTCTCCCCGTAGGGCATGCCCTCCTTGGGTTCGCCCCGGGACACGGAGGGGATGCGGATGAGTTCCTGCAGGTCCTTCACCTGGTTTTCAAAGCTTTTTTCGATGATGTCGCGCATGATGACCTCCCATAGATTTGTTGTGCTTATTCTATCACAAGCGGGGGAGAAAAAGAAGCCCCCATTCCGCCATCATTTCTTCACGTTTCGCTTATTGAATCCAAAGCCGCGATGTGATACAATACGAGACCTGAGAGAGAGAAATCGCATGAAAAAAGGGTGTATCAACCGAATCGTGGGCTTGGTGCCGGGGTACGGCTGGGCATGCTTCCTGATCTTGGCGGCATGCCAGGCTATCGTATTCTGCGCCACCCGCATCCCCCTCCAGTACATGGACAAGCTGGACCTCAGCATCCCTCTCGACGGCCGCATCCCCTTCCGCCCCGAATGGATCACCATCTACGTGCTGTCTTTCGCCTCCTGGGCCATCACCTTCTTCCTGCTCTTCCGGCAGCGCAGGGAGCACGTGTATAGGAACTCGGCGGCGTATCTGTGCACCCTGGTGATCACGCTGGCCTGCTTCCTGCTGTTGCCGGCGGAGCTGAAGCGGCCGGAGGTGCCGGGCACGGACTTCTTCTCCTGGCTCACCCGGTTCATCTATTTCGTGGACCAGCCCAACAACCTGTGCCCGTCCCTGCACGTGGTGTGCAGCTACTACTGCTGGCGGGCCCTATGGGACACGGAGGGCATCCCCCTCTGGTATCGGCGGTTCAATTTCGTCTTTTTGCTGCTGGTGTGCGCCTCCATATTGCTGGTGAAGCAGCACCTCATCGTGGACATCCCCGCCGGCGTCCTCGTGTCGGAGATCCCCCTGCAGCTTGCTAAACGCTTCCAATGGGAGCGGCTGGGGTTCGCCGTGGAGGAGCGGATGACCCGGAAGAAAGGCCAATAATCAGTTGTCAAAGGGCCACGGCCTGTGATACAATATCAGAAAACATATCGGGAGGAACACACGCCATGAAGACACTGAATCTCACGCCCCATATCGGCTGCGCGCCGGAGGATTTCGGCAAGACCGTGCTGATGCCCGGCGACCCCCTGCGCTCCAAGATGATCGCGGAGACCTACCTCACCGACGCGGAGCTGGTCAACAACATCCGGGGCGTCCAGGGCTACACCGGCTACTACAAGGGCAAGCGGGTGTCCGTCATGGCCAGCGGCATGGGCATGCCCGCCATCGGCATCTACTCCCATGAGCTGTTCAACTTCTTCGGCGTGGAGAGCATCATCCGCGTGGGCTCCGCCGGCGGCATGAATCCCGATCTCAAGCTCTTCGACATCGTCATCGGCCAGGGCGCCTGCTACAACAGCTCCTTCGTGAGCCAGTACGCCCTGCCCGGCACCTACTCCGCCATCGCGGACTTCGGCCTCTGCCGCAAGGCCGTGGACGAGTGCGAAAAGCGGGGCCTCCGCTACAAGGTGGGGAACCTGCTGGCCTCCGACAACTTCTACTGCGACGCCGTGGACCAGACCGCCTGGGTGAAGATGGGCGTGCTGGCGGCGGAGATGGAGTCTGCGGCCCTCTACATGAACGCGGCCCGGGCGGGCAAGAAGGCCCTGTGCATCTGCACCATCTCGGACCTGATCGCCGGCGGCGAAGCCACCACCCCCGAGCAGCGGCAGAACGCCTTCCACGATATGATCCAGGTGGCGCTGGAGATCGCGGAATAAGCTTCACAGCATACGAAAAGCAGCCCCGCAGGGCTGCTTTTTTATATAAGATGGTTTTTATCCCCTCTGCTTCTCTTTTTTGGTCCTTTTTTCTCTTCTCATGAAGAGAAGAAAGGACGGAGAAAACCCCCTTAATTCCTCCTTCTGTTCCCGTTCACCAGCATGAAGAACCGGAGGAAGGAGAGCAGGGAGCCGAGGGCGGCCAGGATGTAGGTCCAGGCGGCGGCGGAGAGGACCTTCTGGGCGTCGGAGCGGTTGGAGTAGTCGATGTACCCGCCGCGATCGAGGAGCTCCAGCCCCCGGCGGCTGGCGTTCAGCTCCACGGGCAACGTCACCACCTGGAACAGGAACATGGCCCCGTAGAGGGCGAGGCCGATGACCGCCAGGGGGTAGAGGTTCATGAAGAGGCCGATCAGGATCATGTAGGGCCCCAGGGTCGCGCCCAGGTTGGCCGTGGGCAGGATGGCCGTGCGCCACTTGATGGGCGCGTAGTTCTCCTGGTACTGGAGCACGTGGCCGATCTCGTGGGCCGCGATGGCGAGGGCCG
>CADCNE010000010.1 GCA_902802805.1 uncultured Eubacteriales bacterium
GACATATACGTCCACAGACGCCGCAGCACCTGTCCCGTGGGCTGGACGGGGCGTTCGAAGGCGCCCCGGTTCACGGCGTGACGGAAGGAAATGGCCTTTTGTTCCCCTTTGCCGCTCATGCCGCCGCCTCCCCCGCCTGCATTTCATAGAGGTCCCGATACAGGGGACAGGAGCTCAGCAGCTCCTCATGGGTGCCCAGGCCCACCGTTTTGCCCTCCTCCAGCACCAGGATGAGGTCCGCATGGCGGATGGCGCTGATCCGCTGGGCCACGATGATCTTGGTGCAATCAGAATAGGCCTGCCGCAGGTCCCGGCGCAATTGGGCGTCCGTGCGGTAGTCCAGGGCGCTGGAGCAGTCGTCCAGCAGCAATATCTCCGGCTTCGCCGCCAGAGCCCGGGCGATGAGCAGCCGCTGGCGCTGCCCGCCGGACAGGTTCATGCCCCGCTCCGACAGGTCCGCCTGCTGGTCCGGGGATATGTCCCGCAGAAAGCCCGCCTGGGCCGTGTCGATGGCTAGTTCGCGGTCCTCGTCCTGGATGAGGCGCCCGAAGTCCAGGTTCTCCCGGATGGAATCCGCGAACAGAAAGTCGTTCTGAAAGACCACCCCGAAGCGGCGGTGGATGTCCTGCTCGGACATCTGGGAAAGAGGCTGCCCGTCCAGCCAGATATAGCCCTCGTCGGGCTCATAGAACCGCAGCAGCAGCTGCAGCAGGGTGCTCTTGCCGCTGCCTGTGGGGCCGATGACGCCCAGGGTCTGGCCCCGCCCCAGGGCGAAGGACAGGTCCGACAGATTGGGCTTCACCTTGTTGTAGGAGAAGGTCACGTGGGAAAAGACCACGTGCCCCTCCGGCGCGGGCAGCTCCGGCGCAGGGGGCGTCTCCCGCTCCGGCGCGTCCAGGATCTCCCCCAGCCGTTTGCCGCTGGCCACGCCGCGGGCGCAGATGGTGAAGATGCGGGTGATGCCCAAAAGGCCGTTCTGCAGGATGATGAAATAGTTCAAAAAGGCCACGATCTTGCCTGGCTCCGTCAGACGCCGGTCCACCCGGTACGCGCCTATGACGATGACCGCCGCCATGCCCATATTGAGCAGCACGCTCATGGCAGGATTGGCCACGGCCATGGTGGTCTCGGCCAGACGGTCCGCCTTGACAGCGTTCCCGTTAGCCTTCGCGAAGCGCTCCTTCTCGTCCTCCGTGCGGGACAGGGCCTTGATGATCCGCACCCCGGTCATGTTCTCCTGGATGCGCCGCACCAGCTCCTCCCCGGCCTGCTGCGCCTTGCCGTACAGGGGGATGCTTCGGCGGGAGATCAGCAGAAACATGCCGCCGACCAGGGGGACGGCGCTGATGAGGATCAGGGCCAGGACCGGCTCCATGAGGGCGCTCACCAGCATGCCGCCGACGAGGAGGATGGGGGCCCGGATGCCCAGCCGCAGCATCCGATCCACCATGTCGTTCACGCGATAGGTGTCGGAGGAGAGGCGGGAGATGAGGGAGGGCACCGTGAACCGGTCCGCCTGCTCGCAGGAGAGGGCGGTCACCCTGGCGAACAGCACGTGGCGCAAGGATCGGGTGAAGTTGGCCGCGATCTTCGCCGCCATCCGATTGGCCACCATGGCCCCCAGGAACACGGACAGGGCGCAGAGGACCATCAGCGAGCCCCACAGCAGCAGCTGCCGCTTATCCCCCGTGGGCGCCACCTCGTCGATGATATGCTCCAAGATCCAGGGCAGGATCAGCTCCAAAATGGTGGCGGTGAACTTGATCCCGATCTGCAGCACGGTCCGCCCCGCCTGGGGACGGAGGAAGGAAAGGACCCGCTTCATGCTTCCTCCTCCATGACGATCCGGCCGCATCGGGCCGCTGCCCGCTGGGTGACCCGCTGCATGATGTCGCAGAACACGGCCAGCTCCTCCTCGGTCAGCTCCTCCTCCAGATAATTGCGCCAGACGCGAAAGACCCGGCGAATCTCGGGCAACAGCTGCAGGGCCCGTTCGGTGGGGAACACCCGGATCTGCCGCCGGTCCGCCTCGTGGGGCTCCCGGATCACGAGCCCGGCCTCCTCCAGCAGGGCCATCTGGCGGGTGATGTTGCTCTTGTTGACGCAAATGGCCTTGGACAGGGCGTCCTGGGTGATGCCGGGAGCGTTGCAGATCTGCAGCAGCAACACGCTCTGGCGGCTGTTCAGCCCCAGGGGCCGCAGCTGCTCGTCCCGGTACATGTCCGAGCACCGGGCCAGGATACCGTTGTTCTTCAAAAATCGCTGCATGGACCTATGCGCTCCCCCCGAAAAATAGTTGCATTCGCAACGAAATGAGTATATCACCGTTCCCCGCCGCTGTCAACGCAGGGGAACCGTCCCGACGTCCTCAGCTCTTCGGGCGGTTTCGCCGGTTGTCCCGGCTGATGTTGAAGGCCTTGTACTGATGCTTGAGCTCGTCCATCTCCCGAAGAAACTCGCTGGCCTTCTCCTTGGACTCGATGGCCAGCAGGGAGACCAGGACGTTGGCCACCACCATGGCGGCGGCGTAGGAGTTGTAGTAGAGGGGCGTGTCCGCCACGCAGGGCAGGGACACGGTGGCGTGATTGGCCACCTCGGAGACCCGCCGATCCGTGATGCACACGATGGGGATGCCCCGTTTCTCCAGCTGCTCCGCCAGGAAGATGATCTGCCGGTTGTGCTTGGGGAAGGAGACGATGATGACCGCGTCCGTGGGCCGGATGTTGGCGTTCAGATTGGTGGGGAAAATGGAGCTTTCCACGTCGAAATACTGCACGTGGATGCCGATGGAGTTGAGCCGGATGAACAGGAACGGCAGCAGGGACCGGGAACCGCCCTGGGCCGCCAGGTGGACCGTGGTGCAATGCTTCAGGATGTCGGCGACCCGGTCCAGGTCCTCCATGTCCAGGGCCTGGAACGTCTTTTGGATGTTGTCCAGGTCCATCTGCAGCACCTGCTCCACCATGCTCTCCCGGGTGTTCTCCTGGCTCTGGAGGGCCTTGGAAAGCTCCTCCCCGGGGGAGACCCGGCGGCGGATGAAGGACTGCAGCCCCTTCTTGAGCTCCACGTAGCTACTGAACCCCAGGCACCGCACGAACCGAAGCACGGAGACCTGGGAGGCGTTCACGGACAGGCTGAACTCCTTCAGGGATTGAAAGCAGGCGCTTTCGGGATTGGCGAGGATATAGTCGCTGATCCGCTGCTGCACCTTGCTCATGGAGGGATATTGGGTCTGGATCGTTTCGATCACGTTCATGTGCGCACCCCCTGGTTCCCACTTTATGGAGCGATAGCAATCAAAAATCTAAAAAATTATAATAAACACTTTACTTTACCGGGCAAGAATGGTATGCTGTTGATAACCGGAAGGGCTCTATCCCGCCCATGCGCACAGGAAGGAGAGGCCCATCAGGGCTAATCCCAGCGCCAGCGCCGGTGCCCAGGGCCGACCGGGCGACTTCTGCTGCAGATAGTCGTAGTAGTTGTCGACCTGCTGGCCGGAGGGGATATCCTCCTCCGACACCTCCTTGCCGGAGCGGCGCAGGGTGTCCCGGCGAATGGACTGGCTCACCCGCAGGTGGGAGAAGGCGAAGACGTCCCCCGTTCCCAGCCGCCGGACCAGGCGCACGAGGCCGACGAGCAGCGCCGCCCCGCCCCCGAAGAACAGGCCGTTGGCCAGCCGATGGAGGGGAGAAGCCGCCTTGATGGCCGCCCCAATGAAGCCCAGGAGCAGCGCCGCCCCCACGGGAAGCAGGAGAGAATTGTTTTTCAGCCGATCCATACGCCACCTCGTTTCTGCTTCATTATATAGACGGGGACGCGCCATTGTCAATTCATTTGGAATGTAAAAGCCCACAGGCTTTTCCAGGAAAATAAAACAGAAAGGACAAGACCATGAAAAGAAGAGTAGTATCGCTCCTGATCGCCCTCGTGTTCGCGCTGACCTGTTTCGGCGCCTATGCGTCAGGCGAAGAGACCAAGCCCTACGGCACCCTGCACATGTACACCACGGCCGAGATCACCAACCTGAACCCCCATGAGAACACGGACTCCGACGCGGAGGATCTGATCAAGGGCACCCTGCTCAAACCCTACGCCGAAGTTCCCACCGAGGACGGCAGCACCTCCCACTACGTGCCGGAGCTGGCCGCGGAACTGCCCATCCCCCAGAACGACGAACAGACGGAGTGGATCATCCCCATCCGTCAGGGCCTCACCTGGGAGAACGGCGACAAGATCACGGCCCACGACTTCGTGTACTCCATGAAGATGGCCCTGGATCCGAAGCTGTTGACCAGCCGCGGCGCCAGCGTGGCGGCTGACTACATCACCATCGTCAACGCGGAGAAGTACATGTCCCAGGCGTCCAGCGGCGAAGCGGTGGACTTCAGCGAGGTGGGCATCCAGGAGGTGGACGAGTACACCGTAAAGATCATCTGCGAGACCTATGCCGAGCAGATCGACGTGATCCGGCAGCTGGGCCGCAAGTGGGCCACCATCGTCAACGAGAAGCTGTACGAGGCCTGCATGAGCGAGGATAGGACCTCCTGCTCCTACGGCACGTCCCTGGACAAGTGGATGAGCTGCGGCGCGTTCATCCTGACCGACTTCCAGCCCGGCGTCTCCTACACCATGAAGCGGAACGAGAACTACGTGTTCCCCGATCTCATCAAGATCGAAGCCTATAACATGGTCGTCGTGAAGGACGCCAACACCGCCCTCGAGCTGTTCCTCAACGGCGAACTCGATCAGGTGAGCCTGAGCGCCGCCGCCAAGGAGCAGTATGAGGACGACCCCCGCATCCTCGAAGCCCCCGCCTCCACCGTGAACACCATCTCCATCAACCGGCTCAACCCGGACCACAACGGCCTGCTGGGGAACCTGAACTTCCGCAAGGCCATGTTCTACGGCGTGGACCGCATCACCATCGCCAAGATGGTCAAAGGCATCCCCGCCAACTACATCCTGGGCCAGAAGGTGCTGGGCAACGTGGAGACCGGCGAAAAGTACCGGGATCTGGCCGGCGCGCAGGAATATCTCAGCGAGAACTGCGGCTATGACCCGGTCCTGGCCAAGGAGTATTACGACAAGGCCATGGCCGAGGTGGGCCTCACCGAGGTCGCCCTGGAGATCATCTACAACGAGTCCTCCGCCAACTACCGCACCACCGCCGAGTATCTGGAGCAGTCCCTGCCCAAGATCTTCGGCGACGGCTTCTCCATCAAGCTGAACCCCATGGAGAAGAACCTGGCCAAGACCCAGCGCAAACAGTGGCAGAAGGGCGTGCTCAACTGCTTCGACTTCAGCATCGGCAGCTGGGACACCAGTTCCCTGGCGCCCTGGAACGCCATGAAGGTGTACTGCGCCTGGTATTCCAACCGGACCGACCCCATCTTCGACGACACCTATGACGCCCTGTGGGAGGAGGCCAACAACGCCCGCAAGGCCAAGGAGGATCTGGCCTACCGGTTGGATCTGGTCTTCCAGATGGAGAAGATCGCCCTGGACGACGTGTTCGTGGTGCCCCTCTACGAGGTGCCCTCCTTCTCGCTGGTCAGCGAGCGGGTGAACCTGCCCTTCGACCACTACGTGCCCGGCTATGGCCGCGGCTACATGTACAGCAGCATCACCGAAGGCAACTAAACAACAGATCATCGCTGCTGCAGCCTCGAGCAAGGGGCTGCTGCAGCTCCCTTTTCGCCCAATTCTGATCCACCCGATCCGAAGGAGAACGATCTTTCATGTTAAAGTATACGCTGCAGCGCTTGTTGGCCATGGTGCTGACGCTGTTCATCATCATGACCATTGGCTTCATGGTGATACGCCTGATGCCCGGAGGGCTCTATGACGACGACGTGGACATGTCCGCCGAGCAGCAGGCCATCCGGGAGGCCAAGTATCATCTGGACAAGCCCATCCCGGTGCAATACCTGTACTTTCTCAAGGGCGTCGTCACCGATTGGGACTGGGGCGTGTCCTTGAAGGTAGCCATCAACGTGCCGGTCTGGACCGTCCTCAGGACCAAGATCCCCATCACGCTGTATATCAACTTCTTTTCCCTGCTCATCTCCCTGCCGTTGGGCATCGCCTTCGGCATCGTGGCCGCCGTGCGGAAGAACTCCTTCTACGATTACCTGGTGTCCTTCTTCGTGGTGCTGTTCATTTCGGTGCCGTCGTTCGTGTTTGCTACGCTCCTGCAGTATTTCATCGCCTTCAAGCTGGGGGCTTTCCCCATCATCTTTGACAGCACAGCCGTGGGCTTCGCCAAATTCCGGAGCCTGTTTCTGCCGATCCTGGCCCTGTCCCTGGGGCCCATCGCCCGCGTGACCAGGTATCTTCGGGCGGAGCTGGCGGAGACGCTGAACTCCGACTTCATGCTCCTTGCCCGCACCAAGGGCCTCACCTCCCTCAGGGCCACCCTGCGCCACGGCATCCGCAATTCCCTGCTGCCCCTGTGCAACATCATCATCCCCATGTTCACCCACATCATGGGCGGCAGTTTGGTGATTGAAACCATCTTCGCCATCCCCGGCATGGGCGGCATCCTGGTCAAATCCATCAACTCCTCCGACTACTATCTCACCTTGGGGGCGCTGATGTTCTTCACCATCATCTCGCTGGTGACCACGTTTATCGTGGATATGTCCTACGGCGTGGTGGATCCCCGCATCCGAATGGGAGGTAAAAAACAATGAAGTTTTTCTCGCATGACGCGCCGGAATTCAGGGACGTGCCCACCCAAAAGCTGCGCGAGGTCCAGCGGACCGAAGAGATCCGGGACGCGGCCTTCGAGCACAAGCCCATCGGCTTCTTCAAGGACGCGGCCATCCGCTTCTGCAAGAGCCGCATCTCCATGGCGGCCCTCGTGGGCATCCTCATCGTGCTCCTGTTCGCCATCTTCGGCCCCGGCATGAACGAGCACGGCTTCAACGAGCAGAACCCGGACCTCATCAACATGCCTGCCAAGGTGCCCGCCCTGACCAAGCTCGGCATCCTCAACGGCGGCCGCTGGCTCCAGAACCGGCGGGTGGACTCCCTGGACAACACGGACAAATATCCCGAGGGCTGCATCCTGGCCAAGAAGAACTTCAAGACCATCAAGGGCGTCGAAGTCTGCGACGTGAAGGTAGACTACTACATGTACAAGGGCCTGGGGGACGAGTTCTGCTTCTGGATGGGCAGCGACTATCTGGGGCGGGACCTGTGGACCCGCATGTGGCGGGGCGCCCGCATTTCGCTGTTGATCGCCTTTTTGTCCGTGGCCTGCAACATCACCATCGGCCTCATCTACGGCGCCATCGCCGGCTATTACGGGGGCAAGGCGGACATGATCATGATGCGCATCGCCGAGATCGTCGGCGCCTTCCCGGAGGTGGTGGTGGTCACGCTGTTCATCCTGTTCTTCGGCACAGGCCTGTTGTCCATCGTGCTCGCCCTGGTGGTGCAGAACTGGATCGGCACCGCCAAGATGATCCGCTCCCAGTTCTACCGCTACAAGGGCAGCGAATACGTCCTGGCCGCCAGGACCCTGGGCGAGCCGGACCGGTCGCTGATCTTCCGCTATATCATGCCCAACTCCATCGGCCCCATCATCACCCGGGCCATGATCGCCATCCCCGGCGCCATCTTCACGGAATCCTTCCTTGCCTACATCGGTCTCGGCATCCGGGCGCCGGAATGCTCCATCGGCGTGCTCCTCTCCCAGGGCCAGCAGGTCATGATGCAGTTCCCCGTCCAGGTCTTCTTCCCGGCGGCGGTCATCTCCATCTTGATGATCTCCTTCAACATGCTGGCCAACGGTCTCAGGGACGCCTTCGATCCCACCCAGCGCGGCGCGTAAAGGAGGGCGTGTATGGAAACCATTCTTTCGGTAGAAAACCTGAGCGTCTCCTTCAACGCCTTCGCCGGCACCGTCTACTCGGTGCGGGACGTGAGCTTCGAGCTGCACAAGGGGGAGACCTTGGCCATCGTGGGGGAGAGCGGCTCCGGCAAGACGGTGACCACCAAGGCTATCCTGGGCATCCTGCCCAAGAACGGCCACATCGACGAGGGGAAGATCCTCTTCCACGGGAAGGACCTGGTTCAATTCAAGGAGAAGGATTTCTACGACGTGCGGGGCAAGCAGATCTCCCTGGTGTTCCAGGACCCCCTGTCCGCTCTGAACCCCATCATGAAGATCGGCAAGCAGATCTCCGAGGTCCTGATCTATCACGACCACATGCGCCCCGACAAGGCGAAGCAGCGGGCGTTGGAGCTGATGGAGGCGGTGGGCATCCCGGACCCCGCCGTCCGCTACGATCAATACCCCTTCCAGTTCTCCGGCGGCATGCGGCAGCGGGTGGTCATCGCCATCGCTCTGGCCTCCAACCCGGAGATCCTCATCTGCGACGAGCCCACCACCGCCCTGGACGTGACCATCCAAAGCAAGATTTTGGACCTGATCAACGACATCAAGGCCAAGAACGACCTGTCCATCATCTTCATCACCCACGATCTGGGCGTGGTGGCCAACATGGCGGATCGCGTGGCGGTCATGTACGCCGGCCGGATCGTGGAGTACGGCACCAGCCAGGAGGTGTTCTACGAGCCGGCCCATCCCTACACCTGGGCGTTGCTCTCCGCCATGCCGGATCTGAACACCAAGGAGACGTTGTTCAGCATCCCCGGCGCGCCGCCCAACATGCTCCATCCCCCCAAGGGCGACGCCTTCGCCGCCCGGAACCAGTGGGCCCTGGAGCTGGACTTCGAGCGGGAGCCCCCGTACTTCAGGATCACCGACACCCACTACGCCGCCACCTGGCTGCTGCACCCCGACGCGCCCAAGGTGGAGATGCCCGAGATCCTGAAGAACCGCATTCGGCGCATGAAGGAGGAGAACGATATCCATGGATAGCACGACCGAGCGGCGGCCTCTGCTGGAGGTCAGGCATCTGAAGATGTACTTCACCACCAAGAAACGGGGCAGGAAGCGGGTGGTGAAGGCGGTGGACGACGTGTCCTTCGAGATCTATCCGGGGGAGGTCTACGGCCTGGTGGGCGAATCCGGCTGCGGCAAGACCACCACGGGCCGGACCATCATCCGCCTCTATACGCCCACCGGCGGCGAGGTGTACTTCAAGGACAAGCTGATCTCCGGGAAGCTGAAGGCGGCGGACCGCCGGTTCATCACGGAGAACATCGCCATGATCTTCCAGGACCCCATCGCCTCTCTGAACCCCCGCATGACCGTGGAGGAGATCATCGGCGACGGGCTCAAGCGCCGGGGCATGAAGGACGCGACCGAGCGCCACGCCAAGATCGTGGACATGCTCCAGCACGTGGGCCTCATGGCGGAGCATGCCACCCGGTACCCCCACGAGTTTTCCGGCGGCCAGCGGCAGCGCATCGGCATCGCCCGGGCCCTGGCGGTGGACCCCACGCTCATCATCGCCGACGAGCCCGTCTCCGCCCTGGACGTGTCCGTCCAGGCCCAGATCATCAACCTGATCAATTCCCTGAAAAGCGAGTTCGGCCTGACCATCCTGTTCATCGCCCACAACCTGAGCGTGGTCAAATACTTCTGCGACCGGATCGGCGTCATGTACTACGGCAAGCTGGTGGAGTCAGCCTCCTCGGACGAGCTGTTCGCCAACCCCGTCCACCCCTACACCCGGGCCTTGCTCTCCGCCATCCCCCTGCCCGATCCCCTGAGCGAGAAGCGGCGTGTCAAGATCAACTACGATCCCTCCATCCACCAGTATACCGACGTCAACCCCCCCGCCTACCATACGGTGGCAGAGGGGCACCAGGTGTACGGCACCGAGGCGGAGATCAGGGAATGGACAGAACTGGTGAAAGGAGGGAAGGCGTGATGGGACCTTTGCAGGAATATCGTCTGGGCGCCGGACGCCCCTCCATCGTGATCACCGCCGGCATCCACGGCAACGAGCAGACGGCCATCTACGCGGCGGAGCTGATCTATTCCCTGCTGCAGAAAGAGACCCTCCTGGGAGAGGTGTGCATCC
The DNA here is from genome assembly GCA_902802805.1 of uncultured Eubacteriales bacterium. Classification (GTDB taxonomy): domain Bacteria; phylum Bacillota; class Clostridia; order Christensenellales; family CAG-138; genus RUG472. The sequence continues at coordinate 10,005 of CADCNE010000010.1, forward strand.
TTCCCAGGTGCAACCCTTCGGCCATCCGGGCCAGGGAGCGGAAGGCCCCGGAGGACGGCCTCGATCTCAACCGCAGCTTCCCCGGCGCCCCCGACGGCAGCCATACCCAGCGGCTGGCCTATGAGATCTGGCGGCAGACGGAGGGGTTCGACTACGTGCTGGACCTCCACTGCTGCGGGCTCTATGGCACCACCTACGCCATGCACTACTTTAAAAAATACGCCTTCGCCAAACCCCTCTGCAAGATGCTGGGCGTCCCCCATGTAGTCAGCTCCAAGGGCACCCGCGGCCAGCTGTACATCGAAAGCTGCGAGCAGCGGGGCCAGAAGGGCATCCTGATCGAGCTGCCCGGGGGCCAGCCCGGCGGCGTGATCTATGAGGACGCGGCCGAGGCCATCGCCCGGCAGGTCCTGGGGTACCTTCGGAACCTGAACATCCTGGCCGGGGAGAAGCCCGCCCCCGTCCCCATCCGCTATTTCGACTGCCGCCAGCCGATCCGGGCGGATCACGGCGGCCTGGTTCGTCCCGCGGCGGCCCCGGGGGACGTGGTGCGTCAAGGGGATGCGGTCGCCTATCTGGACGATCAGCCCGTCCTCGCCCCCAGCGGCGGACTCATCGCCGGCATCCCGCCCCTTCGGTACGTGTGCCGGGGGGAGGATATGCTGCGCCTCGCTCCCGATCTGGAAGAATGAACTGCGGTGCTTGAGAAAGGAAGTATGAACATGATCCTGCTGAAGAATGTGACGTTGTACGATCCTCGTCCCCTGGGCAAAAAGGACGTCCTGCTTTCCTACGACAAGGTCGCCCTGGTGGAGGATCACATCGACTGCCCCCTGCCGGGCACGGAGGTGATCGACGGCTCCGAGCTGATCGCCGTCCCCGGCTTCATGGACCAGCACGTGCACCCCATCGGCGGCGGCGGCGAGCAGGGGCTCCATTCCCGGACCCCGGAGCTGCAGCTTTCCAACGTGGTGGAGGCGGGCGTCACCACCCTGGTGGGCGTGCTGGGCACGGACTGCATCACGAGGAGCGTGGACGCGCTGCTGGCCAAGACCAAGGCCCTGAACAACGAGGGCGTCACCGCCTTTTGCCTCACCAGCGCCTACTGCTATCCCCCCGTCACGCTGACGGGCTCCGTCATGCGGGACATCGTCATGCTCCAGGAGGTCCTGGGCTGCAAGCTGGCCCTGTCGGACAACCGGGGCAGCCATCCCACCCGGGAGGAGCTGATCCGCCTGGTCTCCGACATCCGCATGGCCGGGCTGGTGGGCGGCAAGCCCGGGGTGCTCCACATCCACATGGGCGTGGACAAGGCGGGCATCGAGCCCCTGCTGGACATCGTGCGCACCACGGACATCCCCATCTGGCACTTCCGGCCCACCCACATGGCCAAGCATCCGGACCAGGCCGTCACCTTCACCCAGATGGGCGGCTACGCGGACTTCACCGCGGGGGTGAACCTGCCCAAAGTCCTGAGCCGGGTCTGGCCGGAGCTGAACAAGTCCCTGACCACCATCAGCTCCGACTCCAACGGCAGCATGCCCAAGTGGGACGCCACCCACGAGCACGTGATCGGCATGGGCGTGGGCAAGATGACCTCCCTGTTCAACACGGTGCGGGAGCTGGTCCGCATGGGCATCCCCCTGGAGGACATCCTGCCCTGCATCACCAAGAACGTGGCGGAAGCTTTGCTGCTCTACCCCCGCAAGGGCACGGTCCAGGCGGGGAGCGACGCAGACCTGGTGCTGCTTCGGGAGGACCTCACCATCGACACCGTCATCGCCAGGGGCAGAAAGCTCATGGAGGGGCAGCGGGTCCTGGTCAAGGGCATGTACGAATGAAAGGAGGTCACCCATGCTGCTGATTCAAAACGCATACATCAAGCCCATGTCGGGACCGGATATCCCCGGGGGCCAGATCCTGATCGACGCCGGCAAGATCCTGGCGGTGGGTCCCACGGCGGACGCGCCGGAGGGGGTCGAGACCCTGGACGCCGGCGGCAGGCTCCTGACCCCGGGCCTGGTGGACGCCCACTGCCACACGGGCAACACGCCCCGGGCCATCGGCTCCCACAGCGACCACAACGAGAACACCGATCCCCTGACGCCGCACCTGAGGATCATGGACTCCTTCAACCCCTTCGACGAGCAGCTCCAGCGGGCGATCCGCTGCGGTGTCACCAGCGGCGTCACCACCCCCGGCAGCGCCAACGTCATCGGCGGCACGGCCATGGCGGTGAAGTTCGTGGGGCGGCGGGTGGACGACATGATCATCCGCAACCCCGTGGCCATGAAGGTGGCCTTCGGCGAGAACCCCAAGCGCAACTACGGCACGGAGGCCAAGAAGACCCCCGCCACCCGCATGGCCATCGCCGGTATGATCCGGGAGATCCTCTTCAAGACCCGGAACTACATGGAGGCCAAGGCCTCGGACAAGCCCCCCGCCTTCGACATGAAGCTGGAGGCCATGATCCCCGTCCTGAAACGGGAGATCCCCCTGAAGGCCCACGCCCACCGGGCGGACGACATCTGCACGGCCATCCGCATCGCCAAGGAGTTCAACCTTCGGCTGACGCTGGACCATTGCACCGAGGGAGCCAAGATCGCGGACATCCTGGCGGCGGAGGGGTACCCGGCCTTCGTCGGCCCCAACTCCGGCGGCACCCCCACCAAGATGGAGGTGATGGATAAGAAGTTCGAGACCCCGGCCATCCTCCATCGGGCGGGCGTCCCCTTCGCCATCATCACCGACGACCCCGTCATCTCCCTGGAGGCTCTATCCCTGTGCGCGGGCCTGGCGGTCCGCCACGGGCTCCCGGAGGAGGAGGCCTGGAAGGCCATCACCATCTACCCCGCCCGGTACACGGACATCGCCGATCGGGTGGGGAGCCTGGAGCCGGGGAAGGACGCGGACCTGGTCCTCTGGAACAGCGATCCCCTCAGGGACATCGCCGCCACGGTGCACCTGACGATGGTGGACGGCGCCGTGGTCTATCGGGAGGCATAAAAAGCTAAAGCATAAGTCAAAGCCCTGCCGCGACGGCAGGGCTTTTGCCTGTAAAAAGCCAGTTTCAGAAGGAGGCCAGGAGCTGTTCGTCCACCCGCTCCAAGATAGCGGCGGCCAGGCGGGCGCTGTTCATGACGTCGCTGTAGGTGGCGATGCCGTAGTGGGTGTGGATGTAGCGGACGGGGATGCCCACGACGATGGTGGGCACGCCCGCGTTGCTCAGGTGGATGGGCGCGCCGTTGGTGGAGCCGCCCGTGCGCACGCTTTCCTGCACCGGGATGTCCAGCTCCGCCGCCAGGTCCAGTGCGAATCGCTGGAACCGGGGGTGGGTGATCATCCGCTTGTCCAGATGCCGGAGCATGGGCCCCTTGCCCAGGGCGGTCTGGATCATATAGGCCTCGGAGAAGGTGTCGTCCGCCGGGCACCCCTCGAACACGATGGCCAGGTCCGGCTTCACCGCATTGGCGGTGACGGTGGCGCCCCGGGTGCCCATCTCCTCCTGGGTGGAGAAGGCGGCGGTCACGTCCGCGGCCAGGGTCCGGCCGGACAAAAGCCCCAGGGTCTCCAGGATGGCTGCGCAGCCCAGCCGGCAGTCGAAGGCCTTGCCGATCATGAGGTCGTGCGCCACCTCGTAGGAGAAGCGCACGTCCGGGACCACCGGCGCGCCTATGCGCACATGGAAGACGTTCATGGTCTCGGCCAGGCTGCAGGAGCCCACGTCGATGCTCATGTCCTCGATGGCGGGAGCCTGCTTGCGCTCCGACTCGCTCATGAAGTGGGGCGGCTTGCTGGCCACGATCCCGGGGATGTAGGTCCCGTCCGCCGTCTGCACTCGCACCCGATGTGCGGGGATGTTGGCGGGGGTCCAGCCCCCCAGGGGCACGAAGCGGAGCGTGCCGTTGGGGCGGACGGCCTGGACCATGAAGCCCACCTCGTCCATGTGCGCGTCCAGCTGGATGCGCACACCGGCGCCCCGGTTCTCCCGGCGTTCCAGATAGAGGTTCCGCATGGTGTCCTCTTTGAAGTCGCCCAGGTCCGCCCCGAAGCGGCGGATCACCTGCAGCACCTCATCCTCGAAGCCCGGCGCCCCGTAGGCGTCGCTGATGGCGGCGATCATGTTCAGAGACTCGGCCTTGTCCATAGAAACCCTCCTGTTTTTTTCGTAGTGTACCACGTTCCGTCCCGGGCGTCAACGCGAGGAGAAGGGGGGCGTGCTTTGGAATGGATGCGAACGGCGTTCGAAGGGCGTGCTCTGACAAGCAAACGCCGGACAGGGATGATGCAAAGAGGTGTGTCCTTCGGACGCGCGTGCCTGACACGGTACGGTATCGCTTTGAATGCAAGCTAAACAAGGAAGCGATGCCGGAACGAGGCGGCATGCCGCCTCGTATGCGTACTACGTTCGAACCCGCACGCACGCGTGCGTAAAGCAAAGACCCCATCCGATGGACGGGGCCTTTGCTTTGGCGTGCCTGACACGGTTCGAACGTGCGACCTGCAGAGTCGGAGGCATCGAAATACGGGTCTCAAAAATCCCTAAATATCTAAGAAAATGCCGATACATGGAGATTGTCCCAAAGTTTGTGTAAACCTCCAAACCGGTGTAGAATAAGAGCATCGGAATGGAGGTTCACTATATATGGCAAAGAAAAACGGAAGACGCAGAAGTCCGGAGGAAGCAGCTCGGCGGGAAAAGATAAGGGAGTTGCTGGAGATGGCCGGTGTAAGCGGCATGGATGACATCCAGCAGCTGTTTCGGGAAACCATAGCGGAATTCATGGAAAACGGACTGGATTCTGAGCTGGACGAGCATCTGGGGTATGACCGTTACGACACAAATGAAAAAACGACAGACGACAGCCGGAACGGTCACAGCAGCAAAACGCTCAGAACCAGCTTCGGAGACACAACCATCCAGATCCCCCGGGATCGGAAAGGCGAGTTCGATCCGGTAATCTTGCGGAAGAATCAAACCAGCATCAGCCAGGACGTGGAAGCAAAGATCATTTCCATGTACGCCAAGGGGATGACGACTGCGGATATAGGCGATCATATCCGGGATATCTACGGAATCGAGGTTTCGGAAAGCACAGTCAGCCGGATCACGGACAAAATCCTGCCGGAAGCGAAGGAATGGCAACAGCGACCATTGGAAAGCGTGTACACGGTCATGTTCATGGACGCGATACACTACCATGTACGCAGCGAAGGACAGATCGTCAAGAAAGCGGTCTATATCGCCATTGGAATCGACCTGAGCGGGAAGAAGGATGTGCTGGGCATGTGGGTCGGCGAAAACGAAAGCGCCAAATACTGGACGACGGTGCTGAACAGCCTGCACAATCGCGGCGTGGAGGATATTTTCATTGCCTGTACGGACAACCTGACCGGTTTCTCCAATGCGATCGAGGCAATATTCCCCAAGACCGATATCCAGAACTGTATTATTCACCAACTGCGGAACTCCGGCAAATATGTATCCTACAAGGATCTAAAGGCTTTAATGACCGATTTGAAGCAGGTATATGCAGCGGTAGACGAGCCGGCCGCAGAAGAAGCTCTGGATCGGTTTGCAGAGCGCTGGGATAGGAAGTACCCCAAGATTTCCGCCTCCTGGCGAGCGAACTGGCCGAATCTAAGTACCTACTTCAAGTTCCCAGAGGAGCTCCGTCGACTGATTTATACGACAAACGCCATTGAAGGCTTTAACCGTCAGCTTCGGAAAGTGACCAAACTTTTCATCAAAATATTGACCGGCTATCTCTTCTATTGATTGTCCATTATGCAAACCTACAACAATTTCTTTATAGGTGTCTTCAGACAATAAGGAGTCGATAAGCTTTTCTATATCAACAGCTACGATATCTTCGTTGCCAACGCTGCGCGCAGGGTAGTGTTCTTCGCTTATTTCTTGTTCGGAAACATATCGTTGGCACAATCGGCATAAGTATTTCTTTTCCAAAATATCCATAGTTAACCAACCCTATTATCGCTTATCGTAGAAACCAACTGCGGTGCTCCATAATCGCATGCTTATCCCAATACACCAACTGCAGAGACGATCCACCAACTGTTTCACCAAGTGTAGTTGATAAACTAATTGGTCAATTGGTAAATGAACTGGCGTCCTTTGCGAATTTTTACGATCAATCCCATTTTCATAAGTCTGCCAAGTGCCACATTTGCGCCTTGGGACGTTTTGATTCTTGTAATCTCAAGGACCTGGTGTGTTGTAATGAACCTGTTTGTGCGAATATAATCATAAATAATCTTATCCGTGCCATTGCGAAAAGACGGTTCAACTGAGGACGGTTCGATCAGTCGAATTTGTTCTGGCGGAATCTCATAGTCCTCGTTCAAACGGTAATTAGTCCAACGTCCCTTCTTGTTTGCAATCAGCATGTTTGAGTCGACAAGCCAGGACAGAATACGCCCAATTTCAGTGCTATGTAAATCAAGCATAGACTGCATTCGGGAATTTGTTACGGTACCTTCTAGGAACGCCGTTCCTAAAATGATTTGTTCTTCGCGGCTTAAGTGAGAATACTCCTGACCCAAAAGGCGTTGAAGATGCTCTGTGCATTCTTGTGGCATAAGCGAGATCATCCAAAGCTTCAAATTAACCTGATGCAGTTCCGTATCTTCACTTAAATCAGGTTTGCGCCAGTTTTCTTCGCCCCAAGCGCTTAAGATTGTCGGAAAACCGGAACCGATATTGTCGCCAGCACCAATCATTCGGAAAAATGTTTGTATACGAGGATTTCTGGCAACAGAATGGCCTCCCTCATATATCATTCGAACCGGGAGCCGCAACCCGCCGGGATTTGAGAAGATAAACCCATTATCGGTCTTAACAATTTTCAAAACACCTGTAATCATATAATCACTATGGATGATCATATTAACGACGGCTTCACGGATTGCTTTATGAACTGGTGTGTCGTCGATTCGCACCATTCCCTCCAGCCGAAATGGACGCCGTAGTCCAGAGACAAGCTTTGGCATCACTTGACGCATAAAGTTATAAAGATTGTTTTCCCACATGCCGTCATAGGTCAAACGGTCACTCCATCGACTCCCCGGAAGCAGGTTGCTTTCGTCAATGTAGTCCATGCGGATGTTTCCAAAGCGTTCTCGAACAGCGAGTCCTTTACCAAACATCAACAGACCGGCAGTCGTCAGCCAGCCTTTCCCAGTTATTCGATCAATAGTATAACCTTCCAAGTTTTTTAGAAAGGTTTGGTCATCATCCCCATTCCATACATGATCTGGATTCTGATGTTCAAATTCAATTCGATAGGAGCGAAGCGCGTTTAGATCAATATCTTCCATGGTGTAACCATTCAGAAGTCCGCCGTCATTACCTGAATCACTAGCGTCTCGCATCATAGACTTAACTTCGTCTTCTGTGCAATGGTAGTCCCCTTCATAGTTTCGCTTAAAAGTTCCCTTTATAGGATTACCATTGATATATACCGGACGCTGCTTGTAGTTCGCCTGAGGCACATTGATCCAAATGATAGTTGTATCATTTATCTCACACGTTCCGACATCTGCATCAACAAGGATATTACTGCTAACCTTATCGCTGTTTATAGTGTTCCAAAAATCCTTGATCCGTTGCATAGGGTTCTTAATCTGGACAAAGGTGAAACGACGGTCGAAATCGGCTTCTTTTATATGCTCCTCAATTCCAAACAGAATTAATCCGCCATCTGTATTGGCAAAAGAAGAATACGTTTCCCAAACGGAGTTCGGCAATGTCGGCTCAGCCTTTTTGCATTCAAGGTGAATATGTTCTCCATATTTTAGCATTTCTAATATTTCAGAAGCAGTCATACATTATCACCCTCCTAATTCGTAATTGTCCTAAATGGGGAACATACATTCCTTGAAAATTTCGCCCAGTAGGTAGCAATAAAAATATATGTTTTAGTATACCGCATTATCTGAATAAATTCAATTGACTTAGATAAAATGCAGTCCTTTCTGTTGCAATAGAAATCCTTTTCTACAACATCTACTATGATAATGCTTCTATTTGAACTCGAATGCTTTCTCTCCAGTAATTCCAGTAGTATTGTAAGGATTCACAATTTTTGATTTCATGCGGTCAACGATTATTGATTCGTTCATTATTATAGAATAAGATGTAGCGACCAAGGGATTCTCGAAACTCATCCACAGTAAAGTACGGGAACATCAATGGAAGCTCTGCTTTCATGTGACCGAAGAAGGATTCGATCCGAGCGTTGTCGTAGCAGTTTCCAGCACGAGACATGCTTTGGACAATACCGTGTTTCTTCAAAAAGGAAGAATATTTCCAGCTTCTAAATTGGCTCCCTTGGTCCGAATGCAGGATCAACCCCTCTCCAGGGTTACGATCCAGTATGGTCGCATTCACGCAATCAATGACATTTCTAGCTGCCATAGACGGGAGCAATTCGTGTCGAATGATACTTCCGTCATATAGATCCATGATACACATTACAGGATATAGTCTTGAAGAAATGCGGAAAAACGTAATGTCAGTCGCCCATTTCTCGTTGGGCTTGTCCGCATAAAAATGCTGGCGCAGCAAGTCTTTCTTTTCGGTGTGAGTTGTCCACCTGTTTTTTCGGACCACATACAGCTTGGATTGCAGATCGTTCTCCCGAAGGATACGCTGCAATCGCTTATGATTGACGATGATGCCCTTCTTTCTTAGAGCCTTGTCTATGCGACGGTAACCGTACGTGCCCCCGCTTGCCTCATAGATCTCTCGAACGATGTTCAGCAGATCGTCATATTCTTTGCTGGCGTTTTTCCTTTCCTGGTCTGCCTTCCATTTATAGAATCCGCTTCGGGACATGTGCCCTAACTTGCATAGCTTTGCGACCGGTTCCTCTGTACACTCAGCAATCAGCTCATATTTCCTGTTGGGTCTATGAAGGTCCAAAGCATACGAAAGAAAAGCGTTCTCAGATTTGATCCGCTGGTTCTCCAGCACAATACTGCTGCAATACTGGTAAAACTCAGCAGGGGTAGGGAGAGAACCTAATCGAGGCTTTTTACGACGATCAAAACTATCTTCTCCAAACGCTTGATAATTGATCACCCAGTACCGAATGGATGATGGATACCGGACTCCTAGACGCTTACAGATTCGCCTTGCCCCCAATCCTTCACTATAGTAAAGACGGAGCGCCTCGCGCTTGATCTCTTCGCTGTAATACCCCATGTGCACCCCCTGTTTTTATCACATTCAGTATAGCATCAAAACAAAAACATGCCAAATCAGGGGGAGAACCAAAAAAGGGCCGCAGCTTTGCCGATCAACACAGTGTCCACTTTTGGGGTGCAGGTCACGAAAATGTGCTAAAACAACTACTTTTGACCGGAAAATCCTGAAATCGCCTATACATTTCTGATGCTTCTATACATTGGTGGAAAAAGATGTGCTACGGTGTGTGCTATAAGAGCAAAAAAAGAAAAGCCCCGAAAACGTAGAGTTTTCGGGGCTTTTCTGGCGTGCCTGACACGGTTCGAACGTGCGGCCTTTAGAGTCGGAGTCTAACGCTCTATCCAGCTGAGCTACAGGCACATATGTGGTTTTTATGCAATTTTCAAGGACTATAGGCCTTCAGCGTCGGAGTCTGTCACTCTATCCAGCTGAGCTACAGGCACAAAGACAGCATGGTTATTATAGCCTCGGCGGGGGCGTTTGTCAATGGAAAAAAGGTCGGCATTGCGTCAATGCTTATGCTTTGTAGCAGGGCGCTTCTTCCGGGAGAAGAAGCTGGTGGTGAAGGCGGTGACCAGGACGATGCCCAGGGCGATGGCGATAGCCACCATGACCGTGTGCATGCCGTATTGCAGAGCCTCCGCCTGCCGCCCGCCCACCAGGTGGTGCATGGTGATGTACAGGCTTCCGCCAGGGATCAGCGCGATCTCGGAGAGGATGGTGAACACCGTGGCCGGCGCCTTGCAGACCCGGGCCATGATCTCGGCGAACACGGCGCCAAAGGCTGCCGCCAGAGCCACGCATACGAAGTCCGGGGCAAGATACTGCGCAAGGATCAGATACACCACCCAGGTGAGCCCGCCGCCCAGAGCCCCCAGGAACAGCCGCCTCGGCCGGCTGTTGAAGAGGATGGCAAAGCCCAGAGTGCCCACCCCGGCGGCCAGCACCTGAAGCCAGGGCAGATCCGCCGTGAGGGAGGTGAAATGCTCCTCGGGGAAGTAGCCTTTAAAGACGAACATGGCGAGAGCGAACCCGAAGGCCACTGCCGTGGCGATGAGCAGGGCCTCCACCAATCGCAAAATGCCGGAAATGGTGTCGGAGATCAGCATCTCCCGCATGGCGTTGGTGATGGCGATGCCGGGGATCAGCACCATGATGACCGCCATCATGACCTGGCCCGGATGCTCGCCGAGGCCCAGCAGGATCAAAAGATAGCTGAGGGCGCCTGCGATGAAGGATACCAGAAAGGCGTGAAAGAGCCGCTGCAGGGCGCCGCGCTTCAAAAACCAGTTCAGGAACCAGACCGCCAGACAGCAGATGCCCGCGCCCAGGGCGTCCAGCCAGCTGCCGCCGAAAAAGATGGCGAAGCCGGTGCCGCTCAAAATGTACCCGAGGAGCAGATACAGCTCCCGAAACGGCTTCCTCCGGGGCGGCAGGTCGATGGCGGCCAGCTTCTCCCCGATGACAACGAGGTCCGGATTGGTGGCGCACACCTCCCGGGACAGGGCGTTGAGCTGTTCGAGGCGGGTGAAGTCGTTGGAATAGGCCACGATGCTGACCCGACGGTTCTCCGTCAGCACCTGGTCCTCCGAGAACACCACCGTCAGGGAGATGAAGGAGAGGATGGTGAACACCTCCACCCGCTCTGCGCCGTAGCTCTTGAGGATGCGGGAGATGGTGTCCTCCACCCGGCTCACCTCGCCGCCCGAGAGGAGCATCCGCTCCCCGATATCCAGCGCACGGCTCACCAGCAGCCGCTGCTCCCGTTCCGTCATGGCTCCGTTCCTTCCTCTTGCCCTTAAATTCAGCCTATTATAGCAGGCCCAGGGGCAACGGGCAAGGGCGAAACAAGAAAAAACTTGACAAGGGACGGACAGGTATATATTATATACGAAGTCAACTGAATACTCATGATAGAGGTCGCGGTCATCAAGAGTAGCCCGCCCGCCGACAGGCATGTGCGGATGGAGGAAAGGGATGATCGCCGAGGAGCGGACGAGAGCGCCTGATCGGGTCCGTGTCCGGGGCCGCGGAGAATATCCGCGGCACTGTCGCCCCCAAGGGGCGGAGAGCTGTCAGACGATATGGGAAAAAGCCTTTCTTTCAACTGTGGCGTCATGGCGGTTCATGATGCCACAGTTGATCGCATTTTTGCCCTGTGAAAGGAGTTTTCCCATGAGAAGAACCAAAAGAGCCCTAAAAGTCCTGCCCCTCCTGATCCTGCTCCTCCTCGTCACCACCGCCTTCGCCTTCGCCGAGGGCGAGGCGGACGCCGAGGCCCCCTCCCGCTTCTATCAGACCTTCTGGTCGCTGCTGCCAGCCGTCATCGCCATCGGCCTCGCTCTCGTCACCAAGGAGGTCTACACCTCCCTGTTCGTAGGCATCGTGGTGGGCGGGCTCCTCTATGCTGACTTCAGCTTTGAGGGTACCCTCACCCACATCTTCAACGACGGCGTGGTGGCGTCCCTCGCCGACAGCTACAACGTGGGCATCCTGGTCTTCCTGGTGATCCTGGGTATCCTCGTGACGCTCATGAACAAGGCCGGCGGCTCCGCCGCCTTCGGGCGCTGGGCCTCCGAGCACATCAAGTCCCGGGCCGGGGCGCAGCTGGCCGTCATCGCCCTGGGCGTGCTCATTTTCGTGGACGATTATTTCAACTGTCTCACCGTGGGCTCTGTCATGCGGCCCGTGTCCGACAAAAGCCGCATCAGCCGGGCGAAGCTCGCTTACCTCATCGACGCCACGGCGGCCCCGGTGTGCATCATCGCGCCGGTCTCCTCCTGGGCGGCGGCGGTCAGCTCCTACGTGGAGGACGGCAACGGCCTCTTCCTTTTCATCAAGGCCATCCCCTTCAACTTCTACGCCATCCTCACCATCGCCATGATGATCTTCCTGGCCCTCACCAACCTGGACTTCGGTCCCATGGCCCGGCATGAGCGGAATGCCAAAGAGAACGGCGACATCTTCTCCGGCGTCAAGGCCATGGCGGATACCGCCGGGGAGAACGCCAACCCCAAGGGAAAGGTCATCGACCTGGTGCTGCCCATCGTCATCCTCATCGCGGCCTGCGTCACCGGCATGATCTACTCCGGCGGCTTCTTCGAGGGGGCCGGGTTCGTGGAGGCCTTCTCCGATTCCGACGCCTCCGTGGGCCTCATGCTGGGCTCCGCTGTGGCGCTGGTCATCACGTTCTTCTACTACCTCGTCCGCCGGGTCATCCCCTTCAAGGAGATCGCAGCCAGCATCCCCGAGGGCT
>CADCNE010000011.1 GCA_902802805.1 uncultured Eubacteriales bacterium
GGGCCGTGAAGCTGGTGAAGAACACCATGCCCTACTTCGAACTCCAGGGGAAGAACCTGCTGCGGCTGTGCTTCGGCTGCACCGGCGGCCGCCACCGGTCCGTCTACGCCGCGGAGACCGTGGCTCACCGCCTCCGGGAGGAGGGCATCCCCGTGCGGGTCTACCACCGGGACCTCACGGTGGAGGCGGCGGACATCGAAAGCAGGATGATGCACTGAATGAGCTTTGCTTCGGACATCAAGGATGAAGTGGTCCGCATCCGGGTGCGGGATGGGGCGGTGAAGCTGGCAGAGCTTTCCGGCCTCACCTTTGCCTGCGGGAATTTGAAGCTGGGCCGGAAAAAGGGCATCAGCTACCGGACGGAGAACAGGGAGGTGGGCCGCCATATCGCCGCCCTGGGCACGTCCCTCTATGATCTTGAGGTGGAGATGGAGGAGCGGGTGCGGGAGCATCGCAAGGCCCCCCTGTACGTGGTGAACATGAGCGGCGCGAGGGCCGCCGAGATGCTTTCTGATACCGGCGTCATGGTCACGGACGACGAGGGCATCCACCTTTTATCCCGCCTGCCGGAAGGGCTGGTGAAGGACGACGAAGCCCGCCGGGCCTTCGTGCGGGGGTGCTTCCTGGGCGCGGGCAGCTGCTCCGACCCCCAGGGCGGATACAGCGTGGAGATCCTCTGCCGGACGGAGCCCTTCGCCGCGGAGCTCAGTACCCTGTTGATGGACTACGGCCTCACGGCCCGGTACGCCCTCCGGCGGAACCGGTACGTGGTGTACCTCAAGGAGGGGGACAGCGTCACGGGCTTTTTGGCCCTGATCGGCTCCAACATCGCCGCATTGGATCTTGAAAACGTGCGGGCGGAGAAGGAGACACGGAACTACGTAAATAGGACCACCAACTGCGAGTACGCGAACCTCGACAAGCTGGTGGCCGCCTCCGTGAAGCAGCAGCGGGCCGTCCAGACCATCCTGGAGCACGGCCATTTCCAGCGGCTCCCCAAAACGTTGAAGGAGGCGGCGGAGCTCAGGCTCAACTACCCCGACGCCAGTTTGCAGGAGCTCGCTGACATGGCGGACATCAAAAAATCGGGCATGAACCACCGGCTCACCCGGCTGGTGGAGTACGCCCATGACCTGGAGAATGGTTTAGTATGAACGAGGCGTACAGCGCCTTTGCCGCGGGCTACGACCGCATGATGGGGGACGTGGACTATGACGGCTGGGCCAACTATATCGACAGCTTTTTGAAGGAGGCGGGGGCCAGGACCGTTCTTGAATGCGCCTGCGGCACGGGCAGCCTCACCGTCCGTCTCGCCCGCAGAGGCTACGCCATGACCGGCTCGGACCTCTCGGAGGACATGCTCATGATCGCCCGGCAGAAGGCCCTGGACGCGGGGCTGCGGTTTTTGCCCTTCGTCTGCCAGGACATGCGGAAGATCGCCCTCCACAAGCCCGTGGACGCGGTCATATCGGCCTGCGACGGAGTGAACTACCTGCTGGACGGCGCAGAAAATTTCTTCCGGGCGGCCCATGACGCCCTCAAGCCCGGCGGCCTGCTGCTCTTCGACGTTTCCTCCGCCTACAAGCTGTCCGCCGTATTGGCGAACAACACCTTCGCCGCCACCGGGGAGGACTGGGCCTACATCTGGGAGAACACCTACCATCCCCGCTTGGATCGGGTGGACATGGCCCTGACGGGCTTTTTGAAGCAGGGCACAGGCTACGCCCGCTTCGAGGAGCGCCACAGCCAGCGGGCCTACACGGAGGAAGAATTGCGGACAGCCCTCGAAAGCTGTGGCTTCGGGGACGTCCAGGCCTATGAAGCCTTCACCCGGGAGGCGCCCAGCGCCACAGCGGAGCGGCTTCAATTCGTTGCACGAAAGGAATGAACATGAACGATCAGATCCTGCAGGGACTTTTAAAGAATAATACCATCCGCTTCGCCGCCGTCACCGGCCATGATCTGGTGGCGGAGGCCCAGCGCATCCACACGTTGAGCCGCACAGCCACTGCTGCATTGGGCCGGGAGCTCCTGATGGTGGCCATGATGGCAGGCCAGCTCAAGAACGACACCGACTCCGTGTCCGCCATCCTTTCCGGCGGCGGTCCCGGGGGGAACCTCATCTCGGTGGGCCGCAAGGGGCCCTTCGTGAAGGGCTGCGCCGGGGACCCCACCTATGAATTGCCGCCGAAGCCCAACGGCAAGCTGGACGTGGGCGGCTACGTGGGCAAGAGCGGCAAGCTCACCGTGGTCCGGGACCTCAGTCTGAAGGAGCCCTACGTGGGCATGTGCCATCTCATTTCCGGCGAGGTGGCGGAGGATTTCGCGGAGTATTTCACCGCCTCCGAGCAGCAGCCGAGCCTGGTGTATTTGGGTGTTCGTCTGGAGCCCCTTTCCGGCCAGGTCCTGGGCGCGGGAGGCCTGCTGGTCCAGCCCCTGCCCGACTGCCCCGAGGAGAACGTGGACTACGTCATGACCAAGGCTCAGGCCATCCCCCATTTGACGGAGCGTCTTTCCGAGGGCGAGAGCTTGCGGGACATCGTCCTCTCCCTGTTCCCCGAGGGGGACGTATCGTTCACAGACGAGCTCCATCCCGCCTACCAGTGCGACTGCAGCCGGGAGCGCATGGAGCGGGCCCTGCTGAGCCTGGGCCGGGAGGAGCTACAAAAGATCATCGAGGAGGACGGCCAGGCGGAGCTTAGCTGCCACTTCTGTAACAGCAAATATTCATTCGCCAAGGCGGAGCTGGAAAGCCTTCTGCGGGAAGGAGCCCGGGCGTGAAGCAGGATCGGGACAACATCCTCTCCTTCGACCAGGGGGCGGGCTTCTATCTCAAGACCGGCCGCCGCCAGGCGGAGGCGGGGAACCTGGTCAGGGCCCTCGCTCACCTGAGAACGGCCCACGAGAAGGACCCCGGCAACGCGGAGATCACCATCGCCCTCGCGGAGGTCCTGAACCGCATGCAGCGGTTTGAGGAGAGCATCACCGTCCTTATGGGTCTCGGGCGTCTCGAGACCCTGCCGCCGGACGGGCTGTTTGGCCTCGCCAGCAACTTCATCGCTCTCGAGGAGTTCGGCCCCGCCCGCATGTGCCTCGAATACTACCTCCACCGGGACCCGGAGGGGGCCTACGCCGCCGACGCCGCAGACTATCTGGACCTCATGGACGATACGCCGGAGATGAACTGGCAGCGGGGTCTCGACGAGGGAGAGGACGTGGACCTGATCGCCCATATCCACTATTCGAAGACCCTCCACGTGTCCTACCGGGACAAGGAGGCCCTGCGGCACCTCTTAGACCTGGAGGAGCGCTATCCCAAGTCCCTGTGGCTCCAGATGGAGATCGCCCTGTCGGAATACTGCGTGGAAGAGTACGAAGCCTGCGAGCAGCGGCTCTTCAACATCCTCAAGGAGGATAAGGACTACGTCCGCGCCCGGTGCCTGCTGGCCCTGCTTCGGCGGGGCGAGGGCAAGAAGCGGGAGGCCCGGGAGATGCTTCGCTCCATCCCCATCCCCGTGGACGGCACCACCGAGGAGCTGGGGAATCTGAACGTGATGCTCCTCGATGTGGAGGACTATGCCCGGGCGGAGGAGTGCGGCGAGTGCCTCAGCAGGATCATCCCCTACGACCCCCTGACCCTCCACGAGCTGGGGTATACCAAGTATATGCTGGGCAAAAATCAGGAGGCGGCGGACCTCTACCGCCGGATCGTGGAGATGGACCCCCACGACACCGTGGCCAGCTGGTATCTCGCCGCGGCCCAGGCGGAGCCGGACCCCAAGAAGGGCGGCAAGGGCTGGACCGTCCAGTACGACGTGCCCTACCGAGTGGCCGTGGAGCGGCTGCGGCTTATCGGCGACGTCTTCGCCAAAGGCCCAGAATTTCTGAAGAAGCGCTGGACGGAGGACGGGGAGTACCGGGACCTGGTGGCCTGGGCCCTGTTTTCGCCCCTGGCGCCCGATAAGCACGGCATCCTCACCATCCTCGCCGTGGTGGCCGATGCTGAGGCGGAGCGGCTGCTGCGGGAGTTTCTGCTCCGGTCCGATCAGTCCGATGAAAACAAGCAGATCGCTTTCGGCGCTCTCCACACCTACGACGGGGCGGAGCCCAACGCCATGTTCTACAACGGTCTCTGGCAGTTCGGGGAGGTCATCCACGCCACCCTGCCGGCGGACCTGCCCAAGGCCTACATGAAGGTGTTCCAGCGGCTCTCCCGGTGCGCGGAGGCCATCTCCTGCCCGGAGCGGACGGCGGAGCTCAGTCAGCGGGCCTTCTACTTCTTCGTCCTCGCCCAGCAGGGCAATTATCGGCGCATCTCGCCCACCCAGGAGGACGCCTTCGTGGCCGCCTTTGTGTGCATGGCGATCCACTTCCAGGAGCAGGACATCCGGGAGGAGGACCTGTGCGAGGCTTACGACATCACCGCCCGGCGGCTGAACAACGCCCTCAAGATCATCTTTGCCACACTGGAGGAGGGGAACCGGAAATGAGATTCATCGCCACCACCAAGCTGGGGCTGGAGAGCGTCACCGCTTTCCAGCTCAAGAAGATGGACCTGAACGACGTCCAGAACGCCGACGCAAATGTAAGTTTTTCCGGTTCTTTCGAGGACATGGCCCGAGCGCTCCTGTACCTCAGGACCGCTGAGCGGCTGCTCCTCGAGGTGGGCAGCTTCGAGGCCGCCACCTTTGAAGCCCTCTTTGAAGGCGTCAAGGCCATCGACTGGAAGCCCTATCTCACTCCCCACAGCCGCATCCACGTGAACGGCAAGAGCGCCAAGAGCACCCTGTTCTCCGTGTCCGACTGCCAGAGCATCGCGAAGAAGGCCATCGTGGAGAGCCTGAAGGCCGCCTACCATACGGACCGCATCATAGAGGACGGGGCGGAGGTCATCGTGGAGGTGGGCCTCCTCCGGGACAAGGTCACCGTGGCCCTGGACTGCTGCGGGGCGGGCCTCTCCCGCCGCGGGTATCGGACCTACAATGTGGCCGCGCCTTTGAGCGAGACTTTAGGCGCGGGGCTCGTCCTCCTGAGCCGCTACTGGCCGGACATGCCCTTCATCGACCCCATGTGCGGCAGCGGCACCATGCCCATCGAGGCGGCCATGATCGGCAATAACAAGGCCCCCTCCCTGAACCGGCGCTTCGCCGCGGAGGACTGGCCCTTCCTGGACGGCTCCCTCTTTTATTACGCCCGGCAGCGGGCCAGGGACGAGGAGCGGCATGACGAGCTGCCCGTCTTCGGCTACGACATCGACGAGCGGTCCGTGGCCGTCGCCCGTCGTCACGCCGAGAAGGCGGGGGTGAAGGTCCATTGGGAGGTCCGCCCGGTCCAAAAGCTCACCACCCCCTATGAAAAGGGGCTCCTTCTTTGCAACCCGCCCTACGGGGAACGGATGCTCACCGGCAAGGAGGCGGCGGACCTCTACCGGGACATGCGCCGGGTCTTTGACGGCCTTCCCGGCTGGAACGTGGGCATCATCTCCGCCATGGACAGCTTTGAAAAGGTCTATGGGAAACGCGCCGACAAGCGCCGCAAGCTCAGCAACGGCGGCATGCCCTGCACCTTCTATCAATACTTCCCCCAGCGATTCCGAAAAGACGAATGATCCCATCAAAAGCGCCCCGCGGCGCTTTTTTCTTGCGTAAAAAGCGGATAAGTAATAATTCGTGTCAGGTTTTTGACAGCATGGCCCGGCGAAAGGCGATACAATATCCATGTTGAAGATTTGTACCATCAGAGAATGTGGACCTTGTGAAGGAGGACAGTATGAACGAGTTCGTATTTGAAGACAAGCGGCCCATCGTGGAGACCAAACAGGGGAAGCTCCGGGGCGTGACCTACGGCGACGTGAACATCTTCATGGGCATCGACTACGCCCGGGCAAAGCGCTTCCATATGCCGGAGGAGATCGAGCCCTGGACCGGCGTCAAGAATGCCTACCAGCACGGCCCCGTAGCCATGCAGGTGCTGGAGACCAACCCCTTCTTCTACTATCGGGGCCTCCATATGCTGGAAAAGGAGAGCGAGAACTGCCAGAACCTGAACATCTGGGCCCCCAAGTGCGCCCCGGGGGAGAAGAAGCCCGTGTTCGTCTGGATACACGGCGGCGGCTTCTTCGGCGGCAACGCCTTCGAGGAGATCTCCTTCGACGGCTTCCGCGTGGCTCACTACGGGGACGTGATCTTCGTGTCCATCAACCACCGGCTGAACGTCATCGCCCACCTCAATTTAGAGGACTACGGCGAGGAGTTCTGGAACTCCGGCAACGTGGGCATCGCGGACCTGGTGGTGGCTATGAACTGGATACATGACAACATCGCGGCCTTCGGCGGCGACCCGGAGAACGTGACCATCTGCGGCCACTCCGGCGGCGGCGGGAAGGTCCAGTGCCTCTATCAGCTCAAGGACGCTGCCCACACCTTCCAGCGGGGCATCGTCCTGAGCGGCGCTCGGGCCGGCACCGGCTCCCCCTGCGACACCCGGGAGAACAGCCGCAAGACCGCCCGGGAGATCTTGGACGTGCTGGGCATCACCAAGGAGAACATCGAGAAGATCTACGAGGTGCCCTATCGGCAGCTCGCCGACGCCGCCCTCAAGGCCTCCAACCCCTTCGCCTTCTCGCCCATCGAGAACGACTATTTCCCCGGCTTCCCGGCGCTGACCAGGCTCATGCCCTTCTCCGCCCACAAGCCCATCATCTACAGCTCCGTCCTCGCCGAGATGCCCACCTGCAAGCTCACCGCCGAGGAGAAGGAAGTTATGACCGAGGCGGACAAGATCAACTACCTCCGGGGCTTCTTCCCCGAGAAGGCGGACGAGCTCATGGAGCTGTTCCGCGCCGCCTACCCGGACCACGACATTCTGGACCTTGCCTACATGAACTCCGGCTACCGCATCGCGGCGGAGCGATCCGCCCGGGTGCATCTTGAAGCGGGCTGTGAGGACGTGTGGCTCCTGCATCCGGCCTACACCGTGCCGGAGGACGGGAGGTGGGCTACATCTTTATGAACGAGGATAAGGTCCTGGTGCTCAACGACGCGGAGAACGGACAGAAGTACGCCAATGCCCTCAGCACCCTGGTCCTGAACTACACCAAGACCGGCGACCCCAACAACCAGTACCTGCCGGAATGGAAGAAGGCCACCCTGCAGGATAACTACACCATGATCATCGACAAAGAGTGCCGCTGCGTCGCTCACCACGACGACGCCCTGGTGGACCTCCACTACCAGTACGCGCCCAAGTTCGTCCCGCCGTTTATGAAGAAGAAGTAAGCATAGCGACCAGCAGACAAAGCCTCTTTTGCTGCGGCAGGAGAGGCTTTTTGCGTGGATTCGCTGTTTGTGGGGAGGACAAAGAGGCCGTCCTGTGGTATGCTGTAGCCACCAAACAGGAGGGATGACGTATGGACATGACGCGCATCGGCGCTTTTCTGGCGGAGCTGCGGAAGGAACGGGGCCTCACCCAGGAGGAGTTGGGGGAGGCGCTGGGCGTTTCCAACAAGACCGTTTCCCGCTGGGAGACCGGGACGTATCTGCCCCCGGTGGAGATGCTCCAGCAGCTCAGCGACCGCTACGGCGTGTCCATCAACGAGCTGTTGAGCGGGGAGCGGCTCACGGCGGAAAGCTACCGGGAGAAGGCGGAGGAGAACATCAAGTCGGCCCTTTCGGAGAGCCCCTTCACCGTGGAGGAACGGCTGGATTTCTTCAAAAAGAAGTGGCGGAAGGACAACGTGCTCACCATGGTCTGCTGTGCTGTCTGCTGGCTGGTGATACTCCTGGCCCTGGAGTATAAGGGCGTGAACATCTTTCTCATCGCGTTTACGGCTGGCCTCCTGCTGGTGGCCTTCTATGTGGTGCTGTATAACCGCATGATGGCCTATGCGGAGAGCCGGGTGTTTGACAAGGTCATCCGAAAGATGGACCCCGAATGGGAAGCGGGCATGGCGGAACAGCGGCAGGATCGCTGGCGGCCCCGGGGCGGGTTTTGGATGGCGGTGCTGATCTGCCTGGGGTTCGTGAGCGCCGAGTATATGGCGCAGGGGTTCGCCCAGGAGCCCGCGATCCGTCTGCTGCTGGACATCCTGCTGCGCCTTGGTTTTGGCTTGGTGACGCTGTGGATCCTGGTGAAGTATTTCGACAAGGGCAACTATAAAGAGATCCTTCACACGCGAAACGTGGGCTCTGCTTTATTGGCGGGCGGCGGCGTGATCATTTTTCTGTTGGTGGAGATCGTGGTGCTGTTCACCGGGACCCCCACAGACTATTGGAGCGCATGGCGGAGAGAAGTCCCCTGGAACCTGATCATTGAACAGCTTATGGGGCAGCAGTTCACAGACGCCTTTTTCACGGAGCTGCTATTTGCGCTCCTGCTGGAGGGGTATTATCGGCAGGGGGAGCGGAGCGGAAAGCGGCGGCTGCTCTACGGCTTGCTTTGCGGCGGGGTCTATGGTGCAACGACACTGTTGGGATTGAATCAGTCCTCTCTTCTGTTCATGGGCGTGTTCGGTCTCGCCATGGCGGCGGTGTATCTCCATTCCCACAACATTCTTGTACCCATCCTGCTCCACTTTTTACAGAGCGTTATGGGGCATCTCGCTCCCTATGAAATGGAACAGCTCATTTCCAAAATGCCGCTTCAGGCGGTGTTCCTTGTGGTTTTAGCGGGGTGGGCGGTGGCGTTTCTGCTGCTGCCGGAAAGGGAATAAGCCTTCCCCCAAAGCAACGCTTAACGTTGCAGGGAAGAGGGGACCGCATGCGCGTTATTCATGCCTTCCCCTTCGGGGGAAGGGGGACCGCTTGCGGTGGATGAGGGGTATTTGTTTGAGCGGTGGCGCAATCCCTCTCATTGCGCCAGAGCAAAATGGGCGCCCCGCAAGGGGGTGCCCATTTTGAGAGAGAGGGATTCGCTCTCGCCTGCGGGCTCGGTCAGGGCGCGCTCTGAATGTCCACTGGACATTCATTCACCACGCGCCCGTTCGAACCCCTCCCTCTGCGCCGTAATAAAATGAGCACCCGGATTGGGTGCTCATTTTATTGGCGCAGAGAGAGGGATTCGAACCCTCGATACTATTCCTAGTATACACGATTTCCAGTCGTGCGCCTTAGACCAGCTCAGCCATCTCTGCACAGGGTCCGATGGGTATATTACACTATTTCATTTTAGAATGCAAGAGTTTTTTGACCGTTTCATCCTTCTTTTTTCTTCGCCAGCTCCATGAGCTCCGGGTAGCGGGAGATGATATAGCTGTAGCTCTTGCGGTTGTGGGGCACCATGCAGCCCGAGCAGTCCTTCACGCCGTTCTCCGTGTAGCGGAAGTTCCCCTTGCACTTATCGCCCAGGGCGTAGAGAGGGCAGTAGCAGAACAGGCAGTTAAAGTCCTCCGGCCGGTCCGTCTTGTGGCAGGGGAAGAACTCGCACTCCTTGTGCTGGAAGAAGGAGTAGTGGCACTCCTCGGGCTTCTTGTAAAAGGCTTCGCTGTGGGCCATAGGTTCGTCCTCCTTATATGCTGATATCATCTTATCCGTTTCGGCAGATGCCGTCAAGGTCATTCCTCTGGGTTCTTGAAGCCCAGGCCGTATACCTCGTCGTTGGGGGAGATCATGATAAGGGCCTTTTCGTCGATGGAGTAGACCAGCTTCTTCACCCGGTACCCCTCCGCGTTGGAGCAGGCGCAGAGGAGCATGGTGTGGGGAAGGCCCGAGTAGGCGCCGGTGACCTGCATCATGGTCACGCCACGGCCGATCTGCTTGCCGATGGCGTCCGCCACCTCCTGACCCTTGTCGGTGATGACGGTGATGCGCTTGCCGGACCCGGTGCCGTAGAGGATCTTGTCGATCATGACCGTGCTCGCCGCCGTCATGACGATGCCCTGCAACACCGCGTCCACCCGGCCGAACACGAACCCGCCCGCCAGGATGATGGAGCCGTCGATGAGCAGGGTGATGGAGCCCACGGACAGATGGGGGAGCTTTTTGCGGATGGCCATGATGAGAAAGTCGGAACCGCCGGAGCAATATCCGCGCATATAGATGAGGGACAGACCCGTACCGGAGATGAGCCCGGCGAACAGGGCGGCCAGCAGCGGATCGCCGTGGTAGGCGGGCACATGGGGAAAGACCACGTCCAGCATAAAGGCGACGATGCCCATGGCTATGATGGATTTAAGGAGATACTTCTTTCCCAGGTATGCGTAGCACAGGATGATCACCGGGATGTTGAGCAGCACGGTCAGCGTTCCGATGGGCAGGGAGGGAAGGAAGTGGTGCGCCAGGATGGCGAGACCCGTGATCCCGCCCGGTGCGAAGTCCGCATTCACGGCAAAGGAGTATACGCCCGCGCTGAACAGCGTTGCGCCCGCAACGTCCGCCAACAGATCCTTGCCCCATTCCTCTATGCAAACCGATTTCTTCAGCTTTTTCACTGTTTCCTGCCCCTTTCGATCCAATGACAGCCCGTATAATACCATGGCAATATTCATTTTGCAAGGGGTATCCGTGGAAAAAATAGCTGCCCATCCGGCAGCGGGAAGTGCTATTTCACTTTCTCAAAAAGAACGGTGACTGTGCCCTCGATCTCCCCGGGCTCCAGGGAGAAACTGAACCGCCAGCTGTTGGCGACCTGGGCGGAGGCCTTGCCGGTGTCCATGGTCTGCCGGAGCTTTTCGAGGGCGCTGTCCCGCCGTGCGGCCACCCGTCCGTCCGTGGCGGCTATGGCGTCGAAGAGGGAGAGGAACATGGCTTCGCCCCGCTGGGCCCCATCGTCATGCGCTTCCTTCAGGGAGGTCAGGCTCTCGCTGTTCTTCGTTTGGACATAGGTGGGGAGAGGGAAGGAGAGGGTCATGGCGCCGATCTCGCCGCTTTCGTCTTTGGTCACCGCCAAAGTGCCTGCTTCCTTTCCCGACGCATCCAGGAGCATGCCTCCGTCCAAAGAGAAGCCGTCGGCGTACAGATAATTCTCGACAGCCAGATCTGTCAAAGTCAGCGGCTCGCTGGCCTGTATCTCCCTGACGGCCGCAGGTTCCTTCGTATCATTCCGCAGCAGAGCGAGCACGATGAGCAGTCCGCAGAACAGGATCGGCAGGATGTAGACGGATATTCCCTTTTTGAGCCTGTCGGAGGTCATAGGTCAGTCGATGTCCCGCACGGGGCCCAGGACCGGCTCGTCCAGCACGTAGGGATTTTTGAGGTAGGTGCGCATGAGCTTGAAGGCGGAGGCGTAGTAGAAGCCGTCGCAGATGCGCTCGTCGGTGACGGCGGTGATGTCGATATACTTCTTCTCCGACACGGTGCCGTCATTGTTCAGCTCGTTCCGCCGGTACTTCGAGCCAAAGGCCAGAAACACGGGGATGTTCCCGAAGTCGTACAGGTGGTGATAGATGGGCGGGATGCCCAGCGAGCCCATGGACGTGATGAAGAAAGAGGCGTGAAAGGGGCTGGCCATGGTCAGCTTCCGGGGCAGCAGATCGAAGTAATCGAGGAGCTTGAGGAGCCACACCGCGAGCTTCAGCAGCACCCCCGGAATGAAGGAGAAGAACTTCGCCGTGTTGTCGAAGTTGCTGTTGAGCTCGGACGTGGCCTTGTTCTTCTCGACGATGGCGTTGATCTTTTCGTATATCTCCGCCGCCGTGTCGTGAGCGTCCAGGATGGGCTTGATGCAGGTGTCGGGGGAGTCCGGGGACATCTCCTTTTTCACCACCAGAGACATCTCGATATACTCGTCCCGGGCATAGATCTTTTGGCCCGCGATGAACCGGTTGATGGCGGGGCGCTGGGAGACGGCCCGCACGTAGGCGGCGATGATCACGTGCATGATGCCGAAGCTGGTGAGCCCCTGCTTCCGCTTCTCCCGGATATACTTCTCGATCTCCGTGATCTCCACCGTGTCCCGGAAGAGATTGCTGGAGGTGTTTCTCGTCACCATGATGTAGGGGGAGACCATGGACATGGCCGTGAGGCTCCGTATCCGCCGGCCATCCTTTCGGTCGCCCCACTTTTTCCTAAACTTCTTTGCTTCCACTTTGACACGCCTTTCCAAGGGTTTTCTATAGTATACCTGTTGAAAAGAGCGATTGCAAGGAGGGAATCGTCACGATATAATAGGGACATATCACAGGGAGGTCCTGCCATGGAGATACTGGCTCCTGCCGGAAACGAACAAAGCCTCATAGCCGCCGTACGCAGCGGCGCGGACGCGGTCTATTTGGGCACCGGCGCCTTCAACGCCCGGCGCAACGCGGACAATTTCAAGGACAACAGCCTCGCGGAGGCGGTGAACTACTGCCACGGCCGGGGGGTGAAGGTATACGTGACCCTCAACACCCTCATCCGGGACGAGGAGCTGCCCGCCTTCCTCGACGCCGCCCGGGAGGTGGCCGAAGCCGGGCCCGACGGGGTCATCGTCCAGGACCTGGCGGTGGTGAAGGTGCTCAAGACCATCTGCCCCGACCTGCCGCTGGTGGCCTCCACTCAGATGTCCGTCCACAACGCCGCCGGGGTCAAAGCCCTGGAGGACCTGGGGTTTTCCAGGGTGGTCCTGGCCCGTGAGCTGACGCTGGAGGAGATACGAAAGATACGCAGCGAGACCAGGGCTGAGCTGGAGGTCTTCATCCACGGGGCCCTGTGCATGAGCGTGTCCGGTATGTGCTACTACTCCGCCATGATGGGGGAACGGAGCGGCAACCGGGGCCTGTGCGCCCAGCCCTGCCGCCTCAACTCCGCCTGCAACGGGCGGCCCTACGCCCTGTCCTTGAAGGACATGTCCTTCATCACCCGGGTCCGGGACCTGGAGGCGGCGGGGGTCTGCTCCGTGAAGATCGAGGGGCGTATGAAGCGGCCGGAGTACGTGGCCGCCGCCGTCACCGCGGTCCGCACGGCCCTCGATGGGAAGGAGCCGGACATGGCCACCCTCCAGGCGGTGTTTTCCCGCAGCGGCTTCACCGACGGCTATCTCACCGGCAAGCGGAACGTAAGTCCGCACCGCGGAGGACGCCGCGGCCTCCAAGACCGTCTTCGGGAGGCTCGCCGACCTCTACCGCCGGGAGTTCCCCGGCGTGTCCGTGGATATGACCCTGGCGGCGACGAACGACGCACTTTCCCTGACGGTGCAGGATGGGGAAGGCAATACGGCCTTTGCCTCTGCTCCCCTGGAGAAGGGCGAAATGGCTCCTCTCACCGAGGACATCGCCCGGCGGAACCTCAGCAAGACGGGCGGCACCCCCTTCGCCGTGAGGACCTGCACGGTGGACTTGCCGGAAAATTTGCCCGTGCCCGGGTCCGTGGTGAACGGCCTTAGGCGGGAAGCCCTCGAGCAGCTTTTAGCCCTTCGCAGCCGGAGCAACGGCTACGCCCTGTGGCCCATGGACGTCCCGGAGATAGCCCCCTATACTCCCCAAAATCAAACCCTTCGGCTCCGGTTCCAGCGGGCAGACCAGGTCTTCTCCGCGCCGGGCGTGGAGGCGATCATCCTGCCCTTTGAGGAGATAGAGAAGCACCCGGACCTGCTGGCGGGGGAGACGCCCCTGTGGGCGGAGCTGCCCCAGCTCGTCTGGCCCCTGGAGGAACAGACCATCCTGGACCGGCTCCTGGCCCTGCAGGAGAAGGGCCTCACCGATGCGGTGGCGGGCAACGTCTGTGAGCTCATCCTGGCCCAAAGGGTCGGGCTCACCGTCCACGGCGGCCCCACCATGAACATATCGAACACCCTGTCTATGGAAGCCTACGAGGCCATGGGCCTTGCGGACGCCACCCTGTCCTTCGAGCTGCCCGTGCGCATGGGCGCGAAGCTGGGCGGGACCAAGCCTCGGGGCATCCTCGCTTACGGCCGCCTGCCCATCATGCAGTTTCGCGCCTGCCCTGCCCGGGGGGAGAAGGGCTGCGGCGCCTGCGGCGGCCGCCCGGAGCTGGTGGACCGCAAGGGCGTCACCTTCCCCATGATCTGTCACGACCGGCGCTACACCACCCTCCTCAACTCCGTGCCCCTGTACCTGGGGGACAAGGCCCTGCCGTCCTTCGACTTCGCGACCCTGTACTTCACCACGGAGGACAGGGACACCTGCCGCCGGGTGTACGACGGCTTCCGCCAGGGGGCGGCCCCCTGGTTTGAAAGGACCAGCGGCCTCGCCTATAGAACACTGTTATAAATACCCATAAACGACAGCGGTTCGCCAGCGGGCCGCTTTTTTTGTTGCCCATACATGGGGCGTATGGACAGGTCATACAGTGGACCATGGAAGAAAGAACGGATTGGAAAACCTGGCTGCTGCCCCTGCTGACGGAGGATATGCGACAGGCGCTGACGCCCCTGGCGCTTCCGGACGTGCAGGAGATACGCCTCCGGCTGGGCAAGCCCATGGAGGTGGTCACCCCCACCGGGAGTCGGCTCCTCTACGCCCCCAACGGACGGCCCATGCTGCGGGAGGGGGAGCAGGAGCAGCTCCTCTCGGCCTTCTGCGGCCACGCCCCCTACGCCTGGGAGAAGGAGATACGGCAGGGATTCATCACCCTGAACAGCGGCTGCCGGGTGGGCATCGTCGGGCGGATCGCCGCCGACACCGGGGCCCCCGCCGCGGTGACGGGCTTCTGTATCCGCATCCTCCGGCCCGTGGTGGGCTGCGGGGAAGGGTTGCTGCCGGAGCTGCTGGACGGCGGTCGGCTTCGTTCCACCCTTGTTTATTCCGCGCCGGGCTGCGGCAAGACCACCTTGCTACGGGATATTATTCGCCTCATCTCCGACGGCCGCTCGGGGGCGTCGCCCCATCGGGTGGGCGTGGTGGACGAGCGCTTCGAGATCGGCGGGGAAGGGGGCACGGCCTTTGATCTCGGGGATAGGACGGACGTGCTCTCTGGCGTACCGAAGGGGGAGGGCCTGCTGCGGCTGCTGTCCACCATGGGCCCCCAGGTCCTGGCGGCGGACGAGCTGAACTTTGCGTCGGACGTGGCGGCGGTGATGGAGGCGAGGAGCCGGGGCGTCACGGTCCTCTGTACGGCCCATGGCGGCGCCTTCGAGGAGCTGCTCCGCCGGGAGGGCATGAGAACGCTGTTTGCGGCCAGGACCTTCGAGCGGTACGTGCGCCTCACCGGCTGCGGAAAGGTGGACGAGATCCGGGACGGGGAGGGGGAATTGCTGTGAAGCTGGTGGCGGGCGCGCTGCTGTTTTTGCTGTGCGGTTTGGCGGGCGAAGGGAAGGCGCGGCGCCTAATTCGCCGGGAACGGACCCTGGTCAAGCTGTATGAGCTTATCAAGGAGATCGGCGACCGGCAGCTCACCGGCCTCGTTTCCTTCCGGGAAGGGGCTATCCGCTGTCCACCATCGCCGGAACGGGACCAGCTGTTGGCCCTGGCGCAGGGCAAGGAAGTGGATATGTCCCTGCTGACGGCGGAGGAGCGGTCCGCACTCGAAGCCTACGTTCGGTCCGACAGCCGATCCCTGGAAGCCCTGCGAACCCAGCGAGACGCTCTCCTGACCCTGCTGCGGCGGGAACGGGACCAAACGAAGGAGGAGCTGTCCCGCAAGGGCCAGGTCTATCGATCCGTAGGGTACCTATTCGGCGTGGCGGTCCTGCTGCTGGTCCTCTGAAATGCAGATCGAGATACTCATCAAGATCGCGGGCCTGGGGCTGCTGGTGTCCGTGATCATCAACCTGCTCAAGCAGAGCGGCCGGGAGGAGCTGGCGGCCCTGGTGGCGGTGGTGGGCCTGGCTATCGGGACGCTCCTGGTGCTGGAAACGGTCTCCTCCCTGATGGAGACCATTCGGCGGGTATTCTCGCTATATTAGGAGAGTGTGAAAAACAGGTTTTTCACACCTGCAGTTTGTGCCTTTGCTGCGGACCGGCGCAGCAATTTCGCAGGCGAAACCGGCAAAACTGCCAAAAGGAATGGTGATTCGATATGGAGATGGTGCGCGTGCTGGGCATCGGCGTGGTGGGCACGGTCCTCGCTGTGACCCTGGGCCGGCACAACGGC
The DNA here is from genome assembly GCA_902802805.1 of uncultured Eubacteriales bacterium. Lineage (GTDB taxonomy): Bacteria > Bacillota > Clostridia > Christensenellales > CAG-138 > RUG472. The sequence goes on from CADCNE010000011.1 coordinate 15,966, forward strand.
GGATACGGCCTGCTGACGGGCCTGGCCACGGGGTGCCTGCTGCTGATGCTGTTCCTCGGAGAGACCGGGGAGTTGGAGACCGCCCTTAGGGAGCTGGCGGGCGCAGGGAGCCTGTCCTCCGAGTACCTTTCTCGGGTGGTCCGCATTTTAGGCCTTGCCTGCCTCACCGAGGCGGGGAGCCGCATTTCTAAGGACGGGGGCCAGGGGAACATCGCTTTGAAGGTGGAGCTATGCGGCCGGGTCATGATCCTGTGCGCGGTGCTGCCCGCCGTGCGTGAGGTCCTTTCCTCCGCCCAGACGGTGTTGTCTGAGATCGGCCCATGATGGCCCTGCTCCTCTGCGGCCTGCTGTTGCTTTCCCCTGCGGACACGGTGCCAGTGGCCACCCCGCCGCCGACGGAGGCGGAGGACGTAATAGAAGCAGTAGACCTGGCCCCCTGGGACGATCTCTTTTCCCGCATGGAGGACGGGGAGGCCTGGCAGCGGCCCTCCGCCCTTGTTCGCAGCATCGCGGCCGGGGAGGAGGACCCGGCGCGGCTGCTCGCCTGGCTCAAGGAGCTGGGGCTGAGCGGGGTATCCGAAGCGGCAGGCCTATGCCTCGTTGCCCTGGTCACCGGGGTGCTGGGGGCCCTCCTCGAAACGGTGTTGGACGGGCCGGCGGTCCCCGCCCGCCGGGTCCTGTCCGTGGGTCTTGCCGCCTTTCTTCTCATGCGCCTCCTGCCCCTGATCCGAAAAGGTCTTGCTTGCCTCGATGGGGTGCTGACCCTGGCGGAGGTGACCGTGCCGCTGATGACCGGGGCGCTCCTGCTGCTGGCGAGCCCCCAGGGGGCCAGCGTCCTGGGCACCCTGGGGGAGCTGCTGCTCACGGTCTTCCTGCGCTGGATGCAGGGGAGCCTGGTCCCCCTCGCCCTGTCGGCGGGGGTCCTGCGGACGGCGGACTTCATGGGCGACAGCGTGCTTTCGGCCATCTCCCGGCTGCTGTTCACCCTGGTCCGCTGGGGTATACGCGTCCTGTGCCTTGGCTACATGGTCCTCTCCGGCCTTATGGGGGCCGGGGCGGCCAGCATGGATTCGCTGCTGCTGCGCTCCGGCAAGGTGGCGGCGGGGAGCCTGCCCCTGGTGGGCTCCATCGTGTCGGACTCCCTGGGCGCAGCGGCCGCCTGCCTGGGCCTCGTGAAGGGTGCCATGGGGCGGACCGGGATGCTGTTGGTGGCGGTCCAGGTGATCGGTCCGGTGGGGGTGCTGCTGGTGCACGGCTTCGGCCTCAAGGCCACGGCGTCCCTGCTCTCGACCCTGGAGCAGCGGGAGATGGGGACCATGCTCTCCTCTATGGGCGACATGCTGACCGTGCTCGGCGCCATCATTCTGGCCGCGGGAGCCATGCTGTGCACAGCGGTGGTTGGGGCGGCGGGGCTCCTGGGAGGCGGTCTATGAAGGAAGGCATGATGGACCTATGCGTGATAGGCGGGTTCACCGGGCTTATCCTCCTGCTGTTCCCATCCGGCACCTCCGGGGCGGCGGGGCGGAGGGCCGTGTCTGTCTGCTATCTGTTGGAATGTTTGCGCCTTCTCTCGGGGGCGCTGAAGGGAGGATGAGGATGGACAGGACATGGATCAAAAGGGTCTTCGAACGCCTGCGGGGTTGGCGATATTTCTCCGCGGCCCTGTACGGGGCACTGCTCCTCTTGGCCGTCCTCTTCTACGGGGTGGGCGACGACTGGTTCGTGGCCGCTCCCCGAGATGGGCCGGTGAAGGCGGAAACGACCCTGGAATCCCGCCTGGAGGACATCTTGAGCACCGTCCGTGGCGCGGGCCGGGTGCGGGTCCTCATCACCTATTCTACGGCGGGGGAGCGGGTGGCCGCCACCGTCAGCACCACGGACGAGAGCGTGTCGGAGACCTCCAGCGGCGCCACTGCCACCAGGAGCGAGCAGTCCCGGGAGATGAAACAGCCCGCCACCATCTCCGTCGACGGGGGTCAGAGCCCCATCATCCTGGTGGAGAAGGAGCCGGAGATCCGGGGCGTTCTCGTGGTGGCGGAGGGAGCGGTGGACCCTACCGTGCGGCTGAGTCTCCAGCGGGCGGTGCAGGCGGTGACGGGCGTTTCTCTTTCCTGCATCGAGGTGTTTGAAATGAACTATCCGTCATAGAATTGACCATGGAACCGGTATCCCTAAATACGACAACATTCGATAAGGAGGAAGAAACATGAGACCAACGATCCAAAACATGAGGAAACTGCTGAACCGGCGCACCATGACGCTGCTGGGCGTTGGGCTGCTGCTCCTCGCCGCAGTGGCGGCCAACGTCATCATGAACCGAAATGAGGAGCGGCTGGTGAAGGCGGATACGGCGGCCGTCAGCGTGTCCGCACCGGGGAGCCAGGGGAGCTTCTTCGACATCTATCGCAGCGAGCGGGACAGCGTGCGGACCCAGGAGCTGGCGTATCTCGACGCCATCGTAGCTCAGGGCGGCGATGAAGCCACCCTCTCCGAGGCCCAGAAGCAGAAGATGACCCTGGTGGGCTGCATGGAATCGGAGCTGAACACGGAGAACCTCATCCGGGCCAAGGGCTTCGAGGAGGTGATCGTGTCCATGCACAATGGGTCCGTGAACGTGATCGTGGACGCCGACGCGCTCACCGATGAGCAGGTGGCGCAGATACTGGATATCGTCCTTCGGGAGACCGGGGAAACGGCGGAAAATATCAAGGTATCCACCGCGCAATAACGGGTTGCCTTTTTCGTCAGGAGTTGGTATACTAATACTGTATCAGTGTGTCCAAAAACCAGAAGGAGGTCAACACAATGAACGAAGTCGATACCAACATGGAGATCAACCAGGGCGGAAAGATCGTATTTGCCGATGACGTGGTGGCCACCATCGCCTTTTTGGCGGCCGGTGAGGTGGAGGGCGTTCACGCCATGATCGGCTCCACCAGCATCAGCGAGATGCTCGGCAAAAAGAATTATACCAAGGGCGTGAAGGTGGAGGTCGGCTCCGAGGAATGCGCCTGTGATATCACCATCGTGGTCAAGTACGGCTATCGCATCCAGGCGGTGGCCCAGAAGGTCCAGGAGGAGATCAAGAACGCCATCGAGACCATGACCGGCCTTCGGGTGGTGGAGGTCAACGTGAATGTGAACAGCATCTACTTTGAGCCCGAGAAGAAGGAGGAGCCAAAGCCCGCCCCCAAGCCCGCTCCCGAGCCTGAGCCGGAGCCCGAGCCCGAACCGGAGCCCGAAGAGGAAGAGCCCGCGCCCGCGCCTGCGCCGCGCGTAAAGTGATTTTGTCGATATGATCCGGCGGAGCCCGCCTCGGTGCGGGCTCCTGCCAGTCAGGAAGGGGAAAAGCTATGAAGCTGTTGGACCGAGTACTGCTTTGGGTCCTGTCCGTGCTGGCCATCATACTGGGCCTGCTGCTCATTCTCCTGGTCCTCATCCCGTCCCTCAGCTGGCTCAAGGCTTCCCCCGTGCGGATCACGGTGGGCGTCATGACCCTCCTGAGCATGGCTTCCGCCCTGTTGCTCCTGCTCCGCTGCGGCGGACCCAGGGAGCAGGAGGAGGCGGCCCTGGTGGACGACGGGGAGAACGGCAGCGCCTATGTGACGCTGAACGTGCTCAGCGACATGGCTAAGCGCATCACTCAGGATACGGAAGGCGTTCGCTCCTGCAAAAGCGAGGTGAAGAACAGCGAAGGCGGCGTGGACGTGGAGCTGGAGCTGGCCCTGAACCCGGGCATTCCGGTGGCGCCTTTGGCCAACAGGCTCCAGGCGAAGCTGAAGGAACGGATCTATGAAATGACCGGCATCCGGGTGAACAAGGTCAGCATCCTTGTGGAGGCCGCCGCGGAGGGAAAGGCGTCTTTGCCGCCTCCCATCGTGCAGCTGCCGCCGGCACAAACGGAATCGGGGGACAAGCTATGAAGGATTGGTTGATACGGTTTTACGGGGAGCACAAATGGCTCTCCATCTTGGCGGTGGCCGCTCTGGTGCTGGGGATCCTGTTCCTCTGCATCGGATTCTGGCGGACGCTCCTGCTGGCGGTCCTGGTGGCCCTCGGCGTGCTGCTGGGCACCCTGCTCGATCGGGGCGGCTGGCCTGCGGTCAAGGATTTCTTCCTCAGCATATTTCATAAAAGGTAAAGGACGGATATGGATCATTCCCTGGCGCGTGAGATCGCGATGAAAATGCTCTACGCCGCCTCCCTGGGCGGGGAGGAGTCCATGAGCGAGGTTTTGGAACAGAGCGGACAGGCGGACACCCTCTCCGGCAAGGAGAAGACTTTTTTGGAGAACCTGGTGGCGGGCGTTCGCGACCGGCAGGAGGAGCTGGACGAGATCATCGGCCGGTACTCTCAGGGCTGGGCGCTGAACCGCCTGGCCAAGGTGGATCTGACCATCCTGCGCATGGCCGTCTATGAGCTTAAATACATGCCCGAAGTCCCCGTAGGCGCCACCATCAACGAGGCGGTGGAACTCTCCAAGCAGTTCTGCGAGGACAAGTCCTCCGGCTTCATCAACGGCATCCTCGGGAGCGTGGCCCGGGCCATGACGAACGAATGAAGGGGACGGTGCTGGGCATCGACACCAGCTGTTACACGACCTCGGTTGCCTGCTTCGGCGAAGCTGGCGTCCTGTACGACGGGAGGACCCTCCTTCCCGTCCAGAAGGGCGGCAGGGGATTGCGGCAGTCCGAGGGCGTTTTTTTGCATACCCGACAGCTGCCGCCCCTGGTGGAGGCAGCTTTTGCCGCCGTGTCGCCGGACAGCATCAGGGCGGTGGCCTGCAGCCGGGCCCCTGTGGATCGTGAGGATTCCTATATGCCCGTGTTTTTGACGGGCGTGGGCGTGGCCCGGGCGCTGGCTGCCTCTCTGAAAGTGCCTCTAATTTCTCTCGATCATCAGAGCGGGCACATCCGCGCCGCTCTGATCGGCAACGAGAAACTGCTGACGGCTCCCTTTTACGCCGTCCACCTCTCCGGCGGGACGACCGACCTGCTGGCGGTGGAGGCGAAGGCTCCGGGAGCCTTCGTGATCGAGCCTTTGGGCTGCTCCGAGGACCTGCATGCTGGCCAGCTGGTGGACCGGGTAGGGGTGCTTCTGGGTTGCGGCTTCCCGGCGGGGAAGGAGCTGGAATCCCTGGCCCGGCAGGCGACGGATAGGGATCTGCGCATCCCGGCCTCCGTGCGGGAGCTCAGCTGCTCCCTGTCCGGGGCGGAAAGCGCGGCCCGACGGGCCTTCGAACAGGGCAGACCGGCGGCGGAGATCGCCTATGGCGTCTACGACCTTTTGGGGAGAACTTTGACGAAGCTGCTGGCCAACGCGGTCGCTATCCATGGGGAGCGACCTGTGCTTCTTTGCGGCGGGGTGGCGTCCAGCCTCCTTTTGCGGGAGCTGCTCAAGGAACGGTGCGATCTGCCCGTCTTTTTCGGCGAGAGCCGCTTCAGCAGCGACAACGCCGTGGGCGTGGCGGCCCTGGGCTATGATCGGGAGGCGGGCCTATGACGGAGCTGAAACCGGTCTTTACCGTGTCGGAACTCAACGAATATGTGGACCTGATGCTCTCCCGGGACCCCTTCATGGTGGAGCTAAATGTGACGGGGGAGATCAGTGCCTTCAAACGCCACACCTCCGGCCATCTGTATTTCACCCTGAAGGATGACGCCGCCTCCGTTCGCTGCGTCATGTTCCGGCCCAACGCCCTGCGGCTCAGCTTTTTCCCCAAGGACGGCATGTCCGTCCGCATCGAGGGGCGGGCGGGGCTCTACGGTCGGGACGGCTCCTTCCAGGTCTATGCCGAGCGCATGGAGAAGACCGGGGACGGGGCCCTGTATCAGAAGTTTTTGGCCCTCCGGGACGAGCTTAAGGGCCGGGGCTGGTTCGACGAGAGCCTGAAGAAGCCCATCCCCTTCCTGCCCCGGGCGGTGGGGGTGGTGACCTCCGGCACCGGTGCGGCTATCGAGGACATCCGAAACGTGATCTCCCGCCGGTTCCCCAACATGCCCATCGTCCTCTACCCCGTGGCGGTCCAGGGAGAGAAGGCGGCGGAGGAGATCGCGGCCGCCATCCGCAAGGCGGACGAGGAGCGCCGGTGCGACGTGCTGATCGTTGGCCGGGGCGGCGGCTCTCTGGAGGATCTGTGGGCCTTCAATGAGGAGATCGTGGTCGAAGCGGTCCATGACTGCGGCCTGCCGGTGATCTCCGCCGTGGGCCACGAGATCGATTTTTCTCTGACGGATTTTGCGGCGGACCTGAGAGCGCCCACGCCCTCGGCGGCGGCGGAGCTCGTTGTGCCGGAGCTTGCTAAGCTGAAGGACCGCCTGTTCGAGAGCCGGGATAGGCTCCGTTCCGCCCTCCTGCATGGAGTGGAGCGGAAGAAGGATCGGCTGGAGCTGCTGATCCGTCGTCGGGGCGGCATCGTGACGGAGCAGCGTCTTCTGCAGGAACAGCAGCGGCTCGACCAGTGCAAGGATGCTCTGGAAGAAGGGATCGAGCGGCGGTTCCAGCGGCAGCGGGACGCCTTGACCACCGTGGGCGCGCGGCTGAAGGCTGCGGACCCTCTGGGAGCCATGGACAGGGGGTTTGCTCTGGTGTACGATAACAAGAACGGCATCGTTCGCCGGGCGGCGGAGACGGCCGTGGGCGAGGGATTGACCCTGCGATTCAGGGACGGTCGCGTACAGGCGGACGTGACGGGAAAGGATCTGTATGAAAAAGAGTGAAAAAAGCTTTGAAGAAAAGATGGCCGAGCTCGAGGAGCTGATCTCCAAACTGGAGAGCGGCAGCGTGCCCCTTGAGGAGATGGTCGCCCTCCACGAGCGGGGCATGGCCCTGTATGAAAGCTGTGCCAAGGAACTGGCTGCCTTTGAAAAGCGGCTCAAGATCCCGGGTACGGACGCATGAAGGACTATCTGTCCCTCATTGAGGAAGCTCTGGACCGATACAGCGCCGCCTTCGACCTTCCGGAGCTGTTTCGAAAGTCCATGCGCTACAGCCTCCTTTCCGGCGGCAAGCGGATCCGGGCCTGCCTGTGCCTTGCATGCTGCGAACTGGTGGGAGGCCAAGTGGAAGACGCCTTGCCTTTTGCGGCGGCCCTGGAGATGATCCACGCCTATTCTCTCATCCATGACGATCTGCCCGCCATGGACGACGACGATATGCGCCGGGGCAAGCTCAGCAGCCACAAGGCCTTCGGCGAGGGGAATGCCATTCTGGCCGGGGACGGGCTCCTCACCATGGCCATGCGGGTCCTATGCGACGTTTCGGGGCAGGAGGCGGCCAGGAAAGCCGTCTTCCAGGGCGCTTTGGAGATGGCGGCGGGCCAGAGCCTGGACCTGAACGTAACGGCACGGGACATCGATTCTTTGCAGCGCATCCACGACCTCAAGACCGGCGCTCTCTTTCGGGCGGCGTGTCTCTCCGGAGCGTATCGGGGCGGCTGCGGGGAAGAGGAGGCGGCCACGATCCGCGCCTTTGCGGACAAGCTGGGCCTGCTCTTCCAGATGACCGACGATTTGCTGGATATAGATAAGGATATGGCAGAGAACAAGCTCACCTATGTGACGTTGCTGGGTGTCGAGAAGACGAAACAGGAGATCGATTCCCTGGCGGCGGACATACATGGCATTTTGAACAGCTACAATGGAGAAGCGGCGGCGTATCTTAGGGATATGACCCACAGGATCGCCGTCAGGACGGTATGAAGGATTATCCCATTTTGCAACAACTGAACGGACCCGCTGACCTGCAGGCCCTGCCCGAGGAAAAGCTGCCCGCTTTAGCTGAAGAGGTACGGGGCTATATGGTGGACTGCGTGTCGAAAAACGGCGGTCACCTGGCGGCCAGTCTGGGGGCGGTGGACCTGATCATCGCCCTGCATCGGGTGTATACGGACGAGAAGGATCGGCTCATCTTCGACGTGGGCCATCAGGCCTATGCCCATAAGATATTGACCGGGCGGCGGGACGCCTTTGCGGACTTGCGCCAGGAGGGGGGCATCTCGGGCTTCCCCAAGCGGGAGGAGAGCCCCTACGACGCTTTCAACACCGGCCACGCCAGCACCTCCATCTCGGCGGCTCTGGGTATGGTGCGGGCAAAGAATCTGCTGCATGAGGCTGGTCATGTGGCCGCCGTCATCGGCGACGGGGCCCTGACCGGCGGCCTTGCCTACGAAGCCCTGGACGACGGGGGCGACAGCAAGCTCCCCCTGGTGGTGGTCCTCAACGACAACGAAATGTCCATCTCCCGGAACGTGGGCGCCATGAGCCGGAGCCTGTCCCGCCTCCGTGCCAGCAGCGGCTACAACCGTCTGAAGCGGTTCGTGGTCCGGGCTTTGGAAACGGGCACGGTGGGCCGCCGCATGTCCAAGAATCTGGAGGGCTTCAAGAACCGCATCAAGCGGTTCGTGCTCCAGAACACCTTTTTTGAAGAGATGGGCTTCACCTATCTCGGACCCATCGACGGCCACGACATCCCTCAGATGATCGCCCTGCTGCGGGAGGCCAAGGCCCTGGAGCGGCCCGTGGTGGTCCACGTGATCACCCAGAAGGGCAAGGGCTACAGCCTGTCGGAGCGGAATCCGGAGAAGTTCCACGGCATCGCGCCCTTCTCCCCGGAGACGGGGGCGGTGGCCGCCTCCGGTGCGCCTTCCTGCTCGCAGGTCTTCGGCGAAACGGTGTTGGAGCTCGGTAAAGAGGATGAGTGCATCGTGGCCATCACCGCCGCCATGCGGGACGGCACGGGCCTCAGACCCTTCTTCGACGCGTTCCCGGACCGGGCTTTTGACGTGGGCATCGCGGAGGAGCATGCCCTCACCATGGCCGCCGGCATGGCGGCGGAGGGGTTGAAGCCGGTGGCGGCCATCTATTCCTCCTTCCTGCAGCGGGCCGTGGACCAGCTCTGCCACGATATCTGCCGCCAAAAGCTGCCGGTGGTCGTGGGCGTGGACCGGGCGGGCCTCGTGGGCCAGGATGGGGAGACCCATCAGGGCATCTACGATCCGGCGCTTCTGTGCGCCATACCGCATCTTTCCGTATATGAGCCGGCAACGCTTGCCGAGCTTCGCGCCATGGTCCACCTGGCGGTGGAGCGGGGGGAGCCCGCAGCCATCCGCTATTGCCGGGGCACCCTGCCCGAAGGCGGGGACGAGGAGCCCGTGACCTACGGGAAGTGGGTCACCCTCCGGCCTGCCGCGGACGTGGTCATCGTCGCCGCCGGCCCCCTGGTCGAGATTGCCCGTCAGGTAGCGGAGGAACAGGATTGCGGCCTGGTGGAGGCAAGGTTTTATAAACCTTTGGACTATGCGCTGCTGGACGATCTCAGAAAGCGGGGCTGCAAGCTGGTGGTGGCCGAGGAGAACGTGGCGGCTTTGAGCCTGTATGTGGCGGCTTATTGCCCGGAGCTCGTCGTCCGGCCCCTGTGCCTGCCCGACGGGCCCATGCCCCAGGCGACGGTAGCACGGCAGCGGACCCTGGGCGGCGTGGATGCGGCGGCCATGACCCGGGCTGTAAGGGAGCTGAGAGGTATCCATGGATAAAAAACGTTTGGATGTACATATGGTGGAGGCGGGCCTGGCCCCTTCCCGGGAACGAGCCCGGGCCATGATCATGGCCGGGGAGGTCTTCGTTAACGGCCAGAAGGCGGAGAAGGCCGGGATGGAGGTGCGTCCGGACGACGTTGTGACCATACAGGAGGACCCCATCCCCTTCGTGAGTCGGGGCGGCCTCAAGCTGGACAAGGCCCTGAAGGTGTTTCCCCTGACGCTGAAAGACAAGGTGTGCCTGGACGTGGGCGCATCCACCGGCGGGTTCACGGACTGTATGCTCCAAAATGGGGCGAAGCATGTCACCGCTCTGGACGTGGGCTACGGCCAGCTGGACTGGAAGCTTCGCAACGATCCCAGAGTCACGGTCATGGAACGCCGCAACGCCCGCTTCATGGAGCCCGCCTGGTTCGATGGCCTCTTCGACTTCGCGTCCATCGACGTTTCCTTCATTTCCCTGAAGCTGATCCTGCCGCCCCTCAAAGCCTGTTTGAAGCCCGACGGCCAGGTGGTGGCCCTCATCAAGCCCCAGTTCGAGGCAGGCCGGGGCCAGGTGGGCAAGAACGGCGTCGTTCGGGAGGCGTCTATTCATAATGATGTATGTATAAACATTATTCGGTTTGCACAACAGTCTGGATACAGCGTGGAGGACCTTTCCTTTTCACCCATCACAGGCCCCAAAGGAAACATAGAGTTTCTGCTGTTTTTGCGGAATGAGGGCGAGATGAGACCGGTCGAAGTTGACGATTGGGCGCAAAAAACGGCCCGGATCGTGTCGGATGGTCATAAATTTCACATAAATTGTTAAAAAATTATTCATATCTGTATTGAAATTTCGGAAACTATACTGTATAATACATCTGCAGTATTCATCCGAGGGTAAGGTTTTGTATCTATTCTTTGCGGCGAATCCTAAAAAACCGGCCACTTTCGACGCGAAAAAACGCATGATGGATGCAGCGGCAAGCTCCGGTTTTTTATGCGCTGAGCTGGAAGAGCGGGCCCCCGTTGCCGGGGAGGACGGCATCCTCATCGTCATCGGCGGCGACGGCTCCATCATCCGGCATGTGCCGGTGGCTATGACAGCCCGGATGCCCATCCTGGGGATCCACTTCGGTCGCGTGGGCTTTCTGACGGAGCTGACGGAGGAAGGCTTTTTGACGGCTCTTCCGCGGCTCAAGGCGGGGGACTACCGTCTGGAGCGGCGGGCCATGCTGGATTGCGAGGTCAGCACGGGGCGCATTTATCGGTGTCTCAACGACGCGGTGCTCTACAAGCTCTCCTTCTCCGGCGTCACGGAGATCGACGTGCGCATCGGCGGCAGGAGCGCCTGGACGGTGAGTGCGGATGGGGTCATGGTCTCCACGCCTACAGGCTCCACCGGCTACAATCTGTCGGCCGGCGGCCCCATCGTGCCGGAGGGGCTGGACGCCATGGTCATCACGCCCATCTGTCCCCACAAGCTCCATGTACGGCCCATCGTGGTCCGGAGCGATACCGAGGTGGAGCTGGTGGAGCATGACGACGGCATGGCGGCCATGGACGGTCAGCGGGTGTGTCGGGTGGCCAAAGGGGAATCTTTGAAGATCACCGGGTCGAAGGAGAGCGTCTCCTTCATCCGGTTCCAGCAGATGGATCTTTACAGCCGCATACAGGAACGGCTGACATGAACGTGCAGCCGCATACAAAAGCGGCGGATATAGACTTGAAACGAACGAGGCGGAAACTATGAAGACGAAACGACATGCCATGATCATCAAGATCATCGCTTCCCGGGATGTGGAGACCCAGGAGGAGTTGGCGCGGCTCCTGGGCGAACAGGGGTTCCAGGTCACCCAGGCCACTGTCTCCCGCGATATCAAGGAGCTGCGGCTCATCAAGGTCCTCACCAGCGAAGGCCGCTATAAGTATGCCACCGTGGAGAAGGCTGAGTCCGATCTGCAGGAGCGGTTCATCCGCCTGTTCTCCAACTGCGTGATCTCCGTCACCAACGCGGGGAACCTGATCGTGATCAAGACCATCTCCGGCAGCGCCTCCGTGGCCGGGGAGGCCATCGACTCCCTGAAGTGGCCCGAGGTCGCCGGTTCCATCGCCGGGGACAACACCATCTTCGTGGCCATCCGGGAGGGCAAGAACACCGCCGAGATCATCAAGCGTTTCCAGAAGATGATGAAATAAAGGAGCAAAGAAGCGTGCTCAGGCACTTGACCATATCCAATATCGCATTGATCGATAAGCTCTCCCTGGACTTCGAGGAGGGCTTTTCTGCACTGACGGGCGAGACCGGCGCCGGCAAATCCATCCTCATCGAGGCAGTGGGCCTGGCCCTCGGGGAGCGGGCCTATCGGGAGAGCATCCGCACCGGTGCCCAGAAGGGGGCGGTGGAGGCCCTGTTCACCGTGAAGGAGGGCACGCCTGCGGCGGAGTACCTGCTGGATCAGGAGCTCTACGACGGGGAGGAGGTGGTCCTCTACCGGGAGCTGTATATGAGCGGCAAGAGCGTCTGCCGGATCAACGGCACCCTGGTCAGTGCGGCGGAGCTGAAGACTGTGGGGGATATGCTGGTGGACATGCACGGCCAGCACGCCCACCAATCCCTGCTGAACGAAAAGACTCACCTGGGCCTGCTGGACGCCTTCGCGGACAGCGACGGGGACGGTCTTCTCAGCCGGATGCTGGAGGAGCGCAGATCAGCCCTCGAAGCCCGCGCCGCCCGGGAGAAGCTGCAATCGAGCCTCAAGGAGCGGGCCAGGCGCCTGGATGTGATCGCCTATGAATTGAAGGAGATCGACGGCGCGTCCCTGGAGTCGGGGGAGGAGGAGCAGCTGGAGCTTCGGAAAAAGCAGCTCCAGAACTTCGCCGCCATCGAGGAGAACCTGCAGGCCGCCTACGACGCCCTCTATGAGGAGCAGGGAGCCCTGGGCAAGGTGGCGGACGCCAAGCGGTGCCTTTCGGCTCTGGGCGAATACGGGGAGGAATATGAGGCCGCAGCTCGGCAGACGGAGGAGGCCTACTACACTTTGGAGGACGTGTCCTACACCCTCCGAGACGCTTTAAACGGCCTGTCCTTTGACCCCGAGACCCTGAACGAGATCGAAAGCCGTCTGTTTCTCATCGAGCAGCTCAAGCGCAAGTACGGCGCGAACATAGAGGAGATACTGGCCTACGCCGACGGCCTGCGGGCGGAGCAAACGGAGCTTCTGGGCGGCGAGGATCGGATGGCCGAATTGGAGCAGGCGGAGCGGGACGCCGTGGCCGCCTTCACGGCCGACGCCCGGGCCCTGTCCCAGCGCCGAAAGGAAGCCGCGCAGCGGCTGAAGATCGCCATCGAGACGAACCTGAAGGACATGGGCATGCCCTTCGCCTCTTTCTCTGCGGGATTTGCTCCCGTAGACCCCGAAGCTCTGGCCGAGAATGGCATGGACGAGGTCGCCTTCCTGTTTTCCGCCAACAAGGGCGAGCCCGAAAAGCCCCTTGCTCGCGTGGCCTCTGGCGGCGAGGTGTCCCGGGTCATGCTGTCCTTCAAGGCGGCGCTGTCCGGAGCGGACGCCATCGACACCCTGATCTTCGACGAGATCGACACGGGCATCTCCGGCCTCATCGCCAACGCCGTGGCCAGGAAGATGCAGGAGCTGTCCAGGACCCATCAGCTCCTCTGCGTCACCCACCTTGCCCAGATCGCGGCCCGGGCGGATCAGCAGTATTACATCTACAAGGAGACGGTGGGGGAGACCACCCGTTCTGCGGTGAAGCCCCTTTCTGAGGCGGAGCGCCCGTGTGAGCTCGCTCGCATCATGGGCAGCGTCAACGATCCCCTGGCCATCCAGCACGCCAAGAATCTGCTGCGGAGCGCTCGGGAGAGCTGATCCTTTTCATGGCAAACCTTATCACAGGCATACGCGTATTGGCGAGCGTCGGGCTGCTGTTCTACCCGGCGCTTTCTCCGTCCTTTTTCGCCCTGTATCTGCTGGCTGGCCTTACCGATATGATCGACGGCCCCGTGGCGCGAAAGACCCATACCGCCACCGCCTTCGGCGCAAAGCTGGACACCTCGGCGGATATACTCTTTGCGGCGGTGTGCCTTGTCAAGCTTCTGCCGGTTTTGAACATCCCCCTATGGATGTTTATCTGGATCGGTCTCATCGCCCTCATAAAGATCATGAACATCGTCTCCGGCTTCGTGATACGGAAACGCTTTGTTTCCGTCCATACACCTATGAACAAAGCGACAGGAGCGCTTTTGTTTCTCCTGCCGCTGACGGTCTCCTGTATTGATTTGAGATATACAGCGCCCATCGTCTGCGCTGTCGCCACCTTTGCCGCCCTTCAGGAGGGCCATCTCATTCGAACGGGACGCAGGGAATAGAGGGATGCTTATCTGTCAGACGGCTGCGCTATCCCGAATCCGGCGAGCTCGCTGACCGGCAACGAGAAGGCGATCGCGCCCGCTTTGGTGTCGGGGCCGGCCTGTTCGATGATGGCCTTCATGATGGCGGCCTTCTGGCTGGCGGCGGACACGATGAGGATGACCTCCTTCTCCGCGGCGATGGAGACCTTGTAGAACTTTTCCGCGTTCTTGCTCCCGGTGCCTAAGCCGTGGATCACCGTGCCGCCCCGGGCTCCGGCGGAGCGGGCCGCATCCATGACCTGGTCCGTGGCGCCCTGGTTGGCGATGATCATGATGAGCTCGTAATCATAGTTGAGGGTGGGCAGGCCCTTTACGTTTTGCCCGTTGGATAAGAATGCCAATGTCTTGCTGCCTCCTACGCTCTTGATGGGGACTGAGACGGTGATGCCGTTGCCCGGCGCGTCGATGTAGAGCCGTTTTCGCTGTTCCTGGATGAGCTGCTTCGTCTGTTCGGGACTGGCCACGGTTATGAACAGCCGCCGGTCCTTGGATTCCATGCCCAACAGATCCAACATGCTCTTTGTGGCCGTGCCCCGGCAGGGAATGGAAAGGACGATGGGCAGGCCCATCTCCTCACAGAGCTTTTGCATGATGTTGGCCCCCAGAGGGTGGACCACAGAGATCACATAGTTCATGCAGCCACCTCCCAAAGCTCAATGATATCCGCTTCGCCGTAGATCTCCGCCCGAGCTGCACGCCGTCGTTCCTGAATGGCCGCCCGGACGCCCAGCAGCTGGATGGTGATGAGGGGCATCATGGCCACCATGGCTACGATCCCGAAGGCGTCGGAGAGAACGTTGCCCCCAAGGGCACTGCTGGCGCCGATCATGAACTGCAGCATGAAGGCGGCGGTCATGGGCCCCGAGGCCACGCCGCCGGAGTCAAAGGCGATGGCAGTGTAGATGTCCGGCACGAAAAAGGAGAGGGCCAGGGAGATGACGTATCCGGGGATCAGGAAGTAGAGCAAAGATAGCCCTGTCAACACCCGCAGCATGGACACGCCCATAGCGAGGGCGATGGCTACGGACAGGCCCAGCTGGATGGATCTGCCGGAGATAGCCCCGGAGCTCACCTGCTCGATCTGCTTTCGCAGCACCTGTACCGCCGGCTCCGCGGAGATGATGAACCACCCCAGCAGCATACTGAGCGGCACCATGAAATACCGCAGCGGGCCCTGGGTCAACGCCGTGCCAAGAACGCTGCCTAACGAGGCGAAGCCCACGTTCACCCCCGTCAAAAACAGCACCAGGCCCAGATACGTGAAACCGACGCCCATCAGGATCTTCCAAAAGCTCCGCCGATTCATGTGGAAACTGATGATTTGGAACACCAGGAAGATGATCAGGATGGGCAGCAGGGCTATTGCCGTTTCCTTTAGATATTCAGGCAGAGCAAACAGATACGAATACCCCAGCGCCGTGGTGGTCTCGTGGGCAGTGATAACGGAGGATACAGCGCCCTCTCCCTGGCCGTAAAAGAGGCTCAGCACCAGCACCGAAAGGATGGGCCCTACGGAGCAGAGGGAGACCAGGCCGAAGCTGTCGGACTCCGCGTTGCTGTCGCTTCGGATGTGGCTGACGCCCACGCCCATGGCCAGGATGGCGCAACACCAGTCCGTAGAGGCCCAGCAGCAGATACCGGAGCTTCACGCCGGTGAGGATGCGGAACATGGCCAGAGCCAAAAACAGCCCAACGCCTGCGCCTACCACGATGAGCAGCACTACGGTGTCGATGTGGGGCACGGAGTTTGCAAGGACCTGCAGATCCGGTTCGGAGACCGTCACCGCCATGCCCAACACGAAACTGACGATCAGGATCAGCGGCAGCTTCCTGGATTTCGTCAGGGTGGAGCCGATCTTGCCGCCGATGGGGCTCATGGAGCTTTCCGCACCCACGGTGAACAGGCCCATGCCCGCCACCACGAACAGCGACCCTACCAGGAAGGACAGCATGTGCCCCGTGGGCAGCGGCGTCACGAAAAGACACAGCAAACACACGATGACCAGGATGGGCAGCACCGAATTGATGCTCTCCTGCACCTTGTCCGCGATCATAGCCTTTTGTTTATTCAACTCGTTCATGTCAAACAAAGTATACTATAGCCGAAAGAAAAAGGAAAGATGAGAAAAGCAAGTTTTCTGTTGCGTCAAAATGGCCGGCTATGTATAATAGGGAGGAATCTGCTGCAGAGGTGTATTTTGAAGACAAGCGACTTTTACTATGACCTGCCCAGGGAGCTGATCGCTCAGACCCCCGCGCCTGTGCGCAGTGAGTCTAGGCTCCTCATATACAATAGAAAGGACAGCTCCATCACGGACGGCGTGTTCACCGACGTGCTGGACTATCTGTGCCCCGGGGACGTGCTGGTGCGCAACAACACCCGGGTCATCCCCGCTCGGCTCATCGGCCATCGGCCCGAAACCGGCGGCACCATGGAGTTTTTGCTGCTGAGCCGGTTGGAGGGCGACGAGTGGGAATGTCTCTGCAAGCCCGCCAAGCGGGCCAAGGTGGGCACGGTCTACGAGGTCACGCCGGAGCTTTCCGTGAAGGTCCTGGGGGACGCCCCAATGGACGGCGGCAAGCGGGTGGAGCTTCTTTACGACGGCATCTTTGAGGAGGTACTGGACCGGGCGGGGCAGATGCCCCTGCCGCCCTATATCACGGAGCGCCTTGAAGACAAGGAGCGGTATCAGACCGTCTACGCCGTGACCCGGGGCAGCGCCGCTGCCCCCACCGCGGGCCTTCACTTCACGAAGGAGCTGCTTGCCGCCATCGAGGCGAAGGGCGTAAAGATCGTGGACGTATTATTGCACGTGGGCCTTGGCACCTTCCGTCCGGTCAGCGAGGAGAACATCGAGGACCACAAGATGCATCAGGAGTTCTACCGGGTCACCGAGGCGGCCGCGAAGACCATCAACGACGCCCGGGCCGCCGGGGGCCGGATCGTCTGCGTGGGCACCACCTCTGTTCGTACGTTGGAGAGCGTCGCCACAGACGACGGCGTGATCCATCCGGGCAGCGGCTACACCGGCATCTACATCACCCCCGGCTATCGTTATAGGGCCGTGGACGCCCTGATCACCAACTTTCACCTGCCGGAGAGCACCCTCCTCATGCTGGTCTCCGCCTTCGCGGGCCGGGAGGAGGTCCTGCGGGTCTACGAACACGCGGTGAAGGAAAGATACCGGTTCTTCAGCTTTGGCGACGCGATGCTCATCTCATGAAGCCGGCTATTGTCGGTCCAGCCGCTGCTTTCCGTAACCCACCACGTCATGGAGCAGGATCTGTTCCCTGAATCCCTTGGGCGTGACCCACATGGCGCCTTCCTCGTTGACGTGTACGAGCTCGCCGGCTGCCTGCAGCAGTTCGGAGGTGGCAAGGATCTGTCCGCCCGCGGCGAAGCCCTGTACGCGGGAGGCGAGATTGACGTTGCGGCCGATCATATCATACTTCATCCGGGTCTGGGAGCCGATATTCCCAAGGATCGCCTCCCCGGTGTGCAGACCGATCCCCATCTCGATGTTCGGGTAATGATGCTCCCGGTTCCATGCGTTCACCGCCGGCATGCGCCTCTGCATGGCGACAGCGCATGCCACGGCGTCGCGGGCGGAGAGCTCATTGGGATGCGGCGCGCCGAAGACCGCCACGATCGCGTCGCCGGCAAATTCCAGGATGTTGCCCTGCCAGGCGTTGATGATCTCGATCATCTCTTCAAAAAAATGATTGAGCATGTTCAGAAAGGATACGGGGTCCATCTCTTCGGAAAGCTGGGTGGAACAGCGCAGATCCGTGAACATCATGCTCACGATCCTGCGTTCCCCGCCGATCTTCAGGCCGTCTTCGCCGGACATGATTTCTTCAAGCACTTCGTCGGTCAGATAGCGGCCGAAGGTGTTGCGAATAAAAGCATCTCTGGCAAAGAGAGCCTCTTTCAAATGCACGTTTTCCCTCTGGAGCACTGTGATATCCGAATGATCCATCATATTTCGATCTCCTCTCCTTCACGGGCATAGCGGATGCGCTCGCTGTTGAACCGACGTTCCCTGCGCAGAAGCTCCTCGTCGGATGCCTGCGGATCGTGGTGGATCAGAAGAAGCCGCTTCGCGCCGCAGCGCTCCATGAGCTCAACTCCCTTCTCCGCCGTGGAGTGGCCGAAGCCCTTTTTGGTGATGGAGTCTTTCTCGGTGAACTGTCCGTCATAGAGCAGTAGGTCAGCCCCGTCGCAAAACGAGATCAGTTTTGAAAAGAACGGGTCATCCGGTTCACAATCGGTGGCATAGACGAGGCGTTTGTCCCCATATTTCAGACGAAAGACCAGGCAGCCTCCCGGATGACGGCCTTCGATGCTCTCAACGGTCACATCCCCGATCCGCAGGGTCGGCTTGAGCGGCTCGAGAAGCAATGTCCCCTTGTACTCTGTGAGAGGGATCGGCCAGAAGGGAGGAGAGAACAGCTGTTGAAGCAGGGCTCGCATCTCATCTTCCGTATCCGCCCTGAACAGCAACCGGGTGATCGTCCCGTCCTGAGAGAGCCGTGGATACATGCCGAGCCCGATCACGTGATCGAGATGCAGATGGCTGAGCAAAATGACCGGCGTTTTTTCAAACCGCGCAGGGGCCGAAACGAGGCCGGTGCCTCCGTCCAGAAAGATGGTCTCCGAGCCTGCCTGCACCATGTAGCACGAGGTGGCGCCGCCGAACCGGGACCGTTTTGTGTCGCTGACCGGCAGGGAGCCGCGTGCGCCTAAAACGGTCAGGCACATGTTGTGTTCCTTCATCTGCGTCCTCCTTGCGGTTTACTACTATATTTATACTACCACAGAGGCCGCCGTTTCAACTTTTTTTGTCGCTGTGAAAATCTTTTTCGACGTTTCTTGAATAATCCGATCCTATATGATATTCTATCCATGAACATATATGCACATCGCTGTGTGCAGTGGAAATGGAGGATACTATATGAGCGACACGAAGATCTACCGCCGCAATACCGTCGTTTTCCGTGAAGGGGATCCGGGCGATTGCATGTATCAGATCGAGACCGGCATGGTGGGGATATATCACGATTACGGCGGCAAGAACGAAACACAGATCGCCACTCTCGACAGCGGCAAGGTGTTTGGAGAGATGGGGCTTCTGGATCATGCGCCCCGGTCTGCCACCGTGGTCGTGCTGGAAAAGGACACGATGCTGACAAAGATCTCCGAGGAAAGCTTTCTGGCGTTCTTTGAAGAGAATCCTTATGTGATTCTCGACGTCATGCAGCAGATGTGCAATCGACTGCGCATGACGACCAAGGCGTATACGGAGGCTTGCCATACGGTGTACGATGCGGTCGAGGCGGAGAAGAGCGGGCAGAAAAAGAGCCCTTCCCTGAAAGAACGCATCCAGGAGCTTTGCCGAGCCTATCGTGATTTTCGTTTTGATCTATTCTATTAAGTGGGGAGAGCGATACCATGAATACATTGACACTTCATTCCGGTGAGATCATTTTCCGGCAGAAAGACTTTGCCGAAAGCATGTTCGATATCGTCAGCGGCAAAGTCGGTATCTTCAGCAACTACGGGACCGATACGGAGACTAAGATCACGGAGCTTGGAGAGGGCCAGACCTTCGGCGAGATGGGCATGATCGAATACTTTCCGAGGTCGGCGACGGCCGTTGCCCTGGAGGAGACCGTTCTGACAGAGATCAAAGAGGAAGAACTGAAAACGTACTTCCGGGACAAGCCGGAAAAGCTGCTGCGGATCATGAAGCTGCTGAGTCAGCGCATACGCGAAACGAACGAAAAATACATCGCAGTTTGCCGGTCCGTCAGCGAGCATGAGTCGCTGGATACCATGGATCCGGATGCGATGGACGTTGCCTGGATCGAGATGGAACGGTACGCCATGGACTATTGGCTCCACTGGCACTGAGCTTTTTGAGACCCGGAGGTGGTCGCCGCTCGTTTCGGGGAACGGGCGCTGACCGCGGCTGACGCAAACAAGGTTGCAATTTGATGGTCCCGGCCGTATAATACGGAATAGGCCAGATGGAAACGAAGAACAGGGATCGTGACGGCATGGCTTTCGCATGTGGGCCATGCCGTTTTTGATTGGAAGAAGGGCAAGCGTCCGCCGACAGGGATCGGCGTTTGCCGAGGAACAGGCAGTTGCGTGTCTGTTTGATTGAGAGATCGGACATGAACGAGAATTTCAAGTTTGAAGTGCTGCACGTGGACAAGCAGACCGGGGCGCGTCTCGGTCGCCTCCACACCCCCCATGGGGACATCGACACCCCCGTATACATGCCTGTGGGCACCCAGGCCACGGTGAAGGCCATGACGCCCCGGGACGTGGAGGAGACGGGGGCGTCCATCCTCCTGTCCAACACCTACCACCTGTACCTCAGGCCCGGCCATCGGCTGGTGGAGCAGGCTGGCGGTTTACACAAGTTTATGCACTGGGACAGGCCCATCCTGACGGACAGCGGCGGCTTCCAGGTCTTCTCCCTGGCCAAGAAGGGGGATATCCACGAGGACGGCGTGCTGTTTCGCTCCCATATCGACGGCAGCAAGCACCTGTTCACCCCGGAGAGCGTCATGGCTGTGGAGCAGGCTCTTGGCGCGGACATCGCCATGTGCTTCGACGAGTGCGCCCCCGGCACGGCGGACTATCGCTACGCCGTGAAGGCCATGGATCGGACCCATCGCTGGGCGGAGCGTTGCCGGGAGGTCCACACCCGCCCCGATCAGGCTCTCTTCGGCATCGTTCAGGGCTGCGTCTACGAGGACCTCAGGATCGAAAGCGCAAAGACCCTGGCGTCCATGGACTTCCCCGGCTACGGCATCGGGGGCCTCTCCGTGGGCGAGCCCAAGGAAAAGATGTACGAGATGCTGGACGCCATCCGGCCCTACATGCCCGAGAACAAGCCCCGGTACCTTATGGGCGTGGGCAGCCCCGATTGCCTCATCGAGGGGGTCCTGCGGGGCGTCGATATGTTCGACTGCGTGCTTCAGACCCGGGCGGCCAGGAACGGCCTGGCCCTCACCCGCAAGGGGCGGATCATGCTCCGCAACCAGACCTACGCCGAGGACTTCTCGCCCATCGAGGAGGGCTGCGACTGCTACGCCTGCCGCAACTTCTCCCGGGCCTACATCCGCCACCTCATCAAGGCGGAGGAGATCCTCTCCGGCACCCTCATCACCATGCACAACATCCGCTTCTCCGTACGGCTCATGGCGGACATCCGCCGGGCCATCGCGGAGGATCGGTTCGGCGACTTTGCCAAAGAGCTGTTGGAGGTCAAGCTGTTCTGATGGAACGGACGCTGACGCTGAAAACCGAACAGGACATGGAAGCCCTGGGCTCCCGCATCGCCCGAGCCTTGCCTACGGGCGGCTTCGTGGCCCTCTGCGGCGACCTGGGGGCGGGGAAGACCGTCCTCTGCCGCGGCGCGGGCCGGGCTCTGGGTCTCGACCATCTCAGCAGCCCCACCTTCACCATCGTCCAGGAGTACCCAACTGTCCCGCCTCTGTTCCACTTCGACGCCTATCGGCTGGCGGATGAAGACGAGCTGTACGCCATGGGCTTTGAGGACTATCTCGAGCGGAGTGGCCTGATTCTCATGGAGTGGGCGGACCGGGTAACCGGCGCCCTGCCCCGGGAGCGGCTGGACATCGAGATCGTGGGCAGCGGCGCGGACGAACGCATGGTGCGGCTCCTGCCCCACGGGGATGTATATGAAGGACTGGTGAAAAACCTATGACCATACTTGCTTTGGAGACTACGGATAAAGTGGCCTCGGTGGCTTTGCTGACGGACAGCGGCTGCCGGGAGATGCGGATCGACAGCCCCCTGCGGCATGAGGAGACCGTCATGCCGGCGGTGGACGAGCTGCTGGCGGAAGCGGGCCTTGCCCCCGCCAACTTGACCACCATTGCGGTGGACGTGGGCCCCGGCTCCTTCACGGGGGTCCGCATCGGCGTCTGCCACGGCAATGCCATGGCATTGGCCCTGAGACTGCCTATCGTAGCTGTGAATGCTCTCGAAGCCCTGGCCTTTCCGTTGCTGGGCGGCAAAGTCCCGGTGGCGGCGATCATCGACGCCCGGAACGGCAACGGCTACGGGGCCCTCTACGCCCCCGACGGCGCTGTCCTGATCCCGCCCTGCGCCATGGAGATCGAACCCTTTTTGCAGAGCCTGCCGGAGGATGCCATCCTCACCGGCACCGGATTCCCCGGCGCGGACGGGGCCCTGCCCCTGGCTGACAGTGTCGCCCGGATCGCCGCGGACCGGGCGGGGGAGAGGGCGGCGAGCCCCCTGTATCTTCGGCCCTCTCAGGCGGAAAGGAAGCAGAAGGCATGATGACGGTGCGGCCCATGACCAAGCGGGACGTGACCCGTGTCTACGAGATCGAGGTCCAGAGCTTCCGCTCCCCCTGGTCCAAGCTTTCCCTGCTGGGGGAGCTCCACAACAACGTGGCCCACTATTATGTGGCGGAGGAGGAGGGCCATGTCGTGGGTTACGGCGGCATGTGGCTCCTCTTCGATGAAGCCCATATCACCAACATCGCCATCGCCCCGGAGGCTAGGGGCAGGCACCTCGGGCGGTACCTCCTGTACGGCATGATGAAGGCGGCCCATGAGCGTGGCGCGGAGCGCATGACGCTGGAGGTCCGGGAGACCAACACGGTAGCCCAAAACCTCTATTACAGCTTCGATTTCGAGAAGCAGGGCTTCCGCAAGCGGTACTACGAGGACACGGGGGAGGGGGCCTTGCTCCTCTGGAACGAGGATCTGGGGGCCACCCTGGAGAAAAACGCTTGCATTCAGGACAGTTTTGCCGTACAATAAACCGATTTTAAAAAAGGAGTCGAACCATGAGTCTGTACAGCGATTGGAAAGCACGGGCGGAGGAGCTTCAGAGCGACGCCGCCTATCAGCAGTATTGGAGCACCTATTTTGCCCAGGAGACCGAGGTCTATAAGAAGGTCCTTCTGAGCCACGACAAGCCCCTCTCGGGCACGGTGAAAGCCCTTGCGGAGCAGGTGGGCATGGACCCCGTGGCCTTCGTGGGATATCTCGACGGGGCCAACTCCTCCTTTGCCGACGGGGAGAAGGACCTGGACGCCCTCACCGAGGACAGCGAGGTCACCCTGACCTTCGACTTTGAGAAGCTCTTCTTCAACATGCACGAAGCCAAGGCCGACTGGCTTTACAACCTGCCTGAGTGGAACGACGTCCTCACCGAGGAAAAGCGTCACGAGATCACCAAGGCCTACCGTTCGTCCAAGATCTTCGTGAACACCGTCCAGGTGGGGCGCAACGACCCCTGCCCCTGCGGCAGCGGGAAGAAATACAAGAATTGCTGCGGGAAAAACAAGTAAGCAATTTTTCTTCGCGGAATCTTCGAAAAGAAGTTGACAGGAGCGCCGATCCTTGTTAAAATGTATGACTGGAACTCCTGAATGCGCCTGTAGCTCAGCAGGATAGAGCAACGGCCTTCTAAGCCGTAGGTCCAGGGTTCGAATCCCTGCAGACGCGCCAAAAGCGCGGCGTTCGCCGGGAGGAGATCGACCGGCGATCGCATGCGTATGCGGGGGAAGTTCATCCGAAAAGTTTATATGGTGGGCGTAGTTCAGCCTGGTTAGAATGTCAGATTGTGGCTCTGAAGGTCGTGGGTTCGAATCCCGTCGCCCACCCCATTTTTTTCGGATGAACATCGGTGGGGTGTCGCCAAGCGGTTAAGGCACAAGACTTTGACTCTTGTATGCGCAGGTTCAAATCCCGCCACCCCAGCCAACCTGACCCGTTAGCTCAGCTGGCAGAGCATTTGACTTTTAATCAAAGGGTCCGGAGTTCGAATCTCCGACGGGTCACCAGCTTCTTGCAGCGCGGGCGTGGCGGAATTGGCAGACGCGCTGGATTTAGGTTCCAGTGCCGCAAGGCGTATGAGTTCAAGTCTCTTCGCCCGCACCAGGCAGGTATAGTGTAGCGGTAACACATTAGCCTTCCAAGCTGAGATCACGGGTTCGAGTCCCGTTACCTGCTCCATTTTTTGCCGCTCCGCCTGCGTGAGATGCCCTGCCGACGGGTCTGAAAAATATTTTTCGACGACCCATTGACAACCGGCAGATTTTTGTTATAATAACCCATGCGCGTGCGGGAATAGCTCATTTGGTAGAGCGCAGCCTTGCCAAGGCTGAGGTGGCGGGTTCGAGCCCCGTTTCCCGCTCCAGTATGCCTCCTTAGCTCAGTTGGCTAGAGCACCTGACTCTTAATCAGGGTGTCCAGGGTTCGAGTCCCTGAGGGGGTACCAAAAAACCACCCAAAATGGGTGGTTTTTTCTATTCTCAAGAGATTTTTCAGCGAAAAATCGTCTTTTGGGAATAGATTTACCCCTCTGGGAAGGCCAAAAACGGTAGCAAAATGGGTAAAAATCCACTTACAGCCTCTTTTTTGGATCTGTCAAAAGAACAACGCGCACGTCTTTTTTCAGTCAAAAAATGACGTTTTTCACCTCAAATGAGTGAAAAAAAGCATCTCTCAACGACAGTTCACAAATATTTCACATTTCAGATCCTAAAAGACAAGCGGTTTTCCCATTTAGAGCTTAGTTAGGTTGGCGCTAAAATAATATATTTTCTCGAACCATAGATGCCTCGTTTAAGAGTTACCTGAGGATCCGATCTGAGTTGTCTGTTTTCAATTGTCCAAGCTGTCGATAGATAGAAGGAACATGCGGAGAGCAGTAAAGAAAAGATGAATCAAAAAGTGCTCTAAGGAGGAAACAAAATGGAAACAAAAACTAAACTGGGCGTCCCCTACAAACGCGGGACAGGATATGTGTACTATCTCGGTATCCGTGATGACTCCGGAAGGAAGAAGACTTGGTTTTCTCGAGTCTTCAAAACGTATGAGGAGGCTCTGGCCGATTCTACCGAGCGGCAGAAATATCTGAAGCAAATACAAGCCCAGACTTCTCCAAATGAAAAACTGAAAAACTATCTGGATCGATGGTTGCGGGGGAAATACTATTTCACCGTTTCTGTGTCTACGTGGCGTTGTGCGGAATCTCATATCCGTCTTTATATCAATCCTACGATAGGCCAAACAAAGATGTGCATGCTTACAGACGCGGATGTTGAGAAGGTTATGAAAAAGTGCCAACGTAGCGGGTTATCGGCGTCCAGCACGCGATTTGTTTTTTCAACGCTCAGAAGTGCGTTGAAACAGGCTGTAAAGGAAAAGATCATCAAATCGAATCCTTGCTCGCTTGTATCTCCGCCGTCCGTGAAACGGGTTCGTCGCCAACTGATCCCACCGGAAAAGACAGCAGAGTTTCTTGAATTGGCAAAGAAACATGGTATCTATCTGGAGGTGCTGTTCGGAATCAACTTCGGATTGAGGAGGGGAGAGGTTCTTGGACTTCAGTTCAGGGATTTCGATCTTCAACAGAATCTCCTGACGCCGAAGAGACAAATTGGGTACACGCTGAAGACGAATCAATTGGACAAGGGGGTTCCTCGCACAGACTGGGGTGTCGTCGACAATCTGAAGACGGATGAAAGCTATGGGCGTGAGCTGGTTATCTCTCCAAAGATAAAGGAGCTCATCCTGTATCTTAAAGATAAATACGTGGAAGAGGGCGTATGCGAAAAGAAGAACATTGAGAAATGCTTCGTATGCTGCCGGGCTGACGGGACTTTCAAAAGCCCCAATGTCCTTCGAAAGAGGTTTATGGCTGTTCGTGAGGAAGCTGGGATGCTGAAGCTTCGCTTTCACGATCTCAGGCATACGTTCGCTTCCTACATGATCGAGGATGGAATCCCGGTTGCCGTTGTCAGCGCAGCCTTGGGCCACACCTCTATCACGACTACGCTAAACTCTTACTATGACGTGATCAATGGCGGAAAACAGATCGCTGATCACATGAGCGACAAGCTCTGCGACACGCTTGTCCCAACAGAAGCTGAACTCAAAGCTTCTATTCGAAACAAATAGAATCCTCCATAAACATATCAAAGAAGCCTTGGAGACAGGGCTTCTTTTTGTAAGGCAAAACATAATGAACGGTCAAAATAAGATGGCATCGCATTTTGGCCGGAATGGATGGTGAGAATAAACAGAAAAAGAAGCCTGTACGAATAGGCTTCTGTTCAAACGTAGTGATCCGATTAAACTGCCGCAGTATTATACGGACGGATGAGAGCAATTTCCTTCCAGGAGGATTCCTTCAAGCTCCGAATGTCGATATCATTCTGCAGGTTCAGAAAATAACGATCGGAGACACCGAAGAACTTCGCTAACCGCAGAGAAGTATCCGCCGTGATCTTCCGCCTATTATGAAGCATATCCTGTATCCTGGACGTGGGCACATGGATCTCCTGCGCAAGCTTATACGCAGAAAGATTAAACGGCTCCATGAATTCTTCCCAAAGGATCTCGCCGATCGTTGGGGTACAAACTATTTCTGTTTTGTTATCAGTAAGACTATTGATCATGTCCAGATTATACACAGGGCGGATGTATATGTAAATACATTCTCAGAAACGCACATGTGAGTTCTTTTATTGTCCCTTAATCCGTCTCGTTTTTACAAAGCGTTTCTTGTCTCGCCTTTCCGCATCGATTACACTATAACCGTCGAGAATTATGTTTAACAAGATTTCGCCAATTCTTCGCATTCTGCAGTTCATCCTGCAAATGAGATTTGGCGGCAAAAAGTTTGTTAAACACAAAAACCAAGTCAGGTGATCTCGCCCAGGGTTTCATTTTTCTTTCATACTATTATTGCAGATGCGGATTTCCGTGGCTTGCGAATAAGTGAGAAAGAAGATATAATAAAATGACTTTTTGTATAGGGAAGGGCGGAGAAATAGTGGATACGAAGAAAGAGCAAGAGCGCGAAGAACTGCACCGTGCTATTTGGGCGATCGCGGATGAACTCAGGGGCTCTGTGGACGGCTGGGACTTCAAGAACTATGTTCTCGGCACCATGTTCTACCGCTATATCTCCGAGAACCTGGCCAACTATATCAACGAGGGAGAGCAGGCTGCCGGCAATACCGATTTTGATTATGCCAAGATGTCCGACGCCGAAGCGGAGGAGGCCAGGGAAGGGCTGATTCAGGAGAAGGGCTTCTTCATCCTCCCGTCCGAACTGTTCTGCAATGTCCGTGCCCGCGCGCCCCGCGATGAGAACCTCAATGAGACGCTTGAGCGCGTGTTCAACAACATCGAGGATTCCGCCAAGGGCAGCGATTCCGAAAACAGCTTTGCCGGCCTCTTCGACGATTTCGACGTCAACAGCAACAAGCTCGGGCCCACGGTTGCCAAGCGCAACGAGCGTCTGACGAAGCTCCTTGACGGTATCGCCAACATGAATCTTGGCGACGTCAAAACCCATGACATAGACGCCTTCGGTGACGCCTACGAATATCTGATGACGATGTACGCCTCCAACGCGGGCAAGTCCGGCGGCGAGTTCTTTACCCCTGCGGATATCTCCGAACTGCTGACGCGCATCGGCACTGTCGGCAAGACGGAAGTCAACAAGGTGTACGATCCCGCCTGCGGTTCCGGTTCGCTGCTGCTGAAAGCCGAGAAGATCCTCGGGCGCGACGGCGTGCGCGTGGGCTTCTTCGGGCAGGAGATCAACATCACCACCTACAACCTCTGCCGCATCAACATGTTTCTCCACGATATCGGCTTCGACAAGTTCGATATCGCCTGTGATGATACGCTGACAACGCCCGCACATTGGGATGATGAGCCCTTTGAGCTGATCGTTTCCAATCCCCCGTACTCGATCAAATGGGCGGGCGACACCAATCCGCTGCTGATCAATGATCCGCGCTTTGCCCCGGCCGGCGTTCTGGCGCCCAAGGGCAACGCCGACTTCGCTTTTATCATGCATTCCCTTTCCTGGCTCGCGCCCAACGGCACGGCTGCCATCGTCTGCTTCCCGGGCATCATGTATCGGGGCGGGGCGGAACAGAAGATCCGCAAGTATCTGATCGACAACAACTTCATCGACTGTGTGATCCAGCTTCCCAGCAACCTGTTCTTCGGTACGTCCATCGCCACCTGCATCATGGTGCTGAAGCGCGGCAAGGCGGACGGCAAGGTGCTGTTCATCGACGCCACAAAGGAGTGCATCAAAGTCGTCAAGAACAACAAGCTGACGCAGGCGAACATGGATCGCATCGTGGACACCTTCACCAAGCGGGAGGAGATCCAGCATTTTGCGCACCTCGCTGATCTGAATGAGATCACGGAAAACGATTACAACCTTTCTGTATCCACTTATGTGGAGGCGGAGGACACCCGGGAGAAGGTGGATATCCAGAAGCTCAACGCCGAGATCCGGGAGATCGTGGCGAGGGAAGCGGTTCTCCGCGCGGAGATCGACAAGATCATTGCAGAGATCGAGGGGGTGCAATAATGAATAAAAACAGCCTTCACATTCCATTTTCTGCGCCGTTGAATGCTGCAGATACTGAGAGCCAGACGTATGGGTGTAGGCAGAACAACCCAGACATCTGTTCCAACAATAGCTTGCCAGGCGTTTGCGCCTTTACAAGTGCAGATTGCATCTGCAAGAAACCCTCCAGAGCTTGGAAAAAACGGTACAATGAGCTTCGGGAGGAATCACATGAGTAAACTCGAAGAACTGCTTTTACAATACTGCCCGGATGGGGTTGAGTTTCGGAAAATCAAGGATGTCTATCAACGTTTGAGGGGGACTCCCATAACCGCGGGCAAGATGAAGGAAATTGAGAATCCGGACGGCGACATCCGTGTGTTTGCCGGAGGTAAAACCGTTATCAATGCGTTTGAAAAAGATATTCCGAATGCAAACATTACGAGAGTGCCCGCTGTTCTCGTCCAGTCAAGAGGCGTAATCGATGCGGTATACTACGATAAGCCGTTTACATTCAAAAACGAAATGTGGGCATACACAGCCGAGGAGCAAGTTTCAGTCAAGTATCTGTTTTATGTGCTCAAGAACAATGTTGAATACTTCCGGACAGCGGCTTCCGGGATGGGATCACTTCCGCAGATATCACTCCCGGTTACGGAAGAGTTCAGCATTCCCGTACCTCCCATAGAGGTACAGCGTGAAATTGTCCGCATATTGGACAATTTCACGGAGCTTACAGCGGAGCTTACAGCGGAGCTTACAGCGAGAAAGAAGCAGTATGAGTATTACAGAGATTGGATGCTATCGTTTGATTCCTCGGTTCAGTATAAAAGAATACAGGACATTTGTACGATTTCTCGCGGTAAAGTCATTTCAAAGGATGATTTACGTATCAATGCAGGAGACTATCCTGTGTATTCTTCTCAAACTGAAAACAATGGAGAGTTTGGCCGAATAAACTCTTTCATGTATGATGGCGAATATCTAACATGGACAACGGATGGAGCAAATGCTGGTTCGGTTTTTTATCGTAATGGAAAGTTTAGCATTACAAATGTTTGCGGGCTATTGAAAGTCGATCCATCAATAGCAGATATTAAATATTTGTTCCATGCTCTAAAAGTAGAGGCGCCAAAGTATGTTAATAGTGGCATGGGAAACCCAAAACTGATGAGCAATGTTATGGGGGGCATTAAGATTGCTCTTCCTTCAATGGAACGTCAGAAGAGAATAGCAATAATTCTTGACAACTTCGAATTGATTTGCTCTGATTTGCGCATCGGCCTGCCGGCGGAGATCGAAGCACGGAGACAGCAATACGAACACTACAGGGACAAACTCTTGACTTTTAAGGAGAAGGAAGCATGAAAAAGGGCGTTATCTACATCCTCACCAATCCGTCTTTTCCGGATTACATCAAAATAGGGTACGCGCACAATCTGGAGAAAAGGCTGAAACAGCTTAACCGGAGCGAAACGATCCCGTTCGCATTTCGTGCCTATGCGGTGTATGAAGTAGATAGCGAGCTTACTGATAAAGAGCTTCACAAGCTTATCGATGCTCTTAACCCGGATCTGCGTACCATTGAAACTTTTGATGGCAAAGAACGGGTAAAGGAGTTTTATGCCATGTCGGCTGAGGAAGCATATGCTCTTCTTGAATGTATCGCCAAAATCAGCGGCACAACCGGAAGCCTGAAGCGGATGAAGCCAGAGGGCCATGAGGTTCTGGATGAACAGATCGCCCAGGAAGTAAGAGAGAGTGCTCGCAAAGGCCCGTTCAGGTTTTCAGAGTGCGGAATACCTGTTGGATCTGAAATCGTTTTTATCGAAGATGCTTCAATCAAGGCAACGGTTATTGATGATCGAAAGATCGAATATAACGGTGAAACGACATCGGTATCCGCATTGGCGCAGAAAATCAAGGGATTTGATCATCCTGTCCAGGGAACGCTCTGGTTCACATATAACGGGAAACGCTTAACTGAAATCAGAGATGAGCTGGATAATAGACAGAAATAAACTATAGGTGGTGTCATTATGACATTTTTCAATATTGTCGCTCAAACAAGTGACAATACCGTTGTAACAGAATATGAACCCGTCAAAGCTCGCTCAGACAGCTACCAGAGCGAGGCGGATCTGGAGAAAGAATTCGTTCGCATGCTCACCGAACAGGGGTATGCGTACTTGCCGATCCATTCCGAGGCAGAGCTCGTCTCCAATTTAAGAGTGCAGTTGGAAAAGCTGAACGGCTATACCTTCTCCGACTCCGAGTGGGATCGTTTCTTCAAAAACAACGTTGCCAATCCCAATGAGCATATCGCGGAGAAGACGCAGAAGATCCAGGAGGATTATGTTCAGGTTCTCAAGCGGGACGACGGCACTACGAAGAATATAACGCTGATCGACAAGAAGAACGTCCACAACAATTTCCTTCAAGTTATCAATCAGTATGAAGTGAGCCAGGCAGAAGGCGCCAATCACGACAACCGGTACGACGTCACGATCCTGGTAAACGGCCTGCCGCTCATCCATGTGGAGCTGAAGAGAAGGGGCGTGCCCATCCGCGAAGCGTTCAACCAGATCAACCGATATCAGCGGGATTCCTTCTGGGCTGGCTGCGGTTTGTTTGAGTATGTCCAGATCTTCGTGATCAGCAACGGCACCAATACCAAGTATTACAGCAACAGCACCCGCTGGAACGCCATCAAGGATGCCAAAGCACCCAAGACGAATAAACAGAAAACGTCTAACAGCTTTGAGTTCACGTCCTTCTGGGCTGATTCCAATAACCGCGTGATTCCGGATCTGATCGACTTCACCCGAACCTTCTTCGCCAGGCACACGATCCTGAATATCCTGACGAAGTATTGTATCTTCACTTCGGAGAAGATGCTGCTTGTCATGCGTCCGTATCAGATCACGGCAACGGAGCGTATCCTGAACCGGATCGACATCGCCACCAACTACAAGAAGTACGGCACCATTGCCGGCGGCGGATACATTTGGCATACAACCGGTTCCGGTAAAACGCTGACATCGTTCAAGACGGCTCGGCTTGCTTCCCGCCTGCCGTATATCGACAAGGTTCTCTTCGTCGTCGATCGCAAGGATCTGGACTACCAGACGATGAAGGAGTACGATCGCTTCGAGAAGGGCGCTGCCAACAGCAATACTTCCACGAAGATACTGAAGAAGCAGCTTGAGGATCCGGAGTGCAAGATCATCATCACCACGGCGCAAAAGCTGTCGATCTTCATCGATAAAAATCCCGGGCATCCGGTGTATCAGAAACATATCGTCATCATCTTCGACGAATGTCATCGCGGACAATTCGGCGACATGCACGCCGCTGTCGTCAAGAATTTCAAGAAGTACCATATCTTCGGGTTCACCGGTACGCCCATCTTCGCCGCCAATGCCGTGAGAGGTGCTGGCTCTCAGCTCATGACGACGACGCAGGTGTTTGGCGATCAGTTGCACACTTACACCATCGTCGATGCTATCAACGATAAGAACGTGCTGCCGTTCCGCGTGGATTATATCAAGACGATGGATTCCGATGACAGCATTGAAGACGAGCAGGTTTGGGACATCGATCGCGAAAAGGCGTTCATGGCACCTCAAAGGATCTCGCTCGTCACCCAGTACATCCTGGATCATTTTACGCAGAAAACATATCGCGGCAGCCGCTCCTATGATTTCAATGCGCTCACCAACATTGCGGATGTAGCGTCAGCGGATAGGGGAGTGGTAGAGGAGATCAAACAAAAGCAGCGGCTCAGCGGCTTCAACGCCATATTCTGCGTGGCCTCTGTGCCCATGGCGAAACTGTATTATGAAGAGTTCAAGAAGCAGATGGCAGTCGATCCCACCAAGAAGCTGCGTGTTGCTACGATCTTCAGCTATGCTGCGAACGAGGCTGAATCAGACGGCATCCTGGGAGAGGAAAACTCCGAGGACACTTCCGCTTTGGACAAGCCCTCCAGGGACTTCCTCGATGCGGCGATCAAAGATTATAACGACATGTTCCATACGAACTATTCGACGGACGGCGACAAGTTCCAGAATTACTACAAAGACGTGTCCCTCCGCATGAAGAATAAGGAGCTGGATCTGCTCATCGTTGTAAATATGTTTCTGACTGGTTTCGACGCCACAACCCTCAATACGCTGTGGGTGGATAAGAACCTGCGAATGCACGGGCTGATTCAGGCGTTCAGCCGCACGAATCGTATTCTGAACAGCATCAAAACGTTCGGCAACATCGTTTGCTTCCGCAACCTTCAAAAGAAGGTGGATGAAGCCATAGCTCTGTTCGGTGACAAGGACGCGGGCGGCATTGTATTGCTGAAACGCTTTGACGATTATTATTACGGATACGAAGATGCAGATGGAAAGAAGCATCCCGGCTATGTCAGCATGATTGAGGATCTTCAGACGAAGTTCCCACTGTCGGAGCCCCAGATAATAGGGGAGAAGGCCCAGAAGGAGTTTTTGAAGCTCTTTGGTGCCATCCTTCGTATGAGAAACCTGTTGTCTTCCTTCGACGAATTTGAGGGCAGAGGGATTCTTTCAGAACGTGATCTGCAAGACTATCTCAGCCGGTATCAGGATATGTGGCCTTTGCCAGTTCATACTGGAGACAAGGAAGATGTTTCGGATGACATCGTGTATGAGATCGAGCTCATCCGGCAGATCGATATCAACATCGATTATATCCTGCTGCTCGTCAAGAAGTACCATGACAGTCACTGCGACGATAAAGAGATTCTTATCACGATCCAGAAGGCGGTGGATGCATCGCCCGAGCTGCGCAGCAAGAAGGAACTGATCGATACGTTCATCGCCGGCATCAACGACGTGGATGATGTGCTCACCGAATGGAGAAGTTTCATAGCGGAGGAGAAGGAACGCCAGCTTACCCAGATCATTCAAGAAGAGAAACTAAATGAAGAAGCCACGCGGAAGTTCATAGCCGATTCTCTGCGAAACGGTGAAGTGAAAACAACCGGCACGGACATCGACAAGCTCATGCCCCCGACGTCCCGTTTCGGCGGCGGCAACCGTGCAGCCAAGAAGCAGACGATCATCGAGAAGCTGAAAGCCTTCTTCGAACGGTTCTTCGGGATAGGATAAACAATGGAAACTTAAGAGGCCTTCGGGCCTCTTTTGCGTTGTAGAGTATCTTGAAAGTACAAGTTTGCAAATTTTATATGCGGCAAATCCGGAATCTGATCCTGGATTTGCCAACTTTTTGGCTTCAAAGCCTGTAAATGACTTGTAACAGCCACTCAATTAAGAAGTCTTCTGGCTTCTTTTTCGTTGTGTGCGTGCAAACGACTTGCTACCGCGAAACAGGTGATAATTGCAGTTACATAATATTTTGTGCAGAAAAAATAAAGGGGAAAAAAGAACGCAATAGCGTCATTTTTTGCCTGGAGGAATAGTTAAGGAATGGGGCTTGACACCCTGACTATTGATCAAATATACCCTGACATATTTGACAAAAAATAACAGGTGCCCTATTATAGTTTTCAGAGGTGAATAGGACGGAATTTTGATAGTAAATGCTGATCTTTTATTGAGCGGAAAAACTTTAGTGGAATCTCTTTGTAACAGAAAAATAGGCTGATTTCAGTTACAAGCACCTTGAAAATTGGCTAAATACGGGGGTTTTTTGGAGCGGTGATGAATGGCTCTTAATCAGGGTGTCCAGGGTTCGAGTCCCTGAGGGGGACCCCCGTACACATATCATCCGCACCCCGCCCCAGCGTGGGCGCGTATTCTCGTCCCTGAAGAGGCTTTCCCTCTGCTTTCCTTAATATTTTTTCCAAAAACTATTAACAATTTATTTAAAAATACTTGCCAACGGCAGGGAATGGTGTTAGAATACCTCTGATCCACAATATGTTGTGGTTTCCAGGCGCACCCGAAATCAAGATAGCGGAGGGATCGATTTGCGGATCATTGCCGGTTCGGCCAGAGGGCGGAGCTTCGACGCGCCCCAGGGCAGGGATACCCGGCCCACGCTGGACCGGGTCAAGGAGGCCATCTTCGGCAGCATCCAGTTTCAGGTGCCCGGGGCCACGGTCCTGGATCTCTTCTCCGGGTCCGGCAACATGGGTCTGGAGGCCCTGTCACGAGGCGCTGCGGAGGCCATCTGTGTGGACGCTTCCCCCGCATGTGCCGCGTTGATCCGAAAAAACGGCGAAAAGCTGGGCCTTGCCCAAGGGCTGCGGGTGCTGAACGCCGATTATCGGGCAGCGCTTTCGTCCATGATTTCTGAAGGGAAGCAGCTGGACCTGGTGTTCTTGGACCCGCCCTATGCCTCTGGCTTCGCGGCGGACGCGGTGGAGATCATCTTCCGGGAAGGGCTTCTCAGGCCCGGCGGCGCCCTCATCGTGGAGCATGCCTGGGATCAGCCGCCTAAGCTGGGGGAGGGACCCTGGCAGGTGTCGCGGGTGAAGCGGTACGGCGTCTGCGGCGTAACGACTTTGATTTGGAGGGAACGGCAATGACCGTTGGCGTGTATCCGGGGAGCTTTGATCCCTTCACGGTGGGGCATCTCGATGTGCTCACCAGCGCGGCGGGTCTGTTCGACCTCGTGTACGTGGCCGTGCTCCACAACGTGGACAAGCGCCCCACCTTCACGGTCCAGGAGCGCATGGACATGATCGAGAACGTGCTCAGGGCCGAAGGCCTGAAAAACGTCCGTTGCGGCACCTTCGATGGGCTGCTGGTGGAGTACGTCAGATCCGTGAACGCCACGCACATCGTACGTGGGCTTCGGGCCACGTCTGACTTTGAATATGAGTTCCAGATCGACGCCGTGAACCGTCATCTGGATAACTCCTTGAGAACGGTGTATTTTATGGCTTCCCCCGGCCACTCCTTCCTGAGCTCCAGCAACGTGAAGGAGATCGGCCTCTGGGGCGGCAGCATCCGGGGACTGGTTCCCCCTGTAAATGAAGATATCATTCGTGAAAGGTTGGCAAGAAAATGAGCAGCGCGCAGACGATGAAGATCTACAGCATCATATCCCGCATCGAGCAGGTATTGAACGACAGCCCCAAGTATAAGCTGGGCGGCGGCAACAAGAAGATCGTGGAGGTCGAGGAGCTCTTCGACCTGCTGGGCGATCTTAAGGTCACCATCCCGGAGGATATCCGTCGGGCCAGCGGCATCATCGCCGAAGAGACGAACATCCTGGGTGACGCCAACGAGCAGGCGGAGGAGACCATCAGCAAGGCCAAGGCCGACGCCGAGGATCTGATGCGTCAGGCTCAGGAAGCGGCGGAGAAGGTCTACAATCAGTCCGTGCAGGAGTACGAGGCGCTGGTATCGGAGGAATCCGTATACCAGGAGGCCGTGGCCCGCGCCAAGCAGATGCAGCAGGAAGCCATGGACAACGCCAACGCCATCACCAACGGCTCCCGTCAGTATGCGGACGACATGCTGGCCGATGTGCAGCGGTATCTCAACGACTACATCAAGATGCTCAACACCAACCGGGAGGAGCTGAACGTTCAGGCCGTGCCGGAGTACGAGGAGAAGGATGTGGAGCAGGCCGTTTCCGAGGAGAGGGCCATGGAGGAGCGTCACACCGTCACAGCAGCCGCGGCAGAGCCCGAGGCCGAGGAGCCGGAGGAGCCGGCTCGCCCCGCCCGCAAGGAGCCCAAGAAGGCCTCCAAGCCCGCCGCACCCGCCTATGACGACGAGGAGGACGATGAGCCCAGGAAGCCCAAGAAGAAGGGCTGGTTCAAGCGCATGCTGGAGGGCGATGACGACGAGGACGAATTCGACAACGATGAGGTCTGGGGCGAGGACGAGGAGCCGGCCAAGGAGCCGAAGCCCAAGAAGAAGCGCCACAAGCTCTTTGAGATCGTGGAAGTCGACGACGACGAGGAAGAAGAGGAATACGAGGACTGAGACACCCGGGAGCGCCCACGCGGCGCTCCTGTTTTATTGCTCTCCGCTGTCCCCATGGTACGACACCATAAATACTTGTCATCCAGAACCGCGCAGCGGTGAAGGATCTCTGAACGTTCCCCCCTTGCCCTCGCGGCCGGTTTCTGTTATACTATACGTGTATTATTTGTACGGAAGGGGCTTGAACGGCCATGCTGTATTACCCCGCGCACAGACGAATGAGCGACGATCCATCAAGACAAGTGTTTCCTGCGGCCTGAAACCGATGTTTCGAGCCGTTTTTTGTACTCTGTGGGAAAAAGGAGGATCATATGAGAAACGGTAAACGCATCCTGTCCCTGGCGCTGCTGGCGCTGCTGGTGGTGCTGCTGACGCCCGTCGCGGCCCACGCCGACCCGCCTCAGGACGGCTGTCCGGGGAGCGCTGCTGGAGGCCCCGTAACGACGACACACAGCTGGGTGATCGATAGCGACACGGCCACCTGTACAAAGGATGGAAAGCGTGTCTGGAGATGCACGAAGTGCGGCAAGACCTACGGCGAAAAATCGCCGGCTCTTGGCCATGACTTCGGCAACGGCCGGGTCACCAGGGAGGCCACCTGCACCAAGGAGGGCGAAAAGACCTGGACCTGCTCCCGCTGCGGGGCGACGAAGACCGACACCTTCCCTGCCAAGGGCCATTCTCCGGTGAGCATCCCGGCGGTAGCCCCCACCTGCACGGAGACGGGCCTCACCGAGGGCAGCAAGTGCGAGACCTGCGGCGAGATCCTGACGCCCCAGGAGACCGTCCCTGCCCTGGGCCATGCCCCGGTCACCATCCCGGGGGTGGAGCCCACCTGCACGGAGACGGGCCTCACCGAAGGGGAGAAGTGCGACCGCTGCGGCGCGGTGCTGAAGGCACAGGAGACCGTCCCCGCCCTGGGCCACGCCCCTGTCACCATCCCCGGTTCGGACCCCACCTGCGAGGCGGACGGATATACCGATGGGGAGACCTGCGACCGCTGCGGCTTCGTGTTGAAGGAGCGGGAGGTCCTGCCCGCCATCGGCCATGAGTGGGACGAGGGCGCGGTCACCACGGAGCCCAGCGGCTTCACCCCGGGCGTCCGGACCTTCACCTGCCAGCACGACCCCAGCCACACCCGCACGGAAGAGATCGACCCGGCCCCCTGGCTCTTTGCCACGTTCACCGGCTCGATCCCCGATTTCACCACCTTTGAAGCGGCCACCCATGATTTGACGCCCCTTACCATCACGGAGCATCCCCAGGATGGCGCCGTCACCCGCCACGGCGGCGACAGCCTCACCCTCCATGTGGCGGCCACCGGCGGCACGGGGGACTATACCTATGAGTGGAAATACAGACCCACCTACAACTCGACCATAGGAAACATTATCAGCTGGACGTTTCTTCATACCTCCGGAAAGCAGACAGAGCCGGTCTTTGAAGCCTACGACGGCAACATGCGGTACTGGTGCGTGGTCACCGACTCTGCCGGCAACACCGCCCAGTCGGAGACGGCTATCGTTAGCTATAAGCTGGGCATTGCCAAGCAACCCGACAACGCCAAGACAACGCCAATCTGCAGCCCACCGGGAAGGCCACCCTCTCCTGCCTCGCGGAGGACGGCTCCGGCTCCTATTCCTACCGCTGGATCGACAATCAGGCCAACGAGATCGACGTGGGTTCCTCCATCGACGTCACCGAGATCGGCGACTATATGTGCATCGCCACCGACGATCTGACCGGTGAATCCGTGTCCTCCTACGCGTGTCAGGTCTATTCCATCGATCCGTTTCGGCTGGTGAACATCACTGAGAGCTGCGAGGTCTTGCCGGAGGAAGAAACGTTCGTGGTCGCCTCCTTTGCTGGTGGCGTGGAGGAGTATGAGATCTGGTGGGACAAGAACGGCACGGCCATCGACTCCGTGGAGGGCAGGGACGAGGTGGATCACGTCTATTCTCTCGCGAACGTTGACGGGCCCGGGGTCTATACCGTCCACGGCGTGGACAGCATGTACGCCACCGCCTCGGGGACCGTCACCATTTCCGCCCCCAAGCTCACCATTGTGGCGCAGCCAAAGGGCGGCACCATACCGAAGGGCAGTTATACGACCATTCACGTGACCGTCTCTGATGGCGAAGCGCCGTATCGTTTTGTACTCTGTCGGAACGGAGAACACTATGTTGAGGTAACAGATGACCCCGCTTTCGCCACATTCGGTGTCTGGTATCCCGGCGAATACTATTTCCACATCGAGGACAGCAAGGGCCGCTCGGTCGATTCGAATGCGGTCACCTTCGAGAACGCCGTCTTCCGCATCAAGGACCAGACCGAATCGGCGTCCCTCGCAAAGCCCGGAGACACCGCGTCGCTGTTTGTGGAAGCCGAGGGCGGTATAGAGCCCTATACCTACCTTTGGTCATTGAAGATAGGCAACACCCGATACAAGGTGGCAGAAAGCAGAACCGTTACCGCCGACAAGCCCGGCGAATATCTGTGCCGTGTGGTGGACACCGATGGGGAGATGATTCACAGCAAGACGATCCTGGTCGGCTACACCGGCGATACACCGATCATCACCAAGCAGCCCGTTGGAGGTAATCTTGTGTATGGCGGTTCGGTCTATCTTTCCTGTGCTGCCGTTTCCGGCTCCGGAGGTGAACTGCGCTATGAGTGGGAGAGGAGCACGACCGAGGCAGGTATGAGACCCAGCTGGGGCAAAGCTTCTCGCAGCGGAGGATCGACCTGGTATATGGAAGCGTCTGCGGCGGGCGCATACCACTGCAGGGTCACCGATACCAAGACGGGCAAGTATACATTTACCCAGACGGTGTTCGTGACGAGAGAACTGTCAGCCACGGCAGAGGGACACACATACAGTTTGCAGCCTAGCGAATATTTTTACACGCTCCACATTCAGGGCGGCACAGCCCCCTATACCGTAAAAGTCTACCTGATAACGGAACGCTCCGAATTCAATCCGAAGACAATTCTATGGCGTACGCATACGGTTGCCACAGATGAGGAAGCGCTAAATTTCGCAGAACAGATACCGAGATATTGGAATTATTCATATTACTATGCGCCGGATAACGAATGGATAAGGACTTTTGAGAGCACAAAAGCATTTGCCATCATTACGGACGCCGAGGGCAAAACCACAAGGGTAGATATACGGTAACGAATTCTTCCAGTAATGATTTGTAAATCCTGCATGAACCATCATCCGAAAGGAGTATTGATATGAAAAAGCTGTGTATGATCCTGCTGGCGGCCCTGCTGCTGCTCTCGGCGGCCTGC
>CADCNE010000012.1 GCA_902802805.1 uncultured Eubacteriales bacterium
CGGGGGGCGAAGCATTGGTGGATCGCCCTGATCGCGGGCGTCCTGCTGACGGCCCTGCTGATGTGGTGGATCTTCAAGCGGATCACCGCCAAGAAGGCGTTCAAGATCTTCGGGGTGGTGTACATCGGCGCCATCGTGCTGCTGAACTGCGTGGCCGTGGGGAATCTGATCGCGTCTCCCTCCGCCTTTACCGGGATCTTCGCCGCCGGTTCCCTGCTCTTCCTCGTCAGCGACATCGTGCTCATCCTGAACACCTTCGGCAAGGAGACGAAGCAGTGCCTGCGGGTGACCAACGTCGGCCTCTACTACGCCGGGCAGATCCTGATCGCTTTGAGCCTGCTGTTTTTGAAATGAGCGACCCCAAAAACACCCGATCCCCCGGGCAACGCCGGGGGATCGGGTGTTTTTGGGGGACGGATCAATACTTCTTCGCGTCCTTCACATGAAGGAGGTGGTCCTCATAGGCGGCCAGGTTCCGGGGGTTCTCGGAGACCTCCGTGTCGCCCACCCGCCACCAGGCGCCATAGCCCTCGGTCATGGACTTGGGCAGGACCCGGATGTCGAACACCACGGGCACGCCCTCTATGGTCTTGGCCTCCTTGAGGGCCGCGTACAGCTCCGGGAGGGAACGGATGGTGTAGGCCTTGCATCCGTAGCCCTCGGCGATCTTCGCAAAGTCCACCGGCATGAAGGGGCCGGAGTGCTCCCCGTCCTCGCCCCTAAAGCGGAGCTCGGTGCAGAGGGTGTCGTTGCCGTGGCCCACCTGCAGGTTGTTGATGCAGCCGAAGGAGGCGTTGTTGAACACGCAGACGTTGATCTTCCTGTGCTCCTGGACGGCGGTCAAAAGCTCCGAGTGGAGCATGACGAAGCTGCCGTCGCCCACCATGGCGTACACGTCCCTATCTCCGATGGCGTACTTGACGCCCAGGGCCCCGGAGACCTCGTAGCCCATGCAGGAGTAGCCGTACTCCATGTTGTAGGTGTCCACGGCCCGGGCGCACCACATGCGCTGCATGTCGCCGGGCAGGGACCCGGAGGAGCCGATGGCCACGTCCTCGGGATCGATGGCGAAGTTGATGGCCCCCAGCACCGTGGTCTGGGAGGCGGCGTTGGCGTCGTTGACCTCGGGCACGTAGCCCTCCTTGTACTCGATGTGCTGCAACCGGTGGAGCTCCTTGGCCCAGCGGTCCCGGGCCCCTTCGATCTCGCCCGCATAGGGGGCCCGGTAGCCCTTGAGCTCCGCCAACAGGGCCGGCAAAGCCCGCTTGGCGTCGGCGATGACGGGCACGGCGTCCAGCTTCAGGGCCTGGAACTCGGACACGTTGATGTTGACGAATTTGGCGTCCTCACGGAACAGCCACTTGGAGGAGGTGGTGAAGTCGGTATAGCGGGTGCCCACGCCGATGATCACGTCCGCTTCCTTGGCGATCTCGTTGGCCGCGGAACAGCCGGTGACGCCGATGCCGCCCAGGTTCAGGGGATGATCGTATACGACGGCGCTCTTGCCCGCCTGGGTCTCCGCGAAGGGGATGCCCGTGGCTTCGGCGAAGGCTTTGAACTCCTCGTGGGCCTCGCTGTATCTCACGCCGCCGCCGCAGATCAGCAGCGGCTTCTTCGCGGTGCGAACGACCTGGGCTGCTTCAGCCAGGGCCTCCGCTTCCGGCAGCCGCCGGGCCAGGCGATGGACCCGCTTCTGGAAGAAGGATTCGGGATAGTCGTAAGCTTCGCCCTCCACGTCCTGGGGAATGGCCAGGCACACGGCGCCGGTGTTGGCTGGGTCCGTCAGCACCCGGAAGGCGGAAAGAAGGGCGCTCATGAGCTGCTCGGGGCGGACGAT
This sequence comes from uncultured Eubacteriales bacterium, assembly GCA_902802805.1. GTDB lineage: Bacteria > Bacillota > Clostridia > Christensenellales > CAG-138 > RUG472. Next base: position 1,838 of record CADCNE010000012.1, read on the forward strand.
CCGATCCCAGTACCGGCAGACGGCCCGAAAGGCGTCGTTGGTGGAGATGGACAGATCGTGGATCTGCTCGATCTGCTGGAGCACCGGGTCCGGCTGGCGGCAGGCGTACACGTCGCCGGGCAGGATCAGCACGGGGATGTTGTTGGCCGTGGCAGTGGCGGCGGCGGTGACCATGTTGGCCGCGCCGGGGCCCACGGAGGAGGTGACGGCGATGATCTTCTTCCGCTTCATCTGCTTGGCGAAAGCCACGGCGGTATGGGCCATGCCCTGCTCGTTCTTGCCCTGCCAGACCTTCAGGCGGCAGGTCTCCTGCCGTAGCGCCTGCCCCAGGCCCACCACGTTGCCGTGGCCGGGCAGCATGATGACACCTTCCACGAAGGGGTGCTCCACGCCGTCATAGGCGATGTATTGGTTCTCCAGAAAACGTACCAGGGCCTGGGCCATGGTCAAGCGAACGGTCTTCATGCTTCCCTCCTGATGAAATGAGATTAGTCTTTGAAAATGTGATCGTTGGCGTCCGGCTTCCAGAGCCAGGCGTGCTCGGGATCGTCGATGCGGGTCTTGCGCCAGGGGTCGCCCTCCAGATGCCGGATGCCCCAGGCGTAGCACATGGCGTAGCCCGGCGCGGCGCACTGGGAATGGAAGCCGTGGTTGATCACGGCAAGGCCGTTGTGATGGGTCTCGTAGATTTCCCCGTTAGCAAACCCCGCGCCAAAGCCCTGGGGATAGTCGAACCGGTAAAAATACACCTCCGGCTGGGGATGATGATGGGGCGGATAGGAGGACCACTTGCCGGGGAAGTTCAACACCTCGCCCAGGACCATGTTGGAGAAGGGCGCGTTCTCATAGTCGAAGAAGGTCTTGATCTCCCGGCGCATGGCGCCCATAAGCTCCCCATTGGCCCCGGCGTGCTGGACCTGGACCGTCTCAGGGGTGTAGAGGACGGGCTTGTAGTCCCGATCGTTGGGGGTCTGCTGGATGTACAGCTCCGCGTGAGATCTGGCGATCAGGCCGATTTTGGTCCCCCGGGGCGCCAGCAGGCAATAGGCCTCATAGCGGAAGCAGTCGGGCCGCTCCATGGGCACGACCTTCTCCCCGTAGCTCAACTCCACCGCGCCCTCGAACAGCAGCACGGCGGTCTCCTTCTCAGGATCGTGGATGGCGTAGGCGTCGCCCGGCTCCAGCACCAGCAGGCCTACGTCCATCATGGTGCCGAGATCGTCCCGGGCGGCGTCGATATACGCGTTGTAGCCCCGATGGAGCTTCTTGTCGAAGTACATAGCTTTCTCCTTTTACAGCCCCGTGTGCGCGGCGATATATTTGCGTCCCTTGATGGCGTATTCCAAGGGGTTCGCCTTGGCGGGGTCCTGCTCAGCCTCCACCAGGAGCCAACCCTCATATTTGGCGTCGGACAGGACCTTGAACACCGGGTCGAAATCCACGTCCCCGTCCCCGGGCACGGTGAAGGCCCCGTTGCGCACGGCGGTCAAAAAGCTCCAATCCTTGTCCCGGGCCTCCTTGACCACCGAGAGGCGCATGTCCTTCAGATGGACGTGGCCTACCCGGTCCACGTATTTCTTGAGCATGGCGAGGGGGTCCTCCCCGGCGAAGGTGAAGTGACCCGTGTCGTAGCAGAGGAACACGTACCGGGGGTCGGTGTTGGCCATCATCCGGTCGGTCTCCGCGGCGGTCTGGACCACGGTGCCCATGTGGTGATGGAAGCAGAGCTTGAAGCCCCGTTCCTCGGCGGCCTTGCCCAGGACGTCCAGCCCTCTGCAGAGGCGATCCCACTCCTCGTCGTTCATGACGTGCTTATGGTTCCCGGTCAGGATGGGGGTGTTCACCTGGCCCTGGATGGAATAGCTCTGCTCGGACACGTTGATCCGGTCGGCGCCCACGGCGGCGAGGAAGTCCAGCTCCCTGTTGAAATCCGCCAGGTTTTCCTCCAGCGGTTTGGTCAGCAAAAAGGAGGAGAACCAGCGGCTGGCGATCCGCATGCCCCGCAGGTCCAGCTCCCACTTCAATTCCTTGGGGTCCTTGGGGTATTTGTTCCCGATCTCGCAGCCGGTGAACCCGGCAAGGGCCATCTCGCTGACGGTCTGCCGGAAGGTGTTCTCCGCGCCCAGCTCGGGCATATCGTCGTTGCACCAGCCGATGGGCGCGATGCCCAGCTTCACTTTCTTAGGGTCAAACAGTGCCATGTTTTCGCTCCTTTCAGATCCTGGCGACGCCGCTTTTGCGCGCCGCCGCCGCCACAGCCGCCGCCACCGCGGGACCGACCCGCTTGTCGAATGCTTTCGGGATGATATAGTCGGCGGAGAGCTCCTCATCGGAGATCAGGTCTGCCAGCGCCTTCGCAGCCGCCATCTTCATCTCTTCGTTGATGTCGCTTGCGCGGACGTCGAACGTGCCGCGGAAGATGCCCGGGAACGCGAGAACGTTGTTGATCTGGTTCGGGAAATCGCTTCTGCCGGTCGCGATCACGCGCGCGCCGCCTGCCTTGGCGTCGTCCGGGAAGATTTCCGGCGTCGGGTTCGCGCAGGCGAAGATGATCGCGTCGCGATTCATCGTTTTGACCATTTCGGTCGTGACCGTGCCGGGCGCGGAAACGCCGATGAACACGTCTGCGCCGACAAGCTGATCCGCAAGCGAACCGGGTTTGCGCTCAAGGTTTGTGACTTCCGCCATCTCTTCCTTGATCCAGTTCAGGCCGTCGCGGCCCTTGTAGATCGCGCCTTTGCGGTCGCACATCGTGATGTGTTTGAAGCCCGCGGAGAGCAAAAGCTTCACGATCGAGACCGCCGCCGCGCCTGCGCCGGAGGTAACGACCCTGACGTCCTCCTTGTTTTTGTCGACGACCTTCAGTGCGTTCGTGAGACCCGCGAGCGTGATGACAGCGGTGCCGTGCTGATCGTCGTGGAAGATCGGGATGTCGCACTTTTCTTTCAGCTTGCGCTCGATTTCGAAGCAGCGGGGCGCCGAGATGTCCTCGAGATTGATGCCGCCGAACGAACCGGAAAGCAGATAAACCGCGTTGACGAACTCGTCGACGTCGTGCGTCTTGATGCACAGCGGGAACGCGTCCACGTTGCCGAACGACTTGAAGAGCACGCACTTGCCTTCCATGACCGGCATGCCGGCTTCGGGACCGATGTCGCCAAGACCCAATACCGCGCTTCCGTCGGTGATGACGGCGCAGAGATTGTGACGGCGGGTCAGCTCATAACTCTTGTTGATGTCCTTCTGGATCTCCAGGCACGGCTGTGCAACGCCGGGCGTATATGCCAGACTCAGGTCTTCTTTGGTCGTCACGGGAACCGTTGCGATCACTTCGATTTTGCCTTTCCATTCTCCGTGCAGGCGCAGGGATTCTTTTGCGTAATCCATGAAATCTTTCTCCTTTATCGCTTGATGACTTTCGGCAGGGTGGAACCGCCGTAGGGCATGCTGAGCACCCGTGCGTCAGGGCCTAATTTTTCAAAAGCATGGTCCAGCGCCGTCTGGGCCGAGGGTTGGGGCACCAGGAACAAGGAGCGGACGAAGTCGGCGTCCAACTCACTCACCAGGTCCACCTCCACCCTCTCCAGCACCATGGCGATGGCCGCCGCCTTGTGACCGCCCAGCTTGAACTCCCGTTGGATGCGCTCGATGAGGGAACGGGCCGTGGGCGCGGTGGTCATCCATTCCTCGAAGGTCCTCTCCCCCAGGCCCTCCCGGCAGGAGCCGATGAGGATGATGATCCCCCCGTCCCGCACGGCGTGCTTGGCGTTGTCCAGAGCCTTCTGGGTCTGGTACAGGTTCAGGTCCTTGGGCGCGCCGCCCTGAGAGACCAGGACGATGTCCGCCGCCTCGGCAAGCTCCTTCCGGTACAGGGTATCCAAGAAGGCGCAGCCCGCCCGATGGGCTTTCGTCACGTCTCCCGCGACGGCTTTCAGAATCTCTTTATGCTCGGAAAGGACCACGTTCAAAATGAAGTCGACGCCTACCATGGCCCCGGCTTCCTCGATGTCCATCCTGAGGGGATTCCCTTCCAGGTTCCCGGCGCAGCATTCCGGCAGGACCATGCGGCTGTGGTTGGCCTGGATGGCGGCCCGGGTGGACACGCCGGGCATGATGGCTTTAGCGCCGCCGGAATAGCCGGCAAAATAGTGATATTCGATGTTGCCCAGGCAGATGCGCCGATCCGCCTCCGCCACGACCCGGGTGATGTCCACGGGGGTGCCCCGGGAGGTCGTGCCATAGGAGACGCAGTCATCGGGGTCGCTGTCCACGCATTGGATCTCGGAATAGGCACGCTCTCCGGCCAGCTTCCGCCGTTCCGCCTCCGTATGCTGCCGATGGCTGCCCAGGGCGAACACCAGGGTGATGTCCTCCGGTCGGACGCCGCCCGCATAGAGCTCGTCCAGCAGGGCGGGCATGACCTTGGCCGTGGGCATGGGCCGGGTGATGTCGCTGGTGACGATGGCTATGGTCTCCCCGGGGCGGACCGTGTCCCGAAGCCGGGGGGCGCCGATGGGCTCTTGCAGGGCGCGGGCTACCTCCGCCTCGCCGGTGAGGCCCAGGGGCACGTCGTTGGCGTGGAGCTCCCCTATGAGATTCCTCTCGGGGACCTCCACCTCCTGAACACCTGTGCCAAATCCAAATGTCAGCTTCATTTCGCTCTCTTTCTGGCGACGATGGCCTTGACCTGCTCCTCAATGTGGGCCGCCGTCAGGCCGAACCGCTTCTGCAGGTATCCCTGGGTGCCCACCTCGCCGAACTCGTCCTCCACGGCCACGCAGGCGGCGGGCACGGGGCAGCCCTCGGCCAGGGCTTCCAGCACCGCCGTATAGAGGCCCCCATGCCGGTTGGCGTTCTCCGCCACCACCGCGGCGCCGGTCTTCTTGGCCCAATCAATCACGGCCTCCCAATCGAGAGGCTTGATGGTGAAGCAGTCCACCACCGCCACGGATAGGCCCTGCTTCTCCAGGGACAGGGCGGCCTGCATGGCCTCGTGGAGCATGATGCCCGCGGCGAAGACCACCGCGTCGGTGCCCTCCCGGAGGGTGACGGCCTTGCCGATCATGAGGTCGCTGCCGTCCTCATAGACCCGGGCCAGCTGCTTGCGGCCCACCCGGATGTACTTGATCCCCGGGCGATAGACGCACTGCTTGAGCACGCTCTCCAGGCAGGTGGGGTCGGACACGTCGATCACCGTGCTGCCGGGCAGGACGCTGTAGAGGGCCACGTCCTCGAAGGGCATGTGGGTGCCGCCGTTCATGGCCGCCGTGACGCCGGGATCCGTGCCGATCACCGTGATGTCGTTCTTGCCGTAACCGCCGGAGAGGAAGATCGGCCCGAAGGAGTGGATGATGGGCCGATAGCCCGCCACGGCGAGGCCCGCGGCCACGCCGGCCATGTTGCTCTCGGCAATGCCGCAGTCGATGGCCCGCTCTGGGTTCTGCTTGGCCCACTTCAGGGTGCCGCAGCAGCTCATGAGGTCCGCGTCCAGATAGATGGTGTTCTCGTCCTCGGTCACGATCTTTTCAATGGTGGCCCCAAGGACCTCCTTGCAGAGGCGCGGGTCCATTTCACCGGTATATACGATTTTCATAGTCATCCCTCCAATGCGGCCAGATCCGCCTGCAGCTCAGCCATCCAGCGGGCGTACCGCTCGTCGTTGATGGGCATGCTGTGGTTCATCTCCGTGTTCTCCGCCTCGGCGATGCCGTGGCCCTTCACCGTGTCGAGCACGATGGCGTAGGGCTTGTCACCCCCCTGACGGGTCCGTTCCAGGGCCCCAGCGATGGCCGCCACGTCCCCGCCGTCCACCTGCACGGTATCGAAGCCGAAGGCCTCCATCTTGGCGGCGATGTTTCCTAAAGGCAGCACCTCGTCCACCCGGCCGTCCAGCTGCTTCTTGTTCCAGTCGATGAGGACCGCCAGATTGCTGAGCTTGTGGGCCGCGGCGAAGGCGAAGGCTTCCCAGCACTGACCCTCGTCCAGCTCACCGTCGCCCACGATGAGGAACACCCGGTTCTTCCGGCCCTTAAGCCGGTTGCCCAGGGCCAATCCAGCGGCCTGGGAGGTGCCCTGGCCCAGGGAGCCCGTGGTCACGTCGATGCCGGGGGTCTTGTTCCGATCGCAGTGGCTGGGGAGCCGGGTGCCGCCCTGGTTCAGGGTCTTCAGCTCCTCATAGGGGAAGTAGCCCTTCAACGCCAACGTCCCGTAGACCGCCGGGCCGGCATGTCCCTTGGACACCACCAGATAGTCTCGATCCGGCCACTGGGGGTCCTCCGGCCGCACGTTCATCTCCCGCCCGTAGAGGACGGCCAGCACGTCCGCGATGCTCAGCGCCCCGCCCACATGGCCGGAGCCGATGGCGTGGATCGCCTCCACCAGCGCCATGCGGATGCGGACGGCAAAGGCCTGCAACGCTTTCTTTTCACTCGATTCCATATCCGATCTCTCCTTTCACAGTGGCAGGCTGGAACCGTGCCGCAAAGCTTTGACCACAGGCAGCTCCTCCCCGCTCAAGAAGCGGATGAGGGCGCCGCCGCCGGTGCAGATATAGCCCATCTTGTCCGTGAGCCCGTACTTTTCCGTGGCAGTGATGCTGTCGCCCCCGCCGAGGACCGTGAAGCCCGCCGTGTCCGCCAGAGCCTGCCAGACCGCTTTGGTGCCGAGCTCGCTCTCCGCCTTCTCGAACACGCCCATGGGGCCGTTGACGAACACCGTTTTGGCCTTCAGGATATGCTCCCGATAGAGGGCCGCCGTGTCCGCGCCGACGTCCACCGCGGCCGCGTCCGCCGGGATGGCGCCCAGCTTCCCTTCCTGCCGCCGACCGTCCTGGACCCAGCTCAGGTCCACGGGCAGAACGATCCTGTTCCCGTAGGCTTCATAGAGGGCCTTTGCCTTCTCGAAGAACTCCGTGTAGTTGGAGGCGGCGATGAAGTCATAGCTGCCCTGGCCGATCTGCTGACCGAGAGCGATCAGGAAGATGTTGGCCACCAGGCCGCCGGTCAATATCCTGTCCGCGACGCCCCGGGAGAGTACTGTCTCCATCATCTGGAAGGCGTCGGAGATCTTCGCCCCGCCCAGAATGAACACGCAGGGCCGCTCCGGCGCTTCCATGAGGCCGGAGACGGTGCAATATTCCTTCTCGAAAAGCCGCCCCATGGCGGAGGGGAGCACTTGCTCGAAGCCGCAGAGGCTGGGCTGGTCCCGATGGGCGGCCGCGAAGGCGTCGCACACGTAGAGGTCCCCAAGGGGGGCCAGCTTCTCCACCAGCAGGGTCTTGGCCTGCTGCTCGTGGGTCAGGCGCAGCTTCATCTCGAAGAGGGTCTGCTCCTCCGCCACGAACCGCACGTTATCGAGGAGCAGCACTTCGCCCTCCCGCAAGGCGGCGATGGCCTCCCGGGCCGCGGGGCCGCACACGTCGTCGATCCACTTCACCTCCCGGCCCAGGAGCTCGGAAAGGACCCGGGCGTGGGGGCGGGTGGTGTAGAAGTTCTTATACTCGATGTCGCTGCCCTGGTGGGCCATGAGCACCACCTTGGCGCCCTTGTCGGAAAGCTCCCGAACGGTGGGCACGCAGGCTCGGATGCGGTTGACGCTCTTGAGAGTGCCCTTCGTCCGGTCCACCGGCTGGTTGATGTCCACCCGGCAGAGGACGGTCTTCCCTCTCACGTCCAGCTCGTCCAGCGTTCTGATCCCAAATCGCATATGGACCCTTTCCCGATCTTATTTGAACCGACCGATCTTCAGATACTCGTTGGTCTTGGCGGTGCCTTCCTCCCGGGTCAGCTGCATCTTCATGGCCGCCCGGATGCCGTCCATGGTCTCGGGGATGGTGACGCTCTCCTGGGGGATGTTGATGGCGAACATGATGTCGTTGCCGCTCTCCACCACGCTGTCCTCCCAGAGGCCGATCTCGTACATGTCGCCCCGGCGGTTGCCCAGATCACGGGCGTACTTGAAGAGGCTGGCATTGCCCTTGAAGCCCTCGTCGATGGTGACGGTGCGGATGCGGGGGTGCTTGCGGAAGGCCTCGATAGCCTGCTCCCGGGTGATCTTCTTCCCGTCCTTGGGGGTGACCAGCACGGTGATGATGTGGCCGTGGGTCACGGGGGTATGGACCAGGATGCCCGTGGCTTCCACGTGGGGCATGATGGTCATGAGATCCACCGCCTGATGGGAGGGCGCCTTGTCGATCTGCAGGGCGTTGGTCAGGCCCCGGTGATAGTCGCCGGGGTCAGCCACCCGGCGGATGATGGTGATGGCCACCTTCTCGACGCCGTAGAGCCGGTCCAAGCAGTCCACCGCCCGGATTAGGCCTGTGGTGTTGCAGCTGGTGAGCTTCAGGTAGTTCTGGCCCACGCCCTTCTCGTAGTTGGCGTAGCCGTGGAAGAACACGTCTGCCACGGAGTTCTTCTCGCCGCCCTGGAAGATGGCCTTCACGCCCACCTTCTCATAGAGCTCCTTGTTCTTGGCGCCCACGCCGCCGGGAGAGGAATCCAGCATGATGTCCACCTTGCGGCACAGCTCCTCGAAGGTGCCCGCCACGGGGATGTCGTACTTGTCGAAGGCGGCCTTGTCCGCTCCGTCCACCAGGTACAGGTCGTACTTCACGTTGTTCGCGCCGATCATGTCGTTTTCCCGCAACGCGCGGATGGACAGGGTGGGGGCGAGATCCGCGATGCCCACCAGCTCCATGTCGCCCTGCATGGCGACGCCGTCCGCCAGCCGCTGTCCGATGGTGCCGTAACCGGCCACGCCTACTTTGATCTTAGCCATAATGATTCTCCTTTATAAAATCTTGTCGTCTGATTACATCTCGTCCACGCGCACGGGACGGTTCTCCTTGAGGGACTTGCTGCAGGCCAACGCCAGCTTGATGGAAACGAGGCCATCCTCGATGCCCACCCGGGGCTCGGTGCCGTTGGCGATGCACTCGATGAACTCCCTGACCTCCGCCTGATAGGAGCCCATGTACCGCTCCAGGAAGAACCACAGGGGCTTCTCCGCGGTGACGCCGTCCACGGTGGACAGGACGATGTTGGAATTGGTATCGTTGGCGTTGACGACGCAGCCCTTGGAGCCGAAGACCTCGCCCCGCTGATCGTAGCCGTAGACCGCCTTGCGGGAGCCATCGATGGTGGCGAGAGCCCCGTTGGCCAGCTTCAAGGTGATGGTGGCCGTGTCCACGTCCCCCGCTTCGCCAATGGCCGGGTCGATGAGACAGGCGCCCTGGGCGTAGAGCTCCACCACCTCCTGGCCGGACAGATACCGGACCATATCGAGGTCATGGATCATCATGTCCATGAAGATGCCGCCGGACACCGCCGCATACTCCGCCGGAGGGGGCTCCGGATCCCGGGAGCTGACGCGCACGTACTGGACCTCGCCGATCTTGCCCGCAGCCACAGCGTCCCGCATGGCCTGATAGTTGTGATCGTACCGGCGGTTGAAGCCCACCTGATAGATGAGTTTCTTGGGGGAGGCGGCCAGGGCGGCCTTCACTTCCTCGATCTTCGCGACGCTCTGGTCGATGGGCTTCTCGCAGAAGATGTGCTTCCCGGCGGCGATGGCCTCCAGAGAAAGCTGGGCGTGGAGATTGGTGGAGGCGCAGATGAGCACCGCGTCGATCCGCTCATCCTCTAAAATCTTTTTATAATCGGTGTACACGTTCTCGATGCCGGAAGCCTTGGCCCATTCCGCCACGGCCGGCTTCATGTAGGGGTCCGCGATGGCCAGGATATGGGCCTGGGGCACGCCGGAAAGGATGCTCTTTGCGTGGACCTGGCCGATGCGGCCCGCGCCGATGATGCCAACGTTGATCATGTGATTCCTCCCTGTATGATTGATTTGTTGTTTCGCTTATTCCTGGTAGGCTTCGCCTGCGCCGCTGACCAGAGAGTCGTATGCCCGTTTCACTTTGGCCCAGTTCTGGTCCCTGTCCAAAGCCACGCCCCGGCCCACGCCGGAGACGATCAGGCCCACGCCCTTCTTTTCAATGGTCTCGCCAAACTCCCTGAGGAGGCTGGGCGCGCTGCCCGGCTCCGTGGAGCGTCCATCGAAGATCACATGGACGTATACGTCCTTCACCCCCGCTTCCCTGGCCATGTCGATAAGGGCCAGGGGATAGTCGATGGAGCCATGGGAGGATTTCTTCGTCAGCAGGGCGAAGAGATGCAGGGCTGCCCCCCGCTCCTTCACGCCCTCGAGCGTCTCAAGGAACACGGGGTTCCTGGCGAAGGACCCGTCCTTCATGGCGTTGTCCAGCCGCACGTCATCCTGGAGCACCACTCGACCGGAACCAAGGTTGATATGCCCGGCCTCGGAGTTGCCCGTCTTGCCCGGGGCAAGACCCACCGCGGGGCCGGAGGCCTCCAGCTCAGCATAGGGATAGTCCCGGAGCAGGGCGTCCCAGGCCGGGGTGTCGGCGGTGAAGATGGGGTTGTTGTCCGTGGGGGCGTCCAGGCCCCAGCCGTCGCAGATGAGCAGCAGCACCTTCCCCGTCTTCTCGAAGGAGAACAGGGGCTCGCCGGTCATCTCCTGAGGCTGCTCGATGCCCATGGCGGAGAGGATCGTGGGGGCCACATCGCAGAGCTTGCCGTGGTCCTTCAGCTTCTTCGTGCCCTCCCCCAGGGCCACGCAGGCCACCAGATTGGTGGTGTGGGACACGTGGGGCTTGCCCTCGGGACCGTGCAGGATCTCGATATTGCCGTGATCCGCAGTAACCAATACGGTATACCCCATTTTGCGGGCGTATGCAACAGATTCTCCCACATACCGGCTGACAGCCTCGCAGGCCCTCGGCTTCGCTTCGTCGCTGGAGGTGTGGCCGATCACGTCGCCGTTGGCGAAGTTGGTGACGATGAAATCATAGCCCTTGTCCAGGCCCTCCCGGAGCTTGTCCGCTACCTCGGGGAGCTTCAGCTCGGGCACCGTCTCAAAGGGGACGCCCTTGTGGGAGGGCACCCGGATATCCCTCTCCCCCTCGAAGGGCTGCTGGTTGCCGCCGTTGAAGAAGAAGGTGACATGGGCGTACTTCTCGCTCTCCGCCAGATGGAGTTGGGTCTTGCCCTGCTCGCTGATCACCTGGGCCAGGGTCTTCTGCACCTTGGATGGCGCGAAGGCGATGGGCAGGTAGGTGTACTTTTCACTATACATCGTGAGGATCACAAAGTCCAGAGGATCGATCCTCTCCCGGGGGAACCCCTTGAAATCGGGATCGGTAAAGGCGTCGGTGAGCTCCGTCTCCCGTTCGCCCCGGCGGCAGCAGAAGATCACGCCGTCCCCGGGCTTGACGGTGCCCACGGGATCGCCAGCATCGTCATGGAGGTTCAGGGGCTCGAAATGATACTCCGAGGCCACAGTTTCATATCGTTTTTCCACCGCGCGGGCCAGGGCCTCGCCGCCGGACAGCTTGTATTCTTTCATGGGTGTTTCTCCTTCCCGTTCGCTTTATGCTTGGATCCGGAGCGCGGGGTCTTCGCCGTACTCCGGGCAGAACTTGCCCTCGCCCGGGAACAGCATCAGCAGGTCCTCAAAGCGATGGACGATGCAGTCGGGCCGGTTCTCCTCGGTCAGCTTGAATTCAAGGCCGCCAGGGTATTCGGCGCCCACCGTGCCCGCAAAGCAGGACTGCTTGGCGCCGACGATGTCCCGCTTCAAATTGTCGCCCACGAAGCAACTCTCCTCTGGGCGCACCCCGGCGTCCTGCAGGGCCAGAAAATAGATAGCCGGATGGGGCTTCCTGAGCATGGTCACGGAGGACTGCTGCACCGTACAGAACAGGTCCCGGATGCCGTCCCTGTCCAGCCACTCGTCGATCTCCACGGTGCCGATGAGATCGCTGATGATGCCCACCTTGTAGCCCCGGGCGATGAGCTCCTTCACGGTCTCCACGCCCTTAGGCACCACCAGGCGCTCGCCCTTGGCCCGGCGGAAGCAGTACGTCAGCTCCACAGCGGCCTTTTCGATCTTCTCCCTGTCCCACTCTGGCACCAGCCAGCGGGTCCAGAGCATGGTCTCCGGGGCTTCACACATATATTTCAGGGCCCAGTTGCGATACCCGTCATATCTGGCGTTTAGAAAATCATAGAACTCGTCCGGCCCCATGTCCGTGCCGCAAAGCTCGCAAATGCGCTCCCGGGCCTGGCGGATGAAGGGCCTGTTGGTCTCGTCCACCTCACGGAACGTGCCGCCCAGGTCGAGGAAGATGGCTTTGATGTTCTTCTTCATGGTCATACCCTCCTGACCTTGTCCCAGGCCACGTGAGGCGCTTTGGGGAAGATCTCCTTGAGCTCGTTGAAATCGAAGATCACGGCGTCGGGCCGGTTCTCGTCGGTGATCTTTTCCTTGGCCAGCTTCTCCGGCGTGGTGTAGAGGATGAACATGCCGTAGCCCGCCAGGCGGGTGCCCTCCACGTCCCGGTTCAGGTTGTCGCCGATGTACACGCAGCGCTCCGGCTTCACGCCCAGGATGTCGCAGGCCTTGTTGGAGATGGCGGGATCGGGCTTGCGGATGCCCTCCACACAGGAGAGGAGCACCGCCCCGAAGTACTTGCCCAAATCGTCCGCCTCCAGCCAGCGGGGGATCTCCTGGGAGGTGACCAGGTTGGAGATGATGCCCAGCTTGTAGCCATTGGCGTACAGATCCTTGATGGACTGGGCGCCGTTGGGGGCCACCACCCGGCGGCCGTCCTTGTTCCGATACTCGATGGTGAGCTCGATGGCGTTCCTGCGGATCAGGTCCCGATCGTACTCCGGCGTGAGCCACTTGGTCCACAGCTCCTCCTCGGGGGCCTCCCGCATGGTCTCGAAGCACCACTTGCGGTAGCCGGCGTAGCGATAATCCAGAAACTTGCAGAACTCGTCGGGGTCGCCCTTCTCGCCGCACATCTCGGCGATCTTGCGCCGGGCCTCCGCCTCGAAGGCCGCGTCCCGCTCCACCAGGCGGAGGGTGCCGCCCAGATCGTAGAAGATGGCGTCAAATTCTCTTTCCGTTCCCATATATGACCTCCTGATTTACGCTTCTTTGCTGAGCGGCGGGAAGATATCCAGCAGCTCGGAGATGCGGGTGATGGTGTAATCCGGGTGCAGGACGATCTCCTGGGGCTCGTTTTTGATGGTGTCCGGCTCGTCGATGCGGATCATGGTGGCGAAGCCCGCCTTGCGGGTGCCCTCCACGTCCCGGATGGGGTTGTCCCCCACGTAGGCGCACTGACCGGGCTCCTTGCCGATGGCCCGGCAGGCCAGGAAGTAGATGGCCGGGTCGGGCTTGCGGATGCGGACCTTGGAGGAGAGGATGACGGCCTTGAAGTAATGGGCCACGCCGTCCGCGATCATCCAGTCGGGGATCTCCGTCTCGGTAATGGTGTTGGCGATGATGCCCAGGGTGTACCCCCGGCGGTCCAGCTCGATGATGGTGGACTTCACATCGTCCCGGGGGACCCGGCGGCCGTCATGGTCCCGCCAGAGCCGGGTGAGCCGCCCCGCGTGGGCGCAGACTCGCTCGGGGTCGTAGTCGGGCAGCAGATGCTGGCTCCACAGCTCCATCTCCCCCGCGTCGATCAGGGTCTTCTTGACCTCGCTGCGGTACTTTTTCCAGCGCTTCTCCAGCTTCTCAAAGAATACGTCGTGGGGCTCCGTGGCGCCGACCAGCTCCATCAGCTCCTTCTCCGCGGCGTCGGAAAACGCCTTGTCGGGGATCACGATGCGCAGGGTGTTGCCCACATCGAAGAAGATCGTATCCGTCATTTGTTCCGCCTCCTCATGATTATTTGTATTTGTCAGGCCTTCGGCCCGTTTATCCCGGACAGGATGGGGACGAGCTCGGGGAGCTCATGGATCACGTAGTCCGCCTTCGGGGCGTCCGGCCCCTGGAAGGCCGCGTCCCGGTGGGCGATGGAAGGGTTGTCGATGCGCACGCACAGGCCCAGCCCCGCGTTCCGGGAGCCCAGCACGTCCCGGGAGATAGTGTCCCCCACGTAGCCCGTCTCCGCCGGGACGGCGTGCATCTCGTCCATGGCGATCTCGAAGATCCGAGGATCGGGCTTGCGGATGCCCGTCACGCTGGACATGACCACGCATTCCATATACCGGTCGATGCCGTATTCCTTCAGCGCGTAGGGGACCAGGGTGGTGGAGATGATGTTGGAGATGACGCCCAGGCGGATGCCCATGCCGTGAAGGGCCTCCATGGTCTCCCTGAGCTGGGGCCGGGGGATGTTCTCCATGCGCTCCTGGTCGTAAAGGAAGCTCATCTCCTCTGCGAAGGGAGCGAGGCGCGCCTCGTCGATATGCAGTTCTTTCAAGAAGTATTTGCTCCAGATGACGCTTTGTGGAAGCTCGACGAGATGACGTTCGCCGAAATGCTTGTACTCCTCCCCGTTCACCGCCAGCATGGCGTCCAGCTCCTGGGGGCTGAGGGTCACGGGGATGCCGTGTCGGCCCAGGATATCGATGAGATGGGCGCAGAAACGAAGGCGGGACGCCGGGGTGCGCTTCACCGTGTGGAGCGTTCCGCCCAGATCGAACATCAGCGTCTTGATCATACCTCGTTCCATCCTGTTCCTGAATTACGCAAACGTTTACGCCATTTGTATTGTAATACACCGGCAAGCCTTTGTCAATACAAAAACCGACGGCTGAAACAGAACTTTTTTCGGCTTCAGACGGTGATTATCCAATTCGCCCGTTGACAATCCTCCTGCGGTGTCGTAGAATAGTGTAAACGTTTACAGTACCGTATTTTCTGACAAAAACAGTATTCGGAGGTTTTCGGCATGCCCTCTGTCACGTTAAAAGACGTCGCAAAAGTGGCCGGCGTTTCCTACGCCACGGTCTCCCGCGCCCTTTCGGGGAGTCCCGAGATCAGTGAAGAGACCCGCCGACGCATCCTGAAACTGTGCAAGGAGATGGGGTATACCCCCAACTCTGTGGCTCGTTCCATGGTCAAACGGCACACCGATATCATGGGACTCATCGTCCCAAGTCTCAACAACCCCTTTATGAGCGAGCTCACGGCCCACCTGGAGATATATGCTCGTACCAGGGGCTATAATTTGATGGTCTGCAACTCCTCTTACGATTACGACCTGGAGAAGGAGGTCTTCTCCCTTCTGGTTGGCCGCCAGGTGGATGGGATCATCATGATCCCCGCGGGGCACGAATCCTACGAGCCCTTGAACGCCCTGACCAGCCAGGTACCTACGGTGTTCATCAGCGAGAACATGAAGGATTATCCTGAGAACTATGTTTCGGTGGATAACCATCGGGGCATGCAGATCGCCACGGAATACCTCTACTCCCTGGGCCATCGGGACATCCTGTACTTCGGCGCCCGGTCCGACAGCAAAACCCATCAGCTGCGGCTGGACGGATACCTCTCCACCTGCGAGAAGCTGAGTATCGAGCCTCACGTGCTGCGCAGCAGCTACACCCGCAGCTCCCGGGAGGTGGGCTACGCCATGGGCGGTGAGTATTTCTCCCGGCCCCATCAGGAAACTGCCATCCTCTGCGCCGCGGACATGCTGGCCATCGGCGTCATGCAGGCCGCCTTCGAAACGGGCGTCCGCATCCCCAAGGACGTCTCCCTCATGGGCTTCGACAACATCTCCTTCTCCGCCCTGCCCCAGATCGACCTCACCACCGTGAACCAGCCCTTCCAGCAGATGGCCATCGCCTCGGTGGACATGCTCCTCGATCGGATCAAGAACCCCAGGTCGGAGCACGCCAAGCTGATCCTGCCTCCCTCCCTCATCGTGCGCAAATCCTGCCGCGCTTTGGGCAAATAAGGAGAAAGCCATGTATAAATACGAGATGCATCTGCACACCATGGAGACCAGCCGCTGCGGCCACGTTCGGGCCGCGGATCAGGTGCGGACCTATCATCGCCTGGGCTACCAGGGCCTGTGCGTCACGGACCATCTGCACAACGGCTATATCGACATCATGGACTGCCATGACGACTGGCAGGAGTGCATCCGCCGCTATCTCTACGGGTATCATCTGGCCAAGGAAGAGGGCGAACGGCTGGGTATGGACGTCATCTTCGCCGTGGAGCTCCGCTTCCCCGAGAATGATAGCGACTATCTCATCTATGGCATCGACGAAAAATGGCTCTACGACCACCCCTACGTGTGCCGGATGGACCATCAGGCTTTCTTCGACCGCTTTAAGGACGAGGTGCTGATCATTCATGCCCACCCCTATCGGAACTGCGATGAAGTGTTTTATACCTGCGTCCACGGGCTGGAGGTGGCCAACTGCAATCCCCGTCACAAGAATCGGAACGAGCTCGCTTTGGCCCTGGCGAAGGCCAATCCCCACCTTATCCGCACCGTGGGCTCCGACGCCCACCGGCCGGGGGACGAGGGCCGCGCGGCCCTGCTGAGCGAGGTGCGCATCCCCGATTCCTACGCCATGAAGGATGTCATCACCTCCGGGCGGTTCAAGCTCTGGTGCCCGGAGTATGAAAATATTTTACAGGAATGCGAGGCGATCCCCCATGTATGACATCATGATAATCGGCCAGATCACTCTGGATCACAACATCGACTTCGACGGTCGGGAGGAATTTCGGACCGGCGGCGCCGTCACCTTCTCCGGCTACGCGGCGGCGGCCATCGGCCACCGAGTGGCGGTGGTGCCCAAGGGCGATCCCCAGCGGGTGGACCCCTTCGCCACCTTCCGGGACAGCAAAGTGGAAAAGGTGTTCCCCGTGTTCTCCCCCACCTGCACCGAGATGGAGAACACCTACTTCACCGCGGACAGGGAGCGTCGGCGGAGCCTGAACACCCAGGGCATCGTCCCCTATGCTCCGGCGGATCTGCCGGCGGAACCGGCTCGCATCTATCACCTGGGCGGTCTCGTGAAGGGGGACATGGGCGGGGATCTCATCGAAGCCTGCGCCAAGCGCGGTGACACAGCCCTGGACGTGCAGGCGGTGCTCCGGTGCCGGAACGAGGACGGCACCTTGGAGCTGCGGGACTGGCCTGAAAAGAAACAATATCTGCCCCTGATCCGCTATCTCAAGACCGATGCCGCCGAAGCGGAGGTGCTCACCGGTACGGACGATCGGGAGAAGGCCGCCTTCCTGCTCTGTGAATGGGGCGCGAAGGAAGTGCTGATCACCCATAACACTGAAGCCATCGTCTGCGACGGGCAGCGCATCCACCGCGCGCCTTTGAAGCCCCGGAACCTCTCGGGCCGGACCGGCCGGGGCGACACCACCTTCGCCGGGTATCTGACGGAACGGCTGGAAAGCGACATTCCCACAGCCCTGGAGTTCGCCGCCGCCCTGGTCTCCCTGAAGATGGAGACGCCAGGCCCCTTCATGGGCACCCGGCAGGACGTGCTGGACTACATCAAGCGGTTCTACCGCTGATCGCACGTAATAGAATAGCGGCCCGCAAGCGCGAGCCGTTTTTACTATCATTCTTTGTGCTGTCGTTGCATACACAGGCCATAGAAGACTATGGCTAGCAGCTGCGCCGTCGCGGAGACGGCCACCAGAAGGCGGGGGTCGAGATCATACAAGGCGCCCAGGAGCCAGCTTCCCAGGAACCACGCCGCACCGAAGCCCGTTTCAAAGATGCCGAAGCCGGTCCCCCGCCGGGCACGGGGCACGATCCGGCTGACGGCGGCCTTCATGATGCTCTCCTGCGCCCCCATGCCCACGCCCCAGAGCACGACGCCTACGCCGATCAGCCAGGGGGCCCTCGTCAGAAACACGAAGCAGGAGAAGAAGGCGCTCAGGGCCGTGGAAACGAGCAGGGCTTTTAGGCCGATCCGATCGAACAGCCAGCCGAAAAACAGCGCTGCGAAGGCGTCCACCGCCATAGCCGCCGCGTACAGCAGGCTCAGCGCGGCGTCCGGGAACGCCTGCGTCTTGGCTGCATGGAGGGTGATCAGCGGGAAATCCGCGAAACCGAAGGCGAACAGGCAGATAGCGACCATATAGAGCGCAAAGGATTTACGGAAGCGAAACTCGGCCGTTTCCGTCTGCTTCTCCTCGAAGGCCTCCGGGTCCGGGTACTTCCTCCGGGCGAACAGGACGAGGCCGATGGTGATGAGGGCCGGTATCCCCAGCACGGCGAAACTAAGGCGATAGGTGGAAAACAGATCTCCCTTCTCCCGAACGGCGGCGATGAGAAAGAGGAGGACCGGCCCGATAAAGGCCCCCAGCTGATCGAGAAACTCCTGAAAGGCAAAGCCCTTGCCCGTACCGACCTCGCCGGCGGCGAAGCTGACCAGGGTATTCTTGGCAGGCTTTTTGATGGCCTTTCCTATGCGCTCCAAAATGACCAGGCCGCAGGCAACGGCCCATCCGTTCTGCGGCACCAGGGCCAGCGCCGGGATGGCCAACACCTGCAGAACATAGCCTGCGATGACCAACGTCCAGTACTTTTTGGTTTTGTCCGCCAAATACCCGGACAGGATCCGCAGAGAATACCCGCATAGCTCTCCGAACCCCGACACAAAGCCAATGGTCGCCGCCGATGCCCCGGCAAGGTTCAGGTAGTTGCCCAGGATGCTTCGTGCCCCCTCGTGGGTCATGTCTGAAAACAGGCTGACCACGCCCATCAGGGCGATGAACCACAGCGCATCGCTGATCCTTCGTTTGTTGTCTTTCACATGCACCGCTTCCTTTGTCAAAACCGATCCGTTTTAGATAGTATACCACAGCCCACCAACCGGCGCACGATCTTTTACGCCCATATGCCTTGACCATGAAAAGAGCACAGCCGTCCTAAATAACGGCTGTGCTGCTGATGCATATCACCCGCAGGCAGTTCAGACGCCCAGCTCGAAGCTGACGCCCCGCACGTCGCCCACGGATTCCAAGAACTCCGACAGGTCGTTGACCGTCACGTCGTGGCGCATGCGCAGCGTCAGATCGTAGGCGGCGCTGCCGTCCTCCAGCAGGTCGATCTTCACCTCCAGGATCTGCATGCCATGTTCGTCAACGTACTCGTTCAACGCCTTCCTGAATTCGGCAGAATTGCTTACCACACAGTGCATCCGGCCCACCACCATGGAGTCCACGCCGATGGTGAACTTGTGCATGAGGATCTGAATGGCCGCCACTACCGCCGTGGTGAAGATGCCGATCACGTACATGCCCGCGCCGATAGCGAGGCCGATGCCGGCCGTGGCCCAGATGCCCGCCGCCGTGGTCAGGCCCTTGATGGAGTTGCCGTTGCGGAAGATGATGCCAGCTCCCAGGAAGGAGACGCCGCCGATGATCTGGGCCGCCAGACGGGCGGGGTCCGTGCCCTTGGTACCGTACATCCCGGCACCATCGGGACCGACCAGGTCGGCAAAGCCGTACTTCGACACGATCATGGTCAATGCCGCCGCACAGCAGACGATGATATGGGTCCGGATGCCCGCCTCCTTCAAGCGCTTGCTGCGCTCAAAGCCGATGGCAGCGCCGCAAACGCAGGCGATCAGCACCCGGATGAAGAATTCAGCATACTGGGAGAGGGAGAATTGCCTCGCCAGAATCTCAGCAAAAGTCACAGGTATCGCCTCCTAAAGCGCTCTTTGTCCAGGGGTCTTGATCAAAGCAGATGGAATACGGCCACCAGTCCGGAGAACACGATGGAAACAGTGGCGCAAAGCTTGATAAGGATGTTCAGGGAGGGGCCGGAGGTGTCCTTGAAGGGATCGCCGATGGTGTCGCCCACCACGGAGGCCTTGTGGGGCTTGCTGCCCTTGCCGCCGAAGTGGCCCTCCTCGATGTACTTCTTGGCGTTGTCCCAGGCGCCGCCGGCGTTGGACATGAACACCGACACCGCAAAGCCCGCCACGGATACGCCCGCCAGCAGCCCCACCACGCCCGTGGGGCCCAGGATCATGCCTGTGGCGATGGGCACGATCACCGCCATCACCGCCGGGACCACCATCTCCTTCAGTGCACCGTGGGTGCAGATGGATACGCACTTAGCGTATTCCGGGGTGGCCGTCCCCTCCAAGATGCCCGGTATCTCGGCGAACTGCCGCCGCACCTCCACCACCACGCGCTGGGCGGCCCGCTCCACGCCGTTCATGGTGACGGCGGCGAAGACGAACACCAGCATGGCGCCGATGAACATGCCGATGAGCACGGTGGGGTTGATGATGGAGAAATTCAGAACTGCATCCGTCTTCTGCTGGATGATATTCACATAGGATACCAGCAACGCCAGAGAAGTCAGGGAAGCGGAGCCGATAGCGAAGCCTTTTCCGGTGGCTGCCGTGGTGTTGCCCAGAGAGTCCAGGGCGTCCGTGCGGTTGCGGACCTCAGGGTCCATGCCCGCCATCTGAGCGATGCCGCCGGCGTTGTCGGCCACGGGCCCGTAGGCATCGGTGGCCAGGGTGATGCCCAGGGTGGAGAGCATGCCCACGCCCGCGATGCCGATGCCGTAGAGGCCCCGGTTGAAGGACTGGAGGAAGTGGCCGTTGGCGTCCACGATCTCATTGGTGCCGCCGGAGCAGTAGTAGCTCAGCAGGACGGCGGCGCACACGATCAAAATGGAGGTCAACGCGGATTCCATGCCCAATGAGATGCCGCCGATGACGATGGTGGCGTAGCCCGTCTGGGAGGTGGCGGCCAGATCCCGGGTGGGCCGATAGGACTCGGAGGTGAAATACTCCGTGAAGAAACCGATGAGGCAGCCGGAGACCATGCCGCAGAGGATGGCGATGTAAATGCCGCTCCACCGGACGCCCTCCACGTCCTTGAAGATGAAGTACGTGAGGGGCAGGGCCAGCACCGCGGAAAGTATGGCCGCGGTATAGGTGCCCGTGCGCAGCGTCTTCAGGAGGGTCATCTGGTTGGCGTCCTCCCTGACCCGCACCAGCTGTGAGCCGAGGATGGAGCAGAGTATACCGGATACGGCCAGAAGCAGCGGCAGGAGCATGCCGGAGAAGCCGTAGCCGCCGATAGCGGACAGCGCGAAGGTGGCCAGGATGCTGCCCACGTAGGATTCGTACAGGTCGGCGCCCATGCCGGCCACGTCGCCCACGTTGTCGCCCACGTTGTCGGCGATGGTGGCGGGGTTCCGAGGATCGTCCTCAGGGATCTTCTTCTCCACCTTGCCCACCAGGTCCGCGCCCACGTCGGCCGCCTTGGTGTAGATGCCGCCGCCCACCCGGGCGAACAGGGCCATAAAGGATGCGCCCATGCCGTTCATGACCATGATGTTGCCGATCTGGACCGGGTCCTGGATGCCGAAGCCGTACCGAAGGAGGAAGAACCACAGCGTCACGTCCAGGATGCCCAGGGCCACCACGGTGAAGCCCATGACCGAACCGGCGGAGAAAGCCACGCGGAGCCCCCGATTGAGGCCCTCGGAAGCGGCCTGGGCGGTACGGGAGTTGGCGTGGGTGGCGATCTTCATGCCGATGAATCCGGCCAAAAGCGACCAGACGCCGCCGGTCAGAAAGGCGAAGGGGGTGAATTTGGAGAGCATGTCGCCGCCGGATGCGAAGGCGATGGCCATCAATATCACGAACACCGCCGCGAAGACCGGCAGGACGGTCTTGTACTGCCGCTGCAGATAGGCGTTGGCGCCCTCGCGAATGGCGCCCGCGATCTGCTGCATGCGCTCCGTGCCCTCGGAGAAGGTCATGACCTTTTTCGCCTGGATCAGGGCGTATATCCCTGCCATGGCCGCACCGACAAATCCGATCCAGAACAACGATTCCATAGCTGTACCTCTTTCCTGACTGTATTACGGGCGAAGCGCCCTCGTTTGGCTCCGTAAACGTTTACGGAAGATGAAGAATAGAATCGGCGCCTGCCGTCTATCCGAACCGGCAAAAGCCGGAACGGCAAACGCCGATAAACCGGGATCCAGACCTACTTAACGGTCTTTCTCTTCTTAAAAATCACGACCAGCAGGATCACCGCAATCGCAGCAGCCCCGCAGCCGATCGCCGCCCACGGCACGGTGCGCTCCGCTGCCGCCGCTGTCGCTGCCGCCTCCGGCTTCGTCTCCGCTGCCGGCTTCACTTCCGCCGCCGGCTTCGTTTCCGCCGCCGGTTTTTCCTCTGTCTTGGCCGCAGCCTCCGGCTCCGCCGGCTGGCTCTGCTCGTGACGGATCGCGAAGCTGTCGATGGCGGTGTAGTCGGCGCACTTCTTCGGGCTCGCGTCGCCGGCCTCCGTCCTCTGATACGCGGTCACGACGATCCCTTCCTCCGTGACTTCCACGTAGGCGAGGTACTGCCGTTCATCCGACTGGCCGCCGGTCTGGAACTCCAGCAGGCCGTCCAGCTCTCCGCCGTACTCATCGAACTTCATGCCCATGGGGCTGATGGTGACGAAGGTGGTGGCTTCGCCGGGCTCGGCCTTTTCGCCGCTGCCGTTGACCGTGGCCCTAAAGTAGTTGTGGATATGCCCGTTGAAAAACAGGTCCACCTGAAGCTCTTCACACATCTGCTCCAGGAAGGCCGTCGCCGCGTCGTCCTTCTGCACCAGGCCCGCGTGGGCCAGGACGATCCGGTACGCGCAGCCGGAAGCCTCGAAGACGTCCTTCGCCCAGGCCTTCTGCTGCTCATAGAACCGAAGCTTGTCCTGCGACGCGTCCGCGCCGTCGATGCCGGTATAGGGCTCTGTGTTCAGGATCACGAAGCACACGTCGCCGACCACGAAGGAGGCCGTCGTCTCCGCCAGCATCTCATCGTCGATCCCCCGGGGGAGATTGGTCCGTCCCTTAAAATGGGAATAGACCACGTCGCCCTTGGATTCGTGATTGCCCGGGACATACGCGGTGGGCGTCGTCGCCAGCACGCCCTGGAGCTGATCGAACAGATACGTCCATTCCGCCATGGTGTCGTCCTCCGTGAGGTCGCCCAGGTTCACGATGAAATCCGGATGGAGGGTGTCTGTCAGGAACGTCTGATCGGTGTACAGGAAGGGCAGATACCCCTCCTCGTTGGTGGACTGCAGATCGCTGACGAGCACGAAGGAGAATGCCTTTTGGGCGGGCAGGGTCCTGAACTCGTAGACGCTGCTCTGATAGTCGTTGGTCCCGTCCTTGGTGACGGCCATATACTTATAGTCCGTCCCCGGCTTTAGCCCGGTCAGGTCGACGGAATAGCTGGTGAACGTGCCGTGATCGCCACGCACGTTGACCCGCTCGATCTCGGTCACCGGCACGACGGTCCAACTGGATTCGTCCCGTTCGCGCCAGCGCAGTTCCGCGCTGAGCCCATCGGCCGCGGTGATCCAGTTGAAGCACATCTCGGCGGCGGTGGCTCCGGGCGTCAGGGTGAGCTGCTCCGGAACATAGCGGACCGTTTCCGAAACCACGTCCAGTCGGACCGTGCCCTCGGTGGGGAAGGAAAGCTTCCTTCCGTCCGCCTCCACGGTGCAGTAATAATAGTAGGTGCCGATATCCAGAGACAGATCCGCCGTAAAGCCCGCCTCGGTCCGCTGCATCGGGACCGTTTCAGTGCAGGCCGAGCGCTTCTTGCCCGTGCCCAGGTGGACCAGAGCCTCCCCGGCGGTCACACCCTCCGGCGCCAGCAGCGCGTCGATCCGCACGGTCTCGCCGGAATACGCGCTGTTCTTCATGGGCTCCGAAAGGCGAAGGACCGGCGCGGAGACGATCAGCCGCCCATCGATGCGGTCCTTGAGATCCACGGCATCCGCAAAGGCCCGGATCATAGGATAGCCATCTGACTCATCGCCGACCCAGGTCCAGACATCGTCGAGATCCCAGCCCAGGGATTCATACAGCTCTTTGCTCCTGATCTGCTCGCTACCGACCAGGGCGTACGCCGCTTCTTCGGGATGGGTGCTGGATACGCCGCCCATGAGCCTCGTCCCGTTCCACACCACGTTGCCGTGGATGTGAGAGCCGGAATCGCCGGCATAGTTCCCGCAGAGGTAGCCGATGTTCTGGCTGTCGTCGCCGCCGTCGATCTCGGAGAGCAGCATCACGTTGTTGTCGACAGCCGTGCCGCCCTTGAGGTTGCCGATGAGGCCGCCGACGCTGTCCGCTTCCTCGCCGCCGATCTCGATGGAACCGGCCGCGTAGCAGTTGACCACCTGGCCGCCGCCGGAGCAGGAGGCCGTGATGCCGCCCGCCGCTCCGTTTTCGTTGCCCTTGCCGCGGACGATGATCTCGCAGTCGACGAAGCAGTTGCGGGCGATGCCGCAATAGCCGTTTTCGTTGCGCTTGATCTTGCCCGCCAGGCCGCCGGCGTTCTTTTCCCGGCAGTCGATCTTTCCGGTGCAGACCACGTTGTCCGCGTCACCGTACAGGCTCCCGGCCAGGATCCCGCAGGAGGACAGGCCCTTGATCTCGGCGTCCAGGATCGCCAGGTTTTTGACATAGCCCTCGCCGAAATCGTGGCCCACGTTGCCGAACAGGCCGCAGTATTTGTTCCCCATGCACACGACGCGCAGGTTCCGGATGGCGTGCCCCTGCCCGTCGAAGGTGCCGAAGAACGCGCAGTGCACGCCCTCCTCCTTGCCGTTGTCGGCCAGAGCGCCGATGGGCGGCATATAGCCCTCGGTGTCGTTGCCGGTCTTGTCGGCGATGACTGCGCCGATCCGCTCCAGCAGGGGCGACATGTCGAGATCCTGGGTCAGCACGTAAGTGCCGCCGCAGGGCGCGTCGGGGGCGTGGTCGCCGTTGGTGTCCTCCGGCTTCCACAGCCCTGACAGATACAGAAGCTGCTCCGGCGCGGAGATGCGATAGGTGTCGGACGCCGGATCATAGTCCGGCAAAACGGCGCCGAGGGAAACGAGGACGTCGGTGCTCCACACGTCCTGCTCCCACCATTGCTCCGTGTCCGCTGCTGCGCTGCTGACGCAGAACAGGCCGCAGACCATGAAAACTGCTAAAATAAGTGTCGAGATCCGTTTCATACCTGCGTCCTTCCATCCTGTATTGGCTCAAAAGACTCAGCGGAGGCGGCCGGTCCGCCCGGCCGTCCTCCGCAAAAGGGGATCGCGCGTGCCTCAGGCGGCGGGATACCAGCCGTCAGCGGTGACGCCGGTCTTCACGACCTCGTCCATGAGGGCGATGTCGGCGGGATCGTCGTTGGGCTCATGCTTGACCTTGTCCGCCTGCATGGAGATCTTGTCGTACATAGCAAGAGCGCCCAGATCCACCGTCAGGTCCGTGCCGTCCTCAAAGACCACGTACAGGACGAACTCCTTGTCCGCTTCCCGGATGACGTAGATGTTCTTCTCGTAGTTGTCCTTGTCGGCGTCCTTGTCCTTCCAGCCGGCTTCCACGACGCTGGCGCCCTTGTCGCCGTCCTTGGCATAGATGTGGACCTCGTTGATGGTCTTGCCGGTCTTGTTCTTGATGTTCAGGGCCAGGCCCGCATAGCTCGCGGGCACTTCCGCCGCGGCGGGCGCGGCAGCGGGCTCCTCGGCCTTGGGCGCGTACTCCACGCCGTCGGTGGAGACGCCGGCAGCCGCCACGGCGTCCATGGCCGCCATATCCTCGGCGTCGTCGGTGACCTTCTGCTTGAACTCGTCCGCCTTGATGGTGAACACGGTGTAGTCCTCCACGGGCTTCTCCAGCACGTGATCCTCCTCGGTGTCATCAGCAAAGCGGACCCTGAGGGTCATGGCGCCCAGCTTCTCGGTCTCCCGCAGCACGTACACCTGGATCTCATGGGGCTTGCCTTCCTTGCTCTCATCCTCGGTGGGCAGCACGTCCGCCAGGGTCTTGAAGATGTTCTTGCCCTTGTCCTCGTCGTTGGGGAACAGATAGATCTTGGCGATGTCCTTGCCGGTCTTGTTCTTGACCATCAGCTTGAGGCCGGTGTAGCCCTCGGGCACCGCGGCGGCTTCGGCAACAGGCGCGGGCTCCTCGGCGGGGACGGGCTCCTCAGCGGGCTCTTCGGCGGCGGGCACGGGGATCTTGGCCAGTTCGGCGCGGGCGGCCTCTACGGCAGCCGCGTCAGCGGCGGGCGCGCCTTCGTACACGGGATACCACTGATCCACCACGTAGCCCTTCTCCAGGGACTCGGCCAGATACTGCAGGGGTTCGGGATCGCCGTCGTCGTACTGGACCTTGATGTCGTACTTATCCTCGGCGTTCTTCAGGGAGATCTCGTTGGGCAGGTGGCCGTCGCCGTCGGGCTTGAACCAGTCCTCGATGGGATAGGTGATGTCCGTGCCGTCATCGAACTTCACGTACAGGTTATAGTTGTCGGTGTGGGGGCGGAGGAAGCACTTGAAGAGGTACATACCGCCTTCCTTGGCCTTGCCGGGCATGAGGGACGCCATCTTTTCACCGGCAGCGGTGTAGAGGTAGTCGATCATGTTGTTGTAGGCGTTGGGATCGCCGCCTTCCTCATAGAAGCGGAAGTCCACGATGTTCTTGCTGGTCTTGTTCTTCAGCTCGATGGCGAGGAGCTCGTATCCGGGATAGACGTTGTCGGCAGTCTTGCCTACGGCTACCGCAGCATCCATGGCCGCCTTGTCCTCGGCCTTGTCCTCCAGCACCACCTCCCAGGCGGCCGGATCGACGCCGTCCTTCATGGAGATCTTGGTGTACATCTTCAGCTCTCCAAGGTCCTTCTTGGCCTCGGTGCCGTCCGCGAAGACCACCAGCAGCTCCTGGGCCGCGCCGGCTTCCCGGACGATGTAGATGTTCTTCTCATAGTTGGCCTTGTCCGCGTCCTTATCCTGCCAGCCGGGGGCCACCACGCTGTTGCCTTTGTCGCCGCCCGCGGGGTAGATGTACACCTCGTCGATGGTGACGCCGGTCTTATTCTTGATGTTCAAACCCAGGGCTACATAGGTCGCCTTCGGCGCTTCCGGCTCTTTGGGGGCCTCGGTGGGCTGTTCGGCGGGCTTCTCCGCAGCCGGCGCCTGGGTAGCGACGGGGGCTGGGGTTTCAGCGGGCTTGGTCGTTCCGCAGGCGATGATCCCCAGGATCATCAGCAGGACGAGAACGAGAGAAAGTAGCTTTTTCATGGTGTGCCTCCTGTTTGTTTTTGTGTTATCTCACTTTGCCGAAAAAGACAAAGAGTGGATCCCTTCATTCCCGGCGGCAGGTCACGGCGCCGTCCGGCTGGATGTCGAAGCGGATGCCGTTGGCGGTGCTTTCCGCCAGGGCGGCCATGGGCCGGTTCTCGGTGCAGAGCACCAGGGGTAGTCGTTCCAGAAACATGGTCATGATCTCCTCGTCGGGCCGCTCCTTCCTGGCGTTGGGGTCGTTCTCGCAGGAGACCACAGCACACCAGGGGGAAAGCTTATTGAGGAGCCCCGGCGTCATGGACTTCCTGTCCCCGTGCTCCGTGATGGGGGAGCTTGAGGATGTCGCAGGGGGGGATGGCCTCCCCTTCCCAGTCCGCCGCGTACCGATCGCCGGTGATCAGCACGCTCCGGTGACCGTAGGCGAACCGCAGCATCAGGCTGGACAGATTCCGCTCCTTGGCCACCTGGGTGCACAGACCCTCCTCCACCGCATCGCCCCGGTAGAGGGCGTCGAACACCTGTTTCTGCCGGTCAACGATCTCCGCCCGGGGATAGTAGACCGTCATGGTCAATCTGTCGGTCAGGGCCTGTTCCCCGGCTTGGATGGTCTCCACCGCCGTGCCCCGTTCCTGGGCCGCCTCACAGAGCTCCTTGAGGATGTTCAGCATCTGTCGAAGGCCGTTGGGCGGCTTTTTGGTGGAGATAAAGGATCGAGGGACGAAGCGAGCGTCCTCCGGGGGTACCGTCAGCATCTGGAGCCGGTCCACCCGGATGGCCCGCACGATCCTGGCAGCCCCGCCCACATGGTCGATATGGGGGTGGGTCAGGATCATCCGATCGAGGTGCGTCACCTGCCGATCCAGCAGATACTCCAGAGCGTCCTTGCGCAAAGACCCGTCCCGGGATTCCACGAAGGGCCGTCCGGCGTCCACCAGCACGGCGTAGTCCCGTCCGTCCTCCCCGCGTTCCCGGACCAGCACGGCGTCCCCGTCGCCCACGTTGCAAAAGAATACTTCCAGCATAGCTCAGCTCTGATACCAGGAGGGACGCTCCCTGACCTTTTCCCTTTCAGCCCGGGCCTTTCGTTCCCGCCGATACAGGAGCAGGGCCGGGACGCCGCCCGTCAGCACGGAGGCGATGCCCGGCAGGTTCACCACAGCCATGAACAGGCCGTACTCCGTTCGGGCGTCGGACCAGTCAATGAGCAGCAGCTCGAAAAGCATCACGGCTATGAGCAGGGCGGCCATCCACAGATACGCTCCCGCCGCCAGGCCCCTCTTCTCCCCCGGGAGAAGGGTGAAAAGAAGGCAAACGGCGCTGCCAGACAGAGCAGGCACCACGTACTCCACCAGGTTCCGTATCACAACGCTGGCCCCTGAAAAGGCTTTTTCCAGGGGACCCAGCAGCAACAGATAGCAGGCTCCATAAACAAGGATGAACAGGATCGCCATCAAAAAGGAATACAGCAGGCTCGCACTCTTCGGTTTCCCGTTCTCTTCGAAGAACAGGCCCCGAAAAAAGCCGTCCAGTTTCCGGTCGAATTTTGATCGCTTCATTGCCATGCTATATATGGGTCGGCGTCCTGCGAAAGAAAAACGCTTTCACAGGACGCACAGGTCAGGAACTCGCCGTTTTTACCGGGTGCTGTTCCACAGCGTCCAATACGCCTTCACGTTGGGATAATTCTGATAGATATGCTCGAAATCCGGAGCGGTGAGGTTGACCTCCTCATAGGTGATGCCGGACTTCTTGTACGTCACGTCGTCCCGCACGGACCAATGGCCCAGCTTGTCGAACACATTGTAGCAGCCGCTTTGGCCGTCGTCCCCGCCCATCATGAACTTGATGAACAGCCGGGCGCCCGCCGGATTGTCGCAACCGCTGACCACGTAGGAGTAGGCTGCCGCATCCTGGGCCGTATAGGGCTGCAGGCCCGTGACCCAAGCGATATCCATGCCCGACTCGCCCATGGACTGCTTAGAGTTGTCCAGCTTGGAGGCAGAGCAAAGGCCCAACGTAGGCCCGTTGACGGATTCGTGGACTGCTTCCACCACCGCGTCGCCGTCGGCAAGGGGGGTGATGGTCATCTGGGAGAACCGCCAGAACAGTTCCACGCCTGCGTTGTTCTCGGGGAGCTCCATTAGGCCCGGGGTGTTCTGCAGATGATCGTGATAGGTGAAGGTCAGATCCTTGCCGTACTGCTTCTTATACTGCTCCAGAAGCTTGTCGCTGTCCGAGATGAGCTGGGCCCACAGGGTGGCGTAGGACGGCGCGGTAATGTCCTTAGAGAAGATGGTCCAGTACTGGGTGTTGTTCCCGTTGGCGTCCTTGAAGGACTGGGTCTCCTCGTTGTAGCCCTCCACGATGTCCCACCAGCTCTCGATGGGCACCTTGTCGAACATGCGGGTGTTGTAGAACCAGGGATTGAAGGTGGAATAGAGGGGCAGGCCGAACCGCAGCATGTCGTCCTTGATGTGGGCGCACACGTCGGCGGGATAATAGATCTTGATCAGATCCCACAGCACGTACTCGTTGAACACCTCGCCGGAAGCGTCCTTCACCATGAGCACGTCGGCCATGGGGGTGCCGCTCTGGGCCTCCATGCCGATCTTCTGCATGACCGTATTGGTGTCGCAGGAGATGTATTCGAACTTGATATCGGGGTACTTGTCCCGGATGTACTTGCGGGCGGTGTCCGCATCGGCGGTGGTGGCGTAGATGGTGACGGTGCCGCCTTCCTTCTTGGCCATCTCATAGAGCTCATCCATGGACATATGGTTCCAGTCGATGCCGTCCTCGCCGATGACATCTATGGCTTCCACGCCGGTGACCACTTTCCCGACTTCATCCTCGGAGCCGGTCTCCGCTTCCTTGGCGGAATTGCCGCAGGCCGCCAAAGCGGTGAGCATGCACAGCGTCATCAAAACAGCGATGAATTTCTTCATGGAATGGTATCTCCTTTCCTGGTGCTTGGGGTCCGGGGCGAGATCCGCTCAGTCGTCGGTGCCCGCCTTGTGCTTGGTCTTGGCATACTTGATGAGCCGCCCTGTTTCTTTATTATATACATTCATGCGGCCGGGGTGAAGTACCACGAACACATTTTGGTTCATGTCATATTCTACCAGGCCTGTCTGGATGGCCAGGAATTCCGTATCGCCCACGGTGAGGGTCACCAGCGTTTCGCTGCCGGCGGGCTGGTTGGCGTAGACCCGGGCGGGAACGGTGTTCTTGTGATGGGGATCCTCGGTGTAGATATCCACCATCTCCGGCCGAAGGCCCAAGACACAGTCGAAATCCCGGCCTTCGGGGATCTCTTCGTCCAGCTTCAAGAACTCTTTGGCAAACACGTACTCGCCGAAGGCGCTCTTCACCCGCAGGGCATCCCCGTCGAAGGCACCCTTGGCCTCGATGAAGTTGATGCGGGGGTTGCCGATGAAGTCCGCCGCCTGCAGGTCGATGGGATTGGTGTACAGGCCCAGCGGCGTGTCGATCTGGGAGATCTCTCCCTCCTTGAACAGGGCGATCTTGGTGGACATGGTCAGCGCCTCCACCTGATCGTGGGTCACGTAGATGATGGTGGTGCCGGTCTCCTTATGGAGACGCTTGAGCTCCGCCCGCATGTCGATGCGCAGCCGAGCGTCCAGGTTGGATAGGGGCTCGTCCAGCAGCAGGAGCTTGGGGCTGGAGGCGATGGCTCGGGCGATGGCCACGCGCTGCTGCTGACCGCCGGAAAGCTCGTTGGGATAGCGTCCCCGATACTCCTCGATCCGCATGGTCTTGAGAGCTCGCATGACCGTCTTCTCGATCTCCTCCTTCTTCATCTTCTTGATCTTGAGACCGAAGGCTACGTTCTCAAACACCGTCATGTGGGGCCACAGGGCGTAGCTTTGGAACACCAGGTTCAGTCCCCGTTTGCTGGGGGCCTCGTAGAAAGCCTTGTCCGCATCGATGATCATCCGATCGTCGATGGTCATGGTGCCGTGCTGGGCCTTTTCCAAACCGGAGATGACCCGGAGGGTGGTGGTCTTGCCGCAGCCGGAGGGCCCCAGCAGCGTCATGAAGTCCCCGTCCTCGATGGTCAGGTTCACGTCCCGGAGCACGTGGTTCTCTCCGTAAAACTTATCGATGTGGCTCAACTGGATCTTGCTCATGGGTGAACTTCCTTTCTGTACTCAAGACTGGTCACATGCTCTTAGATACGTTGCCGCCGAATTTGTCCGCGATCCGGTTGGTAACGAGGATGAATACGATGATGACGATGCAGATGGCGTCCGCCACCTGGGGCATGGCCTCCTTGGAATAGTCAAAGGCCAGGAAGGACAGGGTGTAGTTTTTCGGCGTCATCAAAATGGCGATCAGATCCAGCTCCTTGGCGATGCTGATGAAGGAGAGCAGGAAGCCGGACAAAAAGCCGTTCTTGGCCAGGGGGATCACGATGCTGCGGATGCGCCGCCAGAACCCCGCCCCGTTGATGGTGGCCGCCTCCTCCAGCTCCACGGAGATCTGCATCATATTGGAAGAGCCGGAACGGCTGGCGAAGGGGAAATGCTTCACGATGGACACCAGCAATATCAGGGTGAACGTGCCGTACAGTGAGGGGATGAGGCCGCCCAGCCGGGGCTGGCTGAACATGGAGAAATAGATGGCGGAAAAGGCCACGCCGGGCATCAGATAGGGGATGAAGATCAGCTGCTCCACCGCGTTGCCGTACCACTTGCCCCGGCCCCGGGTGGTGATATACCCGAAGAACTGGCCAAAGACCGCCGTGATGAGGGAGGCGATCAGGGACAGCTTCACCGTGTTGCCCAGGGCCCTGCCGAACTCGGAGTTGCGGAACAGGCCGTTCTGGTTGAAGGAGGGATGGGGTGCGCTCTGCAGCTCGCCGATCCAGGCATACAGGGTCAGGTTGTCCGCGCCGTACCCTGCGCCGGGCATGATCTGGAAGGATTCCATGACCAGGAAGAACACAGGCATAACCATGGCCACCACCAGGAACACGGCGATGACGATCAGCATGGGCCACTTGGCTCCCCGCAGGGGAATGAGGTTGCTGCGGGTGCCCTTGCCGCCGATGGTGGCGTAGGATTTACGGGTGCCGATGAGCTTTTGGTTCACCACGATGGTGCCCGCCGCCAGCAGGATCATCAGTATGGACATGGCGTAGCCCACCGCGTTGGGACCGTCGTTGATAAAGGCCTTCATCCTGGTGGCCAGCACGTAGAAGGGGGTGCCGTCCGGGTTGTTGCCGCCCAGGCGCGCAGCCACGCCGTAGGTGCCGATGGACTTCGATATGGTCATGATGGTAGCCGACAGGATGGAGGGCAGGATCAGGGGCAGGGTGATGCTCTTCAGGATCTGGGCCTTGGAGGCGCCCTGGATCTCCCCCATCTCCTCCAGCTCCGAGTTGATGGATCGGAGGGCGCCGGAGGCCATGATGTAGGAGAAGGCGTAGTAGTGCATGGTCATCACGATGATGATGGGCACGAAACCGGAGGCCAGGGCGTTGGGCACCGGGATGCCCAGGCTGTACAGCACCCCGTAGCCGCCCATGCTGGGGTTGCGGAAGATGGTCATCCAGGACAGGGCCTTGCACCAGGAGGGGATCATGTAGGGGATCAGGATCAGGGCGGACAAAAGGCCCTTGCCGGGAATGTCCGTGCGGACCATGAGCCAGGCCATCAGCGCCCCCAGGGGCACGGAGATGACCGTGACGAAGGCGCCGATGATCAGCGAGTTCCTGAGGGGCACCCACAGGATCGTCTTGGTGAGGGGGCTGGCCAGCAGGTACTTCCAGTACCACAGGGTGTAGTCGCCGATCTTGGCGCCGGGAATGGTCCTGCGCATGACCTCGGCCTTGGCCACCACGAAGGTGTTCTGCACCATGGCGAGCAGCGGGATCACGATGAGCGTGAACAGCAACAGCAGCGTGATCAACACGATCACGTTGAACGGGTTGCCGATCAAGCTCCTGAACTGGTTCCTGAACCGCTCCCGGCTCATCGGGGGGCGGGTCCATCCTTTCTTTGCCATCTTACAACCTCCATGCAGGGTCCGTTACAGCGGTAGTTGTTATGCGTTATCTCGTTCCTGTTTCAGGATGGTGTATACGTCGTAGATGTCGGTGATCTGATAGTCCGGCGCCACGTCGTACTTGCCCAGGTCCTTTTGCGGCGTCAGGAAGGAATTGATCTTGAACACGCGGCCGAAGCCCATGCGGCGGGGCCCCACCACGTCCCGGGAAAGGGTGTCGCCCACGAAGGCGCACTCCGCGGGGTCCAGATCGGCCTGGGCGCAGGCGATGCGGAAGATGTTGGGATGGGGCTTGCGGTAGCCCACGATGGAGGACAGGGTGATCTCGTCGAAATACTGGCGCACGCCGTACTTCTCCAGGGTGGAGAACACCTGGAAGAGGCTCCCGGTGTTGCTGACCACCGCCACGTGAAGGCCCAGGTCCTCCTTGAGGCCCCTGAGCATCTCGGCGGCGTGCTCCCGAAGGGAACGATCGTAGAAGGTGGTCTCCCACAT
This sequence comes from uncultured Eubacteriales bacterium, assembly GCA_902802805.1. Classification (GTDB taxonomy): domain Bacteria; phylum Bacillota; class Clostridia; order Christensenellales; family CAG-138; genus RUG472. The sequence continues at coordinate 35,291 of CADCNE010000012.1, forward strand.
ATGGGCGATCTCCTCGCTGATCTCGGCCAGCTTTTCCCTGTCCACGGGAACGTCCTTGAAGCCCCAGTCACACCAGATCTGCTCCGGTTTGAGCTCCATGAGGGTGCGCTCGGAATCCTTCTTGTAGGCCTGGATGCCCGCGCCTACGATGGCCCACAAGGCCTCGGCCTCGTAGGGCACCTGGATGTGATGCTTCTGCAGGATGTCGTACAGGGCATACGCCGTCGCCCTATCGTTCTTTTCTTCGGAATACAGGTCTTCCAGCGTGCCACCCATATCGAACATGACTGCTTTGATCATTGGCGCCCTCCTGATATCATTCTGTTTTCGTAAACGTTTGCGTTCCTTGGGTTGATTATACCTCTCCCATTCCATGATTGTCAACATTTTTAATCGGATTTTTTGTGTTCTTCTGAAAAAAACATGGGGCTTTCCGGTCGAAGCACGATGATAACCGCCGCTTTTATCGTTGGGCCGCTTTGCGCGCGATCGGTTCCGTAAACCTTTACGCCGATCCCTTCGGTCCTCCGGGCAATGCTGAAAACAGGCTGAAACACTTTTTTGCCGTCTTTACGGTTTCCTTAAGGTTCGCCCTGTATGATGGGGCCATCCCAAGAAAGGCGGACGTAACGATGCGTCCGTAGTGGTTGCCTTTGACTGCTTTTCGGCAGGAGAATTGCATCCTGCGGCCGTTGGGGCATATCAGCTCCCCCTGTTCATTTGTCTGGAAGTTGACGGCACGGAACGGATCGGTGGAATACTTCCTGTCCTTCGTTTCCTTCTCATGCATGGGGAACTTCATGAAAAGCTCCATCTCATGATCCCGGCAGTACAGATAATTGTTGTAGGAACCGTATCCCGCGTCCGCTACCGGATACCCGGGATAGAACCCGTATTGTATTCGGAAGCGCTCCAGCAACGGCACAAAGCAATCCATGTCCGACCGGTATTGCTGTACGTCCATCACCGCGATGTATTCATCCGCCACCCCGATCTGGACGTTGTACGCCGGAAGCAGCTGGTCGTTCCCCATATAGTCCCGTTTCATCCGCATGAACGTAGCGTCCCGGTCCGTCCTGGAATAGCTGTTCCGTTCCGGTCCGCAGACGCACAGCTTTTGGCTGATTTCATCATAGCAAGTCCGCCCCTGAAAGTATTGCACAATCGTAAGGAAAACAGAATAATCGTAATGTTCTTGGAGAACAAAGCAGTAATGGATTATTCTTAGCCTTGAAGAATGGTCTGCTGCTGTTTACGGGGCGCCGATACTTCATCCAGAGAAAGAGACGGAATCGCACCTGGCAGGATTAACAGAAATGCTGGTCCTTCAAGATATTCGTGTCATTCTGGAAAGCGCGAAGATATTTCACGAAACCAAATACTATAAAACAAGAGAAGATAGATACCTTCTTGCCAGAGAACGTTATCGTCATCTTCAAACGCTAAAGAAATACGCCCGCCCATACTCCGAAAAAAACTTAATGAAGATGATCAAAAAGGCAGAACAAACTATGGAAAAGATCGAAGCAGAGAAGGCTACGATCCCCAAGAGACAGCTTAAGGAAATCACAAACGAAAACCTCAGATTGCTTCAAACAACATGTCCTCATTGTGGGGCACCAATGAAGGTTAAGCGCACTTCCCAGCAAATCATCTGCGAATAATGCGGTTCGACTTCCGTTTGGGATATTAACCCCTGGCAAGTAGAATATGTCAACACCGAGCAGGCAGGATATGAGTACGAGAGAGGAAGGATTCGCGCCAGGGAAGAGATGAAGAGATCAAGCCCCAAAGAGCCGAAGAACAGAGGATAAGCATAATGGTCGAACCGT
>CADCNE010000013.1:0-3248 GCA_902802805.1 uncultured Eubacteriales bacterium
GAAGACAAGCTGAATCACCGTCCGAGAAAGTGCCTCGGCTATCTTTCACCCTTTGAAGTCCTTTTCCAAATACCGTTGCACTTGACTTGACAATTCAAGACTGAAAAGAAAAAGCGGCAAAAGAAGACACATCTTAATCACTTCTTAAACTTTCCCCCGTTGTTTCTTAAAGGCTTTTCCGGTATGATGGCCGTGGAAAGAGGGAAGGAGAAACAGCTATGTATCGTATCCTGGTCTGTGACGACGAACGGGACATCGTGAATGCGTTGAAAATCTATCTGGAAGCGGAGGGGCACCAGGTGGTCACCGCCCATACGGGGGCGGAGGCCTTGGCGGCTTTGGAACGGGAGGAGGTCCATCTCGTCCTCCTGGACGTCATGATGCCGGAGATGGACGGCATCGCCGCCATGACCCGCATCCGGGAAAAGAGCAACGTGCCGGTGATCCTCTTGACGGCCAAGTCCGAGGACACGGACAAGGTCCTGGGTCTCAATCTCGGCGCGGACGACTACGTGACCAAGCCCTTCAACCCCGTGGAGCTGCTGGCCCGGGTCCGGTCCCAGCTTAGGCGGTACATGCAGCTGGGCGGCGGCGAGCAGCGGCCCCAGGCCCTGACCATCGGCGGTGTGTCCCTGGACGACACGGCGAAGGCCGTCACCCTGGACGGGGAGCCCGTGAGCCTGACGCCCCGGGAGTACGACATCCTGAAGCTCCTTATGAGCCACCCGGGCCAGGTCTTCTCCCCCAAGGAGATCTATCACCAGGTCTGGGGCGAAGCGCCCTACGGGGCCGAAAACGCGGTGGCGGTCCACATCCGGCACCTCAGGGAGAAGCTGGAATATGACCCCGCTGAGCCCCGGTACATCAAGGTCATCTGGGGCAAGGGCTATCGCTTTGAGAACATTCAAAACGGAGGTAACACGAAATGAGAAAGTGGAGATATACATTGGCCGCCCGCATCATCGCCGGCGTGCTGTTTATGATCCTGGCCATGGGCACCCTGCTGGGGGCCGGCGCCTGCGTCGCCCTGTACCAGTACAACGCCTTCAACGACGAGGGCAAGGAGCTGTTCGAGGAAGCGGCGGATTACCTTATGAGCCGGGAGACTGCGGAGATACGGAACCTGCTCAGCAACAACTGGGATGGGTGGACGGACGGAATGGAGCAAAAGGACGGCAGACCCTATAGCCAGATCGGGCCGAACAACGGTCTGCAGCCCGCCCGAACCAATTTCCGGTACAGGATATATGGTGAGGCGGGGGAGCTTCTTTTCACCAACGGCGACCCCCAACAGGAGCTGGCCCCCCGGCAAACAGAGTGGACCATCCTGCTGCATCTGCAGGTGCGTGAGCACATGGAGGGGACCTATTCCTCTTCCGCGGAGGCGTATACCGCTTTGAGGGAGAAAAATGAGGCATTGCACGCCTGGTCCCATGATGCGGATGTCAGCCGGATCGCCGATGGGGAGTATCATCTGTCGGCAACATTCTGGCCCGGGGAGCTGCACACGGTCAAGGCGGAATATTGCATCGACGGCGCCTTCCCCGTGGTGGACCGGTATTCTATCCTCCTGCCCTTGGTCAACACTCTCATCGTCTGCCGGAATTGGGCCATCCCTCTGACGGCCCTGTGCCTGGTGTTCACCATAGCCCTGTTCATCTTCCTGCTGGTCAGCGCGGGGCACCGGTTCGGCACATCAGAGGTGGCCTGCAATTGGTTCGACAGGGTGCCCCTGGAGCTGGTGCTGCTGGGTATGGCCGCAGTTGTAGGCTTTGGCGGGGTGGCGCTGACGAGCCGTACGCTGACGGTGTTCGGTTTGTTCCTGCCCATGCTCCTGGCTCTCGGCCTGCTGTTCTGCATGACCTTCGCTGTCCGCTGCAAGACCAAAACCCTGGTGAAGGGGACGCTGTTCTACTGGGTTTGGTACATTCTCAAGAGTCTGCCCCTCATCTGGAAGGCGGTGGTCTTCTGGGGCGGCGTGTGCCTGGTGGAATTGATCCTGGGCCTGTCCATGGGCAGCTTCGACGTGTGGATACTCGATAAGCTCCTGCTGGGAGCGGCGCTGATGGCGTATTGCATCGGTTTGAAAAAGCTGCAGGCCGGGGCCGAGCGCCTGGCCGCCGGGGACATGACGCCCGTGGACGAGCGGCATCTGACCCCCGAACAGAGGAAGCACGCCCGGAGCCTCAACAGCATCGGCCGGGGCATGGACGCGGCGGTGGCCCGGCAGATGAAGAGCGAGCGCATGAAGACGGAGCTGATCACCAACGTGAGCCATGATTTGAAGACGCCGCTGACCTCTCTCATCTCCTACGTGGACCTGCTGAAGAAGGAAGGGCTGACCTCCGAGCGCGCGCCGGAGTACCTGGACGTGCTGGACCGGCAGAGCCAGCGTTTGAAGAAGCTGACGGAGGACCTGGTGGAGGCCAGCAAGGCGTCCACGGGGAACATCCAGGCGAAGCTGGAGGACATGGACGTGAACCTGCTCCTTTCCCAGGCGGTCGGGGAGTATGCCGAGCGGCTGGGGGCGGCGGGCCTCACCCCGGTGACCACCCTGGACCCCGGGGAGCCCCATATCCGGGCCGACGGGCGGCTGCTGTGGCGGGTGTTCGATAACCTGCTCTCCAACGTCACGAAGTACGCCCTGCCCGGCACCCGGGTCTATCTCACCACGGAAGCAAGGGACAAAAAGGTGTTCGTCACCTTCCGGAACGTGAGCCGGGAATCCCTCAACATCTCCGCCGAGGAGCTTATGGAGCGGTTCGTTCGCGGGGACGCCTCCCGGAACACCGAGGGCAGCGGTCTGGGCCTGTCCATCGCCAAAAGCCTCACCGAGCTCAACTGCGGCATCCTGGACCTCACCGTGGACGGGGATCTATTCAAGGCGACGCTGGTTTTTCAAAGGAATGATTGAAAGCACGCACCCTTTCTTGAAAGAAAGGGTGCAAACCCAAAGAACTTTAAGGAGAGGGCTATGGCATGTGCATAGTCCTCTTTTCCATCTTAAGCTTCTCTTTTTTGCGCCGCTTTTTTCTCTTCACCGAAGAGAAAAAAGCGGCAAAAAGAAAACTCAATTCATCTGTATGGTCCCCGTGACCACCAGCACTGCCTCGCCGGGCTCGGCGGTGTAGATGCCGGTAGTGGGGTCCTGGGTGTAGGTGGCAGCGGGGACGGTGATGGCCCCGGGCACGGTGGCGAAGGCGCCGGAGGTTTCGTCATAGGTGTAGTTCCCGGCATGAGGGAGCGGG
>CADCNE010000013.1:3268-23871 GCA_902802805.1 uncultured Eubacteriales bacterium
TCATAGGTGTAGTTCCCGGCATGAGGGAGCGGGGAACCGTTCAGCGTCACGGCAATGTCGGTGAGGGCCGGGTCGAAGGTGTCCGTGACGGACACGCTGTCCTCCGCGGTGGTGGCGGCGCTGCCGTCGTTCTGGATGGTGAAGGTGTAGGTCACCTGCCGATCCGCGCCCACGGTCTCGGGGGACAGGGTCTTGGTGATACTGAGCTCCGGTGCGTTCTCGGCGGTCACGGTGGCGGTCGCGGTCACCGGCGCGGCCAGCCCGCCGCCGGACACGGTCACCGTGTTCGTGACGCTGCCGCCCTCAGAGGGGTCGGCGAACTCGGTCACCGCCGCCTCATAGACCAGTATGGCGTTCCCGCCCGCAGGCACAGAGACGCCGGTGACGGAGAGGGGCGGCCCGGAGACCACCGTAGGCGCCGCCTGCTCCACACCGTTCACGAAGTAGCGCACCGACCCGGCCACGTAGGCGAGGGGGTAGAGGGTGCCGCCATCGAAGGCGTACCCGCCCAGATCGTCCGTCAACGTCAGGTCGGTCAGGGCGGCGGCGCCGTTGTTGGTGAGGCGCACCACATAGGTAACGTCCCCGCCGGGCTCGTAGGTGGCGGTCAGCGCCTCCTTCGTCATGGTCAGCGCATCGGCGATCTGGCCCGTGGTCAGGTTGGAATAGCGCACCCGGTTCCGATAGGACAGAGCCGCCTGGTTGGTGAAAGTAAGCATAGCATGACCTCCTGAATAGAGTGTAGGTGGTATATACTATGCCATTTTAGCGGGGGAAGGTGATACGCCCTGCCGGGAAAACCGTTGCGGACGCGCCAGAACCGTGATATGCTGTATACATACCGATGAAGGAGGAGCGCACGCATGGAAAAACTCTTCAAACTCAAAGCGAACCATACCACGGTCCGCACGGAGATCCTAGCCGGTCTCACCACCTTCATGACCATGGCGTACATCATCGCCCTGAACCCCAACCTGCTGACCAACTTCGCCGTGGGGACCCCTCTTTGGAACGGCGTGTTCCTGGCCACCTGCATCGCCTCCGCGGTGGGCACCACGGCCATGGCGTTCCTGGCCAACAAGCCCTTCGTCATGGCGCCGGGCATGGGCCTCAACAGCTTCTTCGCCGTCATCGCCGGGAACATCGCCGCCATGCTGAACACCGGCTACGAAAGCGCGTTCCAGGCCGCCCTGGTCATCATCCTGGTGGAGGGCATCGTGTTCATCCTGCTTTCCGTATTCAACATCCGGGACAAGATCGTCCACGCCATCCCCCTAGGCGTGCGGCTGGGCATCGGCCCTGCCATCGGCCTCATGCTGCTGAACATCGGCCTCGGCTCCAACGCGGGCGTCTACTCGGAGACCGGCGGCCCCTTCTACGCCATGCGGGATTTCTTCGGCGCCATGACCCCCAGCGTGCTCCAGAACCAGACCGGCTCCGGCTACGCGAAACTGGTGCTCACAGTGGTGACCATGTTCGTGGGCCTGTTCGTCATCGTGCTTCTGACGAAAAAGGGCGTCAGGGCCGCGGTGCTCCTGGGCATGCTGGCCTCGTCCGTGGTCTATTGGGCGGGGCAGGCCCTGTTTTTGAAGGAGAACCCCTTCGCGTCGCTCGCCGCCGCCTCCTGGCTGCCGCCCTTCAGGGACATGGCCGAGACCACGCTCTTCAAGTTCGATTTCAAGGGCTTCTTCAAAATCGGCTGGTTCACCTCCATCACCCTCATCATCACCTTCTGCATGATCGACATGTTCGACACCATCGGCACCCTGGTGGGGACCGCCTCCCGGGCGGGCATGACGGACAAGGACGGCAATATGCCCAAGATGAAGGAAGCGCTGCTGGCGGACGCCATCGGCACGGTCTCCGGCGCTCTCATGGGCACCTCCACCGTGACCACCTTCGTGGAATCCGCTTCCGGCGTGGAGGCCGGCGGCCGCACGGGCCTCACGGCCCTGACCGCCGCAGGCATGTTCCTCGCGTGCATCTTCCTGGCCCCCATCGCGGCGGTGATCCCCCCGGCGGCCACCAGCGCGGCCCTGATCTTCGTGGGGATCCTGATGCTCCAGGGGCTGCAGAACATCGACTTCAACGACATCGATCAGATCGTGCCCGTGTTCATCATGCTCCTCGCCATGCCCATCTCCGGCTCCATCGGCCACGGCATCGGCCTCGCCATGATCTGCTACACCGTCATCAAGGTCTTTTCCGGCAAGGCCAAAGAGGTCTCCGTCCTGACCTACATCATCTCCCTGCTGTTCATCGTAAAATTCTTTGCGATAGTCTAAGCTCAGCAAAAACGAAGGGGCCATCCGGTTTTCGGATGGCCCCGTTTTCTGCTTCGCTTGCCCGTCAGCGCTCCTTTCGCAGGGTCCAGAAGGCCACGGCGGCGGCGTTCCCCACGTTCAGGGAGTCCACCCCGTGGGCCATGGGAATGATGACCGTGTGGTCGCATTCGTCGATGGTCCCGGCGGTCAGCCCGTCCCCCTCGGTGCCCAGGACGATGGCCAGCTTTTCGAAGGCCTGCAAAACGGGATCGTCCAGACTCAGGGCGTCCGGTTTGAGAGCCATGGCCAGGGTGACAAAGCCCGCCTCTTTCAGCGTGGCAAGGCTGTCCAGCCGCGCCCAGGGGATCTGAAAGACCGTCCCCATGCTGACCCGCACCGCCCGGCGAAGGAGCGGATCGCAGCAGGCGGGGGAGAGGAGCACCGCGTCCATACCGAGCGCCGCGGCGGAGCGAAAGATGGCCCCCAGGTTGGGGGAGTCCACGATGTTCTCCAAAACCGCCACCCGGTCGGCCCCCTGCAAAGCCTCTGCAGCCGTCTTCTCAATGGGCCGCCGCATGGCGCACAGCACCCCACGGGTGAGGTCGTACCCCGTCAGTTTCGACAGCAGCCCGTCGTCCGCGGTGTAGACCGGGACGTTCCCCAGCCGGGGGAGCAGCGCTGCGGCGGAACCTTCGATATGCCGCCGTTCGGTGAGCAGCGACACGGGCGTCAACCCCGCATCGAGAGCTGTGCCGATCACCTTGGGGCTCTCCGCGATGAACAGCCCATCCTCCGGGTGCAGCCGGTTTTTCAGCTGGTTCTCCGTGAGCCGGGCATACACGTCCAGCGCCGGATCAGAAAAGTCCTGGATCTCCACGATATAGGCCATAGTTACCTCCCGGCCTCCCGCATTTTTGTATTCTCGACCGTCACATAGATATGCCCCACGGCGAACAGCAGGCCGGACCCCACCAGCAGCCAGTGCCGGAGCAGCAGCCCGCTGAGCAGGAAGATGCACGCCGGAATGACGGCTAAAACCAGGGCGCGCCCTGCCGTCCTTTTTTGCATGTACCGGGCAAACACCAGCCAATAGACCAGAAGCAGCGCTCCGTTGCCCGCAAGATACAGCACCATCTCCGGGACGCTTTTAAAGCCGAACTTCCACACCAGCAGGGGGAACCACATGAACACGATGGAGCCGTAGCGGCCCGCCTGCTCCAAAAGGTTCATGGCCCGGTTGGCGCACAAGTTCTTCTCGCCCCGGTTCCGCAGGGCGTAAACGACGTTGGGTATCAGCAGCAGGATGACGAAGCCCGCGCCGAAAAGATTGATCCATCCGAATTCCATTTCGCTTACCGTATACGTTCGATTTCTTCGTGCACTCGAGCCGGCGAGATTATTCCGGAGGCTGCCAGACGAACAGCCCCTCCCCGGCGGCCAGGAACCTGACCAGGGCCAGGAGCTTTTCGTCCGGGTCGAAGAGGGTCATGTGGGTGTCGTCCGGCTCCGACAGGATCAGGGCGCCGTCCACCCGGATGCAGAGAGGGCGGTCCAGCGCCGCCTCAGCAAGGCGCTCCGGCGGCGGGTTCGTTTCGCCGTCCAGGGTCAGCTGCCGGTAGCAGTTCAGCTTCAGCAGCACGTTGATATGCTTTTCCTTGATGGCCGTCAACCGGCCCTTCTCCAAATAGTATCTCTCCACGGCGAAGTATTGGCCGGGGCCGTCCGCCGGGACCTGCTCCGGCAGGATGTCGACGATCCAATAGGGCGCCTGCAGCAGCTCGTCGATGGTCTTCTCCATACGCTCTCTCTCCTTTTACAGCACGAACCGCACCGCCAGCCCCGCCAGGGCGCAGACCACGAGAGCCAGGCCCTCGCCGATGCAGAAGCCCTTTATGTGGAACCGGTAGTCGTGATAGTCGCTGACCATGTCCTCCGTGCCCTTGAACACAAAATGGGGATCGTGGCAGAACCAGAGGATGTCCAGCACCAGCATATCCCACAGGTTCACCACGGTCCAGAGCAGGAACCCATAGCCGAACGCCTGCCAAAATGTGGTGTACCCGTTCACGTACCTCAGAATCAGCGCAAGAACGATGACGAACCCCGCCGAGGCGATCAGCTTGGCCCCCACTTTCTTCCTCTCGGTGGGGATCTTGTCCTGATATTCCGGCAGGGACTTCACCCGTTCCTGGATGGCGGGCGGGTAGTTGTACAGGGTCTTTATGGGGTCCCGGGACATGAGGTACACCATGCCCGTGAACAGCAGGCACAGGATAACGCTTTCGATCAGCAGTACCATCTTTCACCTCTCAGTAATCAAACACCGCGTCCCCCACGGGGATGGTGGTCTTTAGATGTTCGCCCGGGTAGGGTTTGCGTATCTCGATCATGTTCAGCACTGTGTACCCCTTGGACCGCAAAAACCCGATCATGCTCAGGTTGTTGGGGTGGACGAAATTGAAAACGGTATCCTCCCCCATGGCGGCGGCAAGTGCCTCCGCCTTTTCAAAAAGCATAGTGGCCGCGCCTTTTCGCCGGTATTTCTCCCGGACGAAGAGATGCTCCACCCACAGGCAGGGCGCGTCCATGCGGCAGACCACGTATCCGGCAAGTTCGCCGCCGTCCTCCACGGCGAAGATGGGGAAACCGGCGTCCAGAAATTCCCCGATCTCCTCCCGGGCGGCCTCCACCCGGGGCTGGGACGCTATGCCCCGATACCCGTTCAGCGTCACCCGAAAGTCGGCCACCAGGGGCGCCAGCCGGTCCGTATCTTTGCGCTGTATCTCGATCAGCTTCATGCGGTCTCACCTCGATAGGCTCTCATGATCTCCAAAATGCCCTTCCGGTACACGTTCCCGTTCAGCACGTCCCCGTTGGGGGAGAAGGACAGGCACCGCACGTCCCGGGGGTCATCGTCGTAGGGGGAAGATCCCGCCGCGTCCTCCGGGAAGTACGCCCACAGGTATTTCAAAGCGTTGCCGCTGGGGAAGATCACGTTGCCCTCGCCCACGGGGACGCCCAGGGGCTCGAAGGAGCGCAGGATCTCTCGGGTGCGCTCATTGTAGGGGTTGTCGTCCTCCCGGCTCACCAGCCAGGCGGGGCTCAGCCGCAGGGGGATGCCCGCCTTCTGAACGCATGCGGCAAAGTACAGCACCGGCTCCAGGGGGATGGCCTCCTGGTGGAAGGCATCCACGGACAGCAGCAGCTCGTTGACCCCGCTGTCCGCCAGCTCCCTGGCCACCGTCTCGATCCGGTCCGGCGACTTCGTGAAATAGCCGTTGGTGATCACCTGCCGCGTTTTCACGCCCATCTCTGCCGCCGCGCGGTGGATGGCATAGACCACCTCGGGATAGAGCAGGGGCTCCCCGCCGAAGGTCATCACCATCTCGATCCTGTACTGCCCGCAGACCTCCCGGACGGCCTTTGCCGCCGCCAAGGCGTCCATATGCTCGGCAGAGCGGACGGGATCGCCGTTCTGGCAGTGCTTGCACCGGCCCGTGCAGGCCAGCGTCACGGCGAACTCGATCTTGTTCAGATTTCTTAAAAACTCATTCATGGTTTGCTGGTTCAAAGAAAGACTGTCTGGCCGTCCCGGGAGATCTGACTGATCCGCCCGTCCCGGATGCGGTAGGCCTCGCCCCTGAGCTCCGTCCGGCCGCCCTCGATGAACAGGTAGCTGCCGTCGGGGATGGCGTAGAAGGTCCGGCCCCGGCTGTCGGGGCAGGTGATGTCCTCGAAGAGCCGCAGCCCGTCCAGAACGTCGTCTTTGACCCGATCATAGTGGGGGAGGAGGTTCACCTTGGTGAGGCCCAGCCCCGGCAGGAACCGCTGATAGGCAGGGTCTATGGCCTCGCCCGCCTCCTCCGGCTGGGCGTAGACCATATCGGCGGCGTTCATGCTCCCGGCGCTGATGCCGACCACCACCCCACCGTAATCTGCCATGAGCTCCCGAAGGCCGATCCTTTGGAAGAAGCGGTTCTGGGTGGGCACGTGACCGCCGTCCAGAATGATGAGGTTCGAGCTTTTAATGAGCTCGGCCGCCTGATCCTCGTTCCGGCTGTCCAAAACTTGGTACAGCTCGATGGGAAACCCAGCGTCCTCAAAATAGCCTCGTGTGATCCCGGCGTAGAAGTCCGTGATCTCCCAGGCGTCCGGGCTTGAGCAGATGTCCAACGCCCGAATGGGGCTCGGAAGGCACCGCCGCAGTTCGTCGACAAAGCCGTTGGCGGGGTTCAATGCCCCCGTGCCCTCGGGGTTCAGCTGGCTGGTCAGAAACGAGATCATGCTTTCTCTCCGCCGACCCGTCGGATCATCCCCTCGATCAGTTCGTTGACCTTTTCCGGGGCGTCGGTGTTGGAATTGTGGCCCGCGCCGGCGATCCATTCGAGGGGGATGCCCGTCTTTTTATGCCATGCCTTATTGTACCGGATGCAGGAGCCCGCCCGGTCCTTCTCCCCGCAGATCAGCAGGGCGGGGCAGGGGATGCGGTAGGGGAGATCCGCCTCCATGGCCTCGGCAAGCATCTTGAAGCCGTGGCCGGAGAGCCGGGCGTACCGGTCCTGATCCTTGTCGTAGGTCATCATGATGCTGCGCATCAGGTCCCGCCCGTACTGGGTGGTGGCCACGCCGTTGGTGCCGCTCTTCAGCAGGGACTTCCAGGGGTACCAGCGGTACACCGGCTCCATCCGCTTCAGGAGCCATATCTCCATCCCCGTCACGTACTCCCGCTGGAGCGGCGCGGAGTCGATGGAGATAAAGCCCGCCAGCCGCTCCGGGAACTGCTGGGCGAAGCACTGGCCCACGTAGCCGCCCATGGACTGGCCGATGAGGATGGGCGCGTCGAAGCCCTCCGAATCCAGGATCTCCTTCAGCCACCGGGCCTTGTCCATCAGCGTGAACGTGAGCTCGAAGGGCCAGGAGGCGGCATGGCCCGGGGCGTCCCAGACGAAGACCGGGTATCCCCCTTCAAAATGCTCGATCTGTTTGTCGAACAGCCGGTGATCCGCCGTCAGCCCCGGCAGAAAGACCAGCTGTGGGCTGGCCTTTGCCGCGTCTTTGTTGACCCAATAGTGTATCTCCCCGCAGGGAGTTGTGTAGGTTCGTTCCTGCATGCTGTCGTTACCTCAGCTCCATCTCCATGGTGATCTCGTCCTCCCAGGCCTCCCCGGTGTGGTGAAAGCCCAGCTTCTCATAGAGGCGTTTGGCCGCATCGTCGCCCTCGATATAGCATAGATACACTTTGTCGTATTTCCCATCCTGCCGCATCCTGTCCAGGATCAACCCGGCGGCTTCGTACCCATAACCCTGTCCCTGATACCGCTGGTCGATGAAAAACTGACTGAAATCGTAGGCGTCTGCCTCGTCCCAATCGTGGTACATGGCCATGCCCACGGGCAGCTCGTCGCTGTAGATGACGAAGGCTTGACTGCGACTGTCCCGATAGGCGTAGGCCCGGGCCAGCATCCCGGCGCTGTCGGAAACGAACTCCCGCTGATCCTCCCGGACCCTGAGGCCCAGCCGCCAGTTGTCCGGCGTGATAGGTTCCAAACGTATCATCTTCGCCCTCCGCAAGCTTTGCTCCGGGCTCTCCCCGGACGCCGTCGATCCCAAATAAATATGGTTGCCTTTTCTTCTGCAAGTATAGTATAATGTGGTCGACAAATCAAGAAGGGGAGGGACTATGAACATTTCAAAGGATATCCTGTACGTAGGCGTCAACGACCATAAGGTGGACCTGTTCGAGGGCCAGTATAAGGTGCCCAACGGCATGTGCTACAACTCCTATGTTATCTTGGATGAAAAGGTGGCCGTCATGGACACCGTGGACCAGCATTTCACCCACGAGTGGCTGGACAACCTGGAGGGCGCCCTCGCTGGCCGCAAGCCGGACTATCTCATCGTCCAGCACATGGAGCCGGACCACTCCGCCAACATCGACAGCTTCCTCAAGACCTACCCCAACGCCGCCGTGGTGGCCACCGCCAAGGCCTTCACCATGATGGACAACTTCTTCGGCCCCGATCTCGTGAAAAACCGCGTCGTGGCCGAGAACGGCGGCACCCTCGAACTGGGCCGCCACACCCTCACCTTCGTCTTCGCGCCCATGGTCCACTGGCCCGAGGTCATGGTGACCTATGACAGCGCGGACAAGGTCCTCTTCTCCGCCGACGCCTTCGGCAAGTTCGGCGCCCTTGACCGCACGGAGCCCTGGGACGACGAGGCCCGCCGGTACTACATCGGCATCGTGGGCAAGTACGGCGCTCAGGCCATGGCGCTGCTCAAGAAGGCCGCCGGCCTCGACATCGCCACCATCTGCCCCCTCCACGGGCCCGTCCTCGACAAGGACCTTGGGCACTACATCAAGCTCTACCAGACCTGGGCTTCCTACACGCCGGAATCCGAGGGCATCGTCATCGCCTTCACCTCCGTCTATGGCCACACCCGCAAGGCCGTGGAGCTGCTGGCGGACAAGCTCCGTCAGGGCGGCTGCCCCAAGGTGGTGGTACACGACCTGGCCCGCACCGACATGTCCCTGGCCGTCAGTGACGCCTTCCGCTACGGGAAGCTGGTCCTCGCCACCACCACCTACAATGCGGATATCTACCCCTTCATGCGGGAGTTCATCGACCATCTCACCGAGCGCAACTTCCAGAACCGCACCGTGGCCTTCATCGAGAACGGCTCCTGGGCGCCCATGGCCTATAAGGTCATGAAGGAGAAGCTAAGTTCCTGCAAGAACCTGACCTTTGCCAACGCCGTGGTCCACCTGAAGTCCGCCATGAACGCCGCCAACAAGGACGAGATCGCCGCTCTCAGCGAGGAGCTCTGCCAGAACTACCAGGCCCTCTCCTCCGAGACCGCCAACAAGAACGACATGACCGCTCTCTTCAAGATCGGCTACGGCCTCTACGTGGTCACGTCCAACGACGGCAGGAAGGACAACGGTCTCATCGTCAACACCGTGGCCCAGGTCACCAGCCAGCCCAACCGCATCGCCGTCACCATCAACAAGATGAACTACTCCCACCACGTGATCGAGCAGACCGGCGTCATGAACCTCAACATCCTCTCCGAAGAGGCGCCCTTCTCCGTGTTCGAGAACTTCGGCTTCCAGTCTGGCCGGACGGCGGACAAGTTCGCCGGGGAGGAGCTGACCAGGACGGACAACGGCCTCGTGATGCTTCGCAAGTACGTGAACGCCGTCATGTCGTTGAAGGTGATCCAGTACATCGACCTCGGCACCCACGGCATGTTCATCTGCGACGTGACCGAGGCCCGGGTCATCAGCAACGCCCCCTCCATGACCTACGCCTTCTACCACGCCCACGTGAAGCCCCAGCCTCAGACCGAGGGCAAGAAGGGCTTCGTGTGCAAGATCTGCGGCTACGTCTACGAGGGCGAAACTCTGCCCGACGATTTTGTCTGCCCGCTGTGCAAGCACGGTGCGGCGGATTTTGAACCCATCCAGTGACCAACAGAAAAGGAGACACCCATGAGCAAGTACGCCGGAACCAAGACTGAACAGAATCTGCAGGCCGCCTTTGCGGGCGAATCCCAGGCCAGGAACAAGTATACCTACTTCGCCTCCAAGGCGAAGAAGGAGGGGTACGAACAGATCGCCGATCTGTTCCTCAAGACCGCCGACAACGAGAAGGAACACGCCAAGATGTGGTTCAAGGAGCTGGAGGGCATCGGCTCCACCGCAGAGAACCTGCTGGCTGCCGCCGAGGGGGAGAACTTTGAGTGGACCGATATGTACGAGGGCTTTGCGAAGACCGCCGAGAAGGAGGGCTTCGTTGAGCTCGCGGAGAAGTTCCGCCTGGTGGCCGCCATCGAGAAGCGCCACGAGGAGCGGTATCGGGCCCTGCTCAACAACGTGGAGACCAAGGCCGTGTTCGAGAAGAGCGAGGTGAAGGTGTGGGAGTGCCGCAACTGCGGCCACATCGTGGTGGGCACCAGGGCCCCCGAGATCTGCCCCACCTGCGCCCATCCCCAGAGCTATTTCGAAGTGTCCGCCAACAACTATTGAGAAAAGGAGAGAGCTATGGAACAGAAATTCTTCATCTGTGAGACCTGCGGCAACATCATCGCCATGGTGAAGCCCTCCGGCGTCCCCGTGGTCTGCTGCGGCAAGCCCATGAAGCAGATCGTCCCCAACACCACCGACGCCGCCCAGGAGAAGCACGTCCCCGTCTGGTCCAAGGAGGGGAACCTGGTGAAGGTCCAGGTGGGCTCTGTGGCCCATCCCATGATCCCCGCCCACTACATCGAGTGGGTGAGCCTCCAGACCAAGGCCGGCAACCAGCGCAAGGCACTGGCTCCCGAGCAGGCCCCCGAAGTCACCTTCGCCCTCACCGACGGCGACGAGGTGGAGGCGGTCTACGCCTATTGCAACCTCCACGGCCTGTGGAAAGCATAACGAATCTACGAAAGGAGAAACAGCCATGAAGTACGTTTGCCCCTGCGGCTATGTCTACGATCCCGAGGTCGGCGATCCCGACAACGGCATCGCCCCCGGCACCCCCTGGGAGGAGGTCCCCGCCGATTGGACCTGCCCCGTCTGCGGCCTCGACAAGGATTCCTTCACCGAGGAGTAAGCAACATCCGTTCAGAAGAGAAGGCGCCATCCGGCGTCTTCTTTTCCTGTTGCGCTTTTTGACAAATGATTGTAGAATAGGGACCATGAAACGGATTCTTTGCGGAATGGTAATATCGCTGAGTTTGCTGATGCTGGGCGCCTGCGGCGAAACGCTTCAGGCGGCGGCGGAGCCCACGGCCGGTCCCACAGCTGAGCCCACGGCGGAACCGACGGCCGCGCCTACGGACACGCCCGCGCCTACGGAGGCTCCGATGGTGGACATCGAGGTGGTGGCCGCCACAGACACCCCTGTACCGACGGCGGTGCCCACGGACACGCCCGCGCCCACCGATACCCCTGCGCCTACGCCGGAGCCCACTCCGTCCTGCCTTCACGGGACGGCCCACCCGGATGTGTTCACCACCGGCGAGCCGGTAAAGACCGACATGAGCTACGTGAGCGACCAGGTCAGCATCCGGATCGAGAGGATCGAAAACCCCGAGGGCTTTCCCAAGCCCATGGTGGTCTTCGTGGCGGACATCTATATCGAGGACATCACCAGCTTCCGCTCCGCCTGGTCCAAGGACACCCTGCGGGAGAGCTCCCTGACCCCTGCCGACGTGCTGGACCTGATGGCCCGGGAGGACGCCCTGCTGATGATCAACGGGGACTATATCAGCAAATGGGATTTCGGCTGCGTGGTGAAGAACGGCCAGGCGGCCCGACAGGTGGACAACGCCCGGTACGACGCCTGCGTGCTCCTTAAAGACGGGACCATGCTGACCATCGACGGGAACGAATGGAGCAGTGAGCAGATCCTCTCCATGGACCCCTGGCAGGCCTGGTGCTTCGGCCCGGCGCTGCTCGATGAGAACGGACAGGCCAAGGAGAAGTTCAATTCCAGCCTCATGGGCGCGAACCCCCGGACCGCCCTGGGGTACTACGCTTCCGGCCACTACTGCTTCGTGGTGGTGGAGGGGCGGCGGGACAAGTATTCGAAGGGCATGGACCTGAAGCAGCTGTCCCGGTTCATGGCGTCCCTGGGCTGCGCGGCGGCCTACAACCTGGACGGCGGCGACAGCTCCGTCATGGCCTTCGACGGCCAGCGGGTATCTAAGCCCCGGAACGTCCGGAGCGTCCCCGACGTCATCTATATCACGGAACCAAGAAAGGAGAACTGAACTATGTTCAAGGATAAGGCAGGCAACTTTTCCCCCTTTAGGCTGGTGGGGTTGATCCTGGTGGTGGTCTTCGCCGTCATTTTCCTGAGCTCCAGCTTCGTGGTGATCCCCGCGGGGCACACGGGCGTGGCGCTGACCTTCGGCAAGGTGGAGGACAACGTCCTTCAGGAGGGCCTCCACTTCAAGGTGCCCTTCGTCCAGAAGATCGTGGTGGTGGACAACCGGATCGTGAAGCTGGACGTGAACACCGAGGCCTTCAGCAAGGACCTGCAGACCATCACCACCGTGGTGGCCGTCAACTACCACGTGGGCAAGGAGAGCAGCCAGACCGTCTATAAAAACGTAGGCATGGGTTTTGAGGACGTGCTCATCACCCCCGCCGTCAACGAGGTTTTGAAAGCGGTCACGGCCAAGTATACCGCTGTGGAGCTGGTGTCGAGCCGTGCGGAGGTCAGCATGCTCCTCGACGAAGGGCTCAACGAGAAGCTGAACAACTACGGCATCTTCATCAACGAGCTCAACATCATCAACTGGGACTTCTCCGAGGAGTACATCAACGCCGTGGAAGCCAAGCAGGTGGCGGAGCAGAACCTGATCAAGACCCGCACCGAACAGGAGCAGGCCCTGGTCATCGCCAACACGGAGGCCCAGAAGCGGGTCATCGCCGCCGAGGCCGAAGCCAACGAGATCAAGGTCCTGGCGGAGGCCAACGCCGAGTCCAACCGGATCCTCACCGAGTCCATCTCCGAACTCCTCATCAAATACCAGACCGTAGCCAAGTGGGACGGCAAGCTCCCCACCGTCATGGCGGGCAGCGACAACATGCTCATCGACATCCCCCTGACCGCGGAACAGCCCGTGGGCTGAGGCCATGGATAAGCGCACGGAGCTGCTGAACCAAATATACGGCGCCGGCGGGGAGGCGGACCGCCTCACCCGCAGCCGCCACGGCCAGCTGGAATTCCTCACCACCATGTCCTACATCGGCCGCATGGCTCCCTATCCCTGTCGAGTGCTGGAGCTGGGGGCCGGTACGGGCCGGTATACCGCAGCCCTGGCCGAGAAGGGGCATCGGGTCACGGCGGTGGAGCTGCTTCCAAAGAATTACGAGCTGCTGCAGGCCAACACGGCCCAATACCCCAACGTGGAGGCGGTCCAGGGGGACGCCCTGGACCTCAGGCAGTGGGCGGACGACACCTTCCAGCTCACCCTATCCATGGGGCCCATGTACCATCTCTACGGCAAGGGCGGGGTGGACCGGGCCATCGACGAGGCCATCCGCGTCACCCGGCCCGCCGGCATCCTCATGTTCGCCTTCCTCTCCGTCCACGCCATCCTGTACGACAACTATCTGCAGCCCGAGCCCCACACCTTCAGGGCGGGCTGGGAGGAGAACTTTGACAAAGACATGTGCGTCCGGCACTTCCCGGAGCAGGTGTTCACGGGCTACGACGTGGCGGAGTTCGAAGCTCTCTTTGAGAACAAGCCCGTGGCTCATTTGCGTACCGTGGCCACCGACGGCATCCTGGAGCTGGCCGAAGGCCGGTCGGACTTTTATATGACCGATGAGGATTTCCGCCTCTTCTCCGCCTATCACCTGCTCCATTGCGAGAAGCGGGAGCTGCTGGGCAGCTCTGCCCATCTCTTATACATCTGCCGAAAACTGTAAGTATGATTCGTCCCCAAAAAACTTAAGAAGAGGGCCATGCCTTGCGCACAGCCCTCTTGCTTTTCTTAAGTTTCTCTTTTTGCGCCGCTTTTCTCTTTTTCGAAAGAGAAAAAGCGGCATAGAAGAAGTTACTCGATAGAAATCGACCGCTTCTCCTCCAGCTTCCGCTGGTCCTCCTTGGGGAACTCCAGGGTCAGGACGCCGGCGTCGTACTTGCCCTTCACGTCCTCGGCCTTCACGTCGCCGATGTAGAAGGTACGGCTGCAGGAACCGCTGTAGCGCTCCTGGCGCAGGATCCTCTTGCCCTTGTGCTCCTCTTTATCGAGGCTCTTCTGGGCGGTGACGGTGAGGTAGCCGTCCTTCAGGTCCACCTTGATATCCTCCTTCTTAAAGCCGGGTAGCTCGATGGCCATCTCATAGCCGTTCTCCGCTTCCCGCACATCGGTCTTCATCAGGTTCTTGGCGTGCTTGCCGTAGAGCTCCCGGTCCATATTGAACCAGTCCCGGTCAAGGTCGTTCCGCCAAAGATCATCCAACAGGTTCTCTCCGAAAATACTGGGCAACATAGTCAACACTTCCTTTCTTGATCATCCATGTTTCCCTTGGGGCTTTCTCCTTTACTGTGCCCCGTTCGTTTCCTTACGATGCACAGTATACTCACATAATTAGCACTGTCAATAGGAGAGTGCTAATCTTCAAATTTGAATCACGAACGACAAATTTCTGTCAAAATTCAGCGGCAAAACCCGCCGATCCGTGCAAAAAAGTATAGCCAAAGCGGGAAGAGGGTGATATACTGTACCATATTCCAAGGCAAGGAGAATAAAACTATGGAGAAAAAAGGCATCGTTTCTGAATTCAAAGAATTCATCACCCGCGGCAACGTGATGGATATGGCTGTGGGCATCATCATTGGCGGCGCGTTCACCGCCATCGTCCAGTCCCTGGTGAACGATCTGCTCATGCCCGTCATCGGCGCCCTCTTCGGCGGCATCGACTTCAGCACCCTGAAGTACGTGGTCCGTGCGGCGGATGAGGCGGCCGGCATCGAGGAGGCCGCCATCAAGTACGGCAGCTTCATCCAGGCCATCGTCAACTTCCTGCTCATCGCCATCGTGATCTTCCTGCTGGTCAAGGGCATCAACAAGATGCGCCGCAAGAAGGAGGAGCCCGCTCCCGCCCCCGCGCCCGATCCCGAGCCCTCCGAGGAAGTGAAGCTCCTCACCGAGATCCGCGACGCCCTCAAGAAATAAGAAGCAGCAAAAAAAGCCCCGTTTTTCGGGGCTTTTTTGCATATAGATCATTGCCTGTGTTTTTTGCCGGCAGCGATGGCCGCGAGGCCCAGGACCAGCACGCCGCAGATGACGAGGGAGATCGTGTCCTCGGCGGAGAGGCCGGAAGCCGGGGCCGGCGTTGGGCTCGGCTCGGGCGTCTTGGTGGGCGCGCTCGTGGGCGTTTCCGTAGGCTCAGGGGTGGCCGTGGGCGTCGGCGTCGGGGTCGGGGTGGGCGACGGCGTCGGCGTAGGCGTCGGCGTCGGTGAAGGCGTGGGCGTCGGCGTGGGCGACGGCGTCGGGGTCGGCGTGGCGGTCAGGCAGGTGAGGGGGATGTTCTCCAGGAAGTCGTCCTTCTTCACGTCCTCCCCCACGGTGGAGAAGTAGAGTCCGTATTTGCGGCAGTCGTATTGGTTGGACTGAAGGATCCGGAGCCACTCCCTCCGCTGGGATGGGTGGAAGGCGTAGGCCTCCTGGGCGATCTCAAAGGCAGTCTTGCCGCCGAAGTAATCCAGGGGCTTGTCGAAGTCCATGGTGATGCCGTTCTCTTTATAGAGATGGAGATAGAACTTCTTGACCTGCCAGACGCCGTATTCCTCGGCGGAGGCGGGGAACATGGTCTCGTCGGGGGCGGCCTCCACCGCTTCCCGGCAGTTCTTGCTCACCAGCTTGTGGCCCGGGTTCCCGTATTCGCCCTCGATGTCATGGGTGATGACCACCTCCGGCTTGAAGCGTCGGATCTCCCGGGTGAGCTTTTCGGCGAAGCGATAGTGGTTCTCCACCTCGATGATAAAGAACACGGGCAGGGTCCTGACCCCGCAGTACCAGAGGCCGTTGAGGGCCTCCCCGTGCCGCTCCTGCTCGGGCACGTAGCAATAGACCACCTGGACCTGCAGGCCCCGTTCGGCGGCGTAGGTGGGGAGGATGCCGCCCATCATGACCAGCTCGTCGTCAGAGTGGCAGGAGACCAGCATGATGTCGCACTTTTCGGGAGCCACCTCCCACAGATGGATGTTGTCCGGCACGTTGGCGGCGTCGTACACATGCCATTCCGTCAGCCGGCAGCTGCCGCCGCTGTAGCCGCTGATCACTTCGAGGACGATGCCCCGGGCCCCTTCGGGCACGGTGAGATACCCCCGGTCCCCCTCCCGATAGCGGATGCTGGTGCTGATGGGCTCCCGGTTCTCGTCCACAAAGGTATACCGGCACTCGTCGGGGGGCACGATCCACTCCCAGTATACGATGCCCACGGGCACGTCAGAGGTCCAGTAGATGCCCGCCTTGCTGCCTTTTCTCAGGTCCGCGCCGGACTTGTATCGGTTGTCCATGAGGCGGATGGGATAGTTGCAGAAACCCGGCCAGTCGGAGAGGTCGCATTTTTCGTTGAGAATGGGGTTTTCGTCCTCCGCCAGAGCCATTCGCGCCGAAGGGATCAGGAACAGGAACGCCAGGAAAAGACTCAATAGTTTTGTGTGCTTTTTTCTCATGTTTTCGATCTTCTTTCTCGCATCACAATAGCACGATTTTATGTCATCGTCAAGGACAGGGGCACTTCGCCGGTTGCGAAAAAGAGGGAGATATGGTATACTATCCGGTAATGAAACTTGGAGTATGCCCATGAAGCGCTGGTGTGTGTTTTTCATCCTGATCCTGATGCTGCTTCCGACCCTGGTCCTTGCGGACGGGGGCCAAAGTGAAGCTGTTCTCGAAAAGAAGCTGGAGGTGGAGGAGCTTTCCATTGAGCTGGGCGTGATCCTCAACATTCGCATCCGGGAACAGAACTGCCGGATGGCGGGGTATTACTTCGGCAATATCGACAAGCAGCCCGCGGCCAAGAACCACGACTGGCTGGCGTATACGGACACATATCTCAGGACCACCAAGTTCCCCGGCAACTATTATCTGTGGCTCAGGGACACGGAGGGGAACATGTACGGGCCCACCTATGTGGAGATGCCCAAGGTCTACAACACCTACTTCCGCATGGACAACACCGAGTTCCCGGAGGAAGCCATCTCCACCTATCTCCCCAAATACTGCAACTATTCGGTGGAGGAGCTCAACGAGCTCATCGCCGAGAACGTGGCCAAGGCCGGCATCTACACCCGGGAGGCGGTGGTGGTGGGTATCACCACCCAGTTCAGCAAGCTCCAGGAGTTCGGCATCCGCATCCCCTTCTTCTTCTACGGGTACTGGCCTGTGCGGGAATACGGCTGGTATCTGAACCCGGACTGGGGCACCACCTATGATCTCAACACCAAGGCGGGGCTCGATATCTGGACGGGCAAGAAAAAGGCGGAGCATGAGATGGGCACCCACTGCAACGGCTTCGTCCATTACGCCTTCCGTCTGGCGGGGCTCAACGTGCGCAATACGGGCACCATGGGCGAGACGGGGGATATCGGCGGCGTGGGCGCGCTGCACGCCAATCGGGTGGGCACCTACGAGGGGCGGCCCGGAGACGTGCTCCAGGGCGTGACGAAGCCCAACCACCATGAGATGATCATCATCGACCGGTATGACGACGACATGGACGGGGAGAGCGACGGGTACATCGTGGCCGAGTCCAACGACGACGAGGGCGGCCAGGTCTACTGCAAAAAGAAGTTCGCCACCTATGCCAAGTATTGCAAGGTGTTCAATATGGATGGCGTGTACTACAACACCGCCACCCAGCAGTGGATGCTCAAGTTCTGGAACAACTACCATATCCCCGTGGACGCCATGCCCGAATTCCTGCAGACGGCGGTCCGGAAACATTCCCACTATACCGTAGCCTTCGAGGACGCCCAGGGCATCCGGACCGTCCAGGTGCCCTTCCAGGGAACCTTGGATCAGGCGCCGGAGATACGGGGCCTGTTCGAGGGCCACACTTTGGGAGCCCATTGGAGCGAGGACGTCACCGGCAAGCCCCTGGAGCGGAACTACGTCGTCCATGCCGTCTATGAGATAAATGATCCGGCCGATGTTCCCCCGCCCCAGGAAACGCCCGAGGCCACGGCGGAACCGGAGGTGGTCGCTTCCCCCGTGCCCACGGCCCAGCCCGCGGCCGTTACGGGACCGACGGCCACGGCTGAGCCGAAGACCGTTTTCGAAGGGGAGCGGCGCAAGGTGGCCCTGACCTTCGACGACGGGCCCCGGGAGAAGAACACCAGCAACGTGCTGGACGTTTTGGAACAGTACGGCGCGAAGGCCACCTTCTTTGTGCTGGGCATCGTGATCAACGAGGAGACGACGCCCCTTCTGCAGCGGATGGTGGACCTGGGCTGCGAGATCGGCATCCACGGCAAGGACCACGGCACCATGACCGGGCAGTCCCTGAAGTATCAGCTCAATCGGCTCAACGGAATGAAGGAGCTGCTGGATACCAGCATCCAGGGCGGCTATACCCCCCGGCTCATGCGGCCCCCCGGCGGGAACACCAACGGCGTGGTGGAGCAGGCGGCCCGGGAGACGGGCCTGTCCATCATCCTCTGGTCGGTGGATTCCCAGGACTGGCTGTCCGCGGACCCCAACGCCGTTTTGGACCTGTGCCGCAAACAGATCACCGACGGCTCTATCGTGCTCTTCCACGACAAGCTGAACGCCACCAGGACCGCGGTGGAGACCCTGGTCCCCTGGCTCCTGGAGCAGGGGTATGAGCTGGTGACCGTGAGCGAGTTGTTGGAGAGCCGGGGCACACCGCTGGAACCGGGCAAGGTGTATCGCTGTTTGGAGTGAGGGCACGGCCTGATTTGCTCTATACGTTTTCGATCTGTCAAAGGAGTCACGCATATCGTGATTTCTTTGACAGATTTTTTTGAAAAAAAGGTATTGACAAATATATCGGGCAGCGATATACTCTAACCACGATATAACGACAGCCGATATAACGGCGACCGATAAAGGAGGAAGGGATATGAACACACAGGCGGCCCTGACGGAGGCGGTGTACTACATCCTGCTGTCTCTGGTGACCCCCCGCCACGGGTACGGCATCATGCAGGAGGCGGAGCGCATGAGCTCCGGACGGGTGAAGCTGGCGGCGGGGACCTTGTACGGGGCCATCAACGGCCTTTTGGAGAAGGGCTGGATACGGGCAGTACCCGGGGCGGAGGACAGCCGCCGCAAGGAATACGCCCTGACGGATTCGGGCCGGGAGGCCCTGATAAACGAACTGGACAGGCTCCGGGAGCTGGTCACAAACGGTGAGATCGTGCTGGGAGGCGAGGAATGATGGAAGAGGAGAAGAAGGATCTGCGGAAGGAAGGGAAGCCCGAGACCGAGGAGAAGAGCGCCGGCAATGGTCTCGCTCTGGGCCTGTGTCTTGGCCTGGCCGTTGGCGCGGCCATAGGCACCGCCACCAAGAACCTGGGGCTGTGGATGCCCATCGGCATGTGTCTCGGCATGGTCGTGGGCATGTCCTTCGACAGCGAGAAGAAGGACAAGAAGGACGACGGCGACGATCAGCCGCAAGCATAAAGCAGGGAGGGAGCATGAGCATGAAAAGGGTATTCAAATGGTTTTGGGTGTGGGAATTCGAAAAGGAGGACATGTGGCTCAATAGCATGGCGGCCGACGGCTGGACGCTGTGCCAGATAGGCTGGTGCACCTATTGGTTCGAGAAGACGGACCCTAGCGCCTACGAGGTGCGGCTGGAGTGCCGCAAGCCGGACGAGGCCTATATCTCCTTCGTGAAGGATACCGGCGCAGAGTACATCGGCCACATGATGCAGTGGCTCTACTTCCGCCGCAAAAGCGAGCTGGGGCATTTCGAGCTGAACAGCGATCTGGACTCCCGCATCGAACAGCTCAACAACATGGGCCGCATCCTGCTGCCCATCGGCATCCTCAACCTGGGCATCGGGCTTATGAACCTGCGCTACAATGGCCTGGGCGGTATCAACCTCATTTGCGCCGGGGTTCTTGCCTACGCCTACGGCCGCATCCAGGGCAAACGGGATGAACTCCAGCGGGAGCGGCAGCTCCACGAATAGAGGTAGTATTGAAAGCATCTGTGCCTTTTCTTTGTAAAGAAAAGGCACCCAAAAGAAACGCAATTGGGAAGTATGGCTGACGCTGTACTTCCCATTATTATTCTTGTGCTTCTCTTTTTTCGGTTCCTTTTTCCTCTTCACCGAAGAGAAAAAAGGAACAAAAACGTCTCTTTACAAATCCTCCCCCTCCATGTATAATACTGCCAAACGTGGATCGGGACAGGTAGCCGATGCCTCCCCCTTCAAGCGAGCCGCGGACGGTGCAAGGCGGCAAGGGGCGCATAGGGCAAGATCACCCGGGAGCGGGGTCGTGAACAATGAGTAGCGGCCTCCGGCAAGCCCTCCGTTACAGGGGCATATGAGCGGCATGGCTTTGCCATGCAAGGCGGGTGGTACCGCGGAAGATCAGGTCTTTCGCCCCGTAACAGGGGTGAAAGGCCTTTTATTTTCAAAATACAGTTGGAGGCAAGTATGTACGACAAGGTATCGACGGATCTGAAGTTTGTGGACCGGGAGAAAGAGGTCCTCTCCTTCTGGAAGGAGAACCATGTGTTCGAGAAGAGCGTGGAGCTGCGCAAGGGCGCTCCCGCCTACACCGTCTTCGACGGCCCCCCCACGGCCAACGGCAAGCCCCACATCGGCCACGTGCTGACCCGGAGCATCA